>NZ_JBCNAD010000025.1:0-61924 GCF_050477905.1 Neobacillus pocheonensis | reverse complement strand
GAACCGTACGTACGGTGGTGTGAGAGGGGCGAAAATAATCAACTTATTTTCCCTCTACTCGATTGTGCCAGGCATGGGAACTATCTAGGTGGTGAAAGCCCACTGTGGGGGTTTTACAAATAATACCCAATCATTTTTGCAAACTTTTCTTTCAGTTTTTCTTTTATAGATAATTGATTGACGTCAGAGGATGTTACTCGCTTTGAATTTTGGATGTCTTTATTGATGACTGGCTTTACTTTTGAAATAAAGACAGGGTCATGGATATAACAGTTCATTTCTTCATTTAAATGAAACGAGCGCGAATCAAAATTTACGGTCCCTACCATCAATACGTTTTTATCAATCAAGAATGCTTTACCGTGCATTACTCCCTTTTTATAACCGTATACTTCTATTCCCTGTTTTAATGCTTTTCGAATATATGGATACGCTGCCTCTTTAACTAACAGTGCATCCGAATGAGGTGAGAACAGAATTTTAACACGAACTCCTCTTTTTCTTGCATCAACTAATGAGTTCCAAATAGTTCTGTCATTTAGTATAAAATAAGGTGTTACTATAATGATGGACTCTTTTGCTTGATGAAACAGCGTTGCATAATCTTGCCCAAGTTTTTCTCCGCTATAATAGGCAGTAAATCGATGCCGGGTTGCTCCCTTTTCCTTTGTCGCGCTGTGTATAGGAATCTGTTCCTCTGTGTTTTTCTTCCAGTCTAACACAAATTGATGTTCTAGATCTTGAACCCCTTCTCCTCGTATTTGAAGGTGATAATCTCTCCAGTGACCGAGTTTTACTTTTTCTCCTAAATACTTCTTGCCGATGTTAAATCCGCCAATGTACCCAATCCTTCCATCAATAATTGAAATACGGCGATGATTCCGACGATCCAAAGAAGCAAAAAGATAAGGAAAAGCAGGCTTATTGTAATACGTAAAATGCACTCCTGCTTTAACTAATAATTCTCTTTCCCTTTTCTTTAGTAAAATTCCACCCAGCCCGTCCACAGCATAATATACTTCCACACCTTCCTGGCTTTTTTGTTTCAATAAATCTAGAAATTGATGACTTACTTTATCATCAGCAATAGAGAAAAAGTTGATATGCACGTAATGATTTGCTTTCCTTATATCTGAGAATAATTGATTGTAAAACTGTTTCCCGTCCGTATACATAGTAATATTACTTTGACGAATCGGGTATTGGATGGGCTGCTGGTCAAATACCATCCTTTTTTCAGCTGCAGTTCTGTCAATTTTACCCCAAACATGTAAAACATAACTTGCTCCGAAAATTACAATTAGGAGTACTTGAAGGATTTTCAGTATCTTTTTCAGCATATGTAATCTCCTTTATATATTTATCGTTTTCATTCTGTTAGTTTTTGTTATCGGGACAAAACTATCCCGTTAGCTCTCCATGGAGCGGACGTTTCGCAATAATTGTTGTTGACAGTAGCTTTGACCTTATTTTTTAATTGAACAATACTTATTGTCCAACATAAAAAATGATGTCAATTACTATGTCAACTTCATTAAAAACTCGCAGAAACCTTGATAAATAAAGAAAAATGACGTATGCCAATTCATACGTCATTTCTTGTGTCATTTATAAAAAAAGCACCCGAAAACGGTAACCTTTACATTCGGTGTAAGTAGGTTTTTAGTATCCTTCGAAGTAATCTTATTACAGGTTACTGTATTATAGCCTAATTTAATAATATAGAAAGGCTAATTTCATTATGCACTTTCGGAATATGGTTGATTTCCAGCTTTCTTATCTATCAATTTTCTAAGGTAGGGCAGGGACCAACGGTCCAATCCAACTTTTCCAGCATTCATTCCTGCAACAAGTATGAACAGACCTAATAAAACCATCTGGGGATTTGTACTTGTCGTTCCTGATAACAAATAAGCAAAGTTCATAGTAAGTCCCATGAGTATGGAAAATGATGTAAAAATACCTAAGATTAATCCTATTCCTACTAAAAATTCTCCCCAAGGAACTATTACATTAATAATATCGACGTATGGTATGGCAACCTCTTTTAAAAAGTTTCCCCACCAAGGTTGAACAGAAGGGTGTTCACCAGACATATTTTTTACTGCCCCAACCAAAAAGCCGCTTGCATCAAATTTTCCACTTGAGATTTTTCCCCAGCCAGCATTTAACCACTGCCATCCTAGATAGAGTCGAAGTAACATAAGTACTAAGGATACATAGCGGTTTTCCTTTAAAAATTGAATAAACATAATAATACCTCCTACATTAATTGATAATTATTATCATTGATATCGATTATCATTATCATTTATTGTGTTGTGATTATCAATAAGGAAAAGGCACCAAAATGATTTTCATTATCTAGATAAATATCCCTAAAATAGAAAGTTATTCTATTTTTGTAGAAAGGCAAACAAGACGGCAGAAGCCGTCTCGTTCTTTTATGCAGAAATTTCTTATTGACCAGAATTACCGTCGTCGCTTTGCGAACCATCATCAGTTTGTGATCCATCATCGGTTTGTTGCGTGTTGGGATCATCCTGTTTCGAACTTTTGTCTGAGCATGCTGTCGCAGCCCCAAGTAACATCAATGCGGACATTAGAGCAAATAACCACTTTTTGAAAGATTTCATTTCTATTCCTCCTTGAATGCTTGCATTTGGTATTACAGTCTTATCATACAAGTTTTAATAAAAGATAGAATGCAATTTGCCATTTCTTAACATTTCTTAACCGTTTCATTAATCACCTGAAATATTTATTATTCTAAATTTACAGATTATTAATGAAATTTACATCATCATACTTTCAGTGAGGTAACAATCATTAACTCATCGAATTTTTTTAATCCTTCCTTCTATCAAAGGAGTAAGCGGATCTGTTAATTGCAGCACGTGCTTTTTAAACACATCAATATCAACAGGACCAGCGGTTTTATGAGTCCCTTTACGGAAAACAGTGAAATTGTCACCGCCATCAGCCAGGTAGTCATTTACAGTAACGGTATAGTTTTCTTTGGGATCAATCGCAGTTCCGTCAGCAGAGAAAATATCGACCACTTTGCTGCCAACAGGTTTTGTACTGTCCCAGGTATATTTCAAACCGGAAATCTGCAGCATTCTCAATTTTCCGGGCTGCCATTGCTGATTTAATAAGAGGCGGATTTGTTCGCCAGTAAGCGTCATTTTTACGAGTTTCCGTTTAAATGGCAGGATAGTTAATAACTCCCCATAAGTAATGTCTCCCTTATGGAGGTCAGCTCGGATTCCACCAGGATTAATAAACGCGAAATCTGAATGCATCTCTTTCCTCAGCGAATCAGCAATTAGATTGCCCAACGCTGATTCACCATTCTCGTTTCGACTTGCTGGAATGTCGTCAGCAGCCTTGCCAACGACTTCATTTACAAAAGAAGAAACTTCCGCTTCATACTCTTCAACCATTTTCTTGATTTCGCCATCAGGTTTAATCGACTCCTGATAAACCATCACAATTTCCGCTTTTTTGCTTACAATCTCTTTCGTGATGGGATCAATCTCTACGGAAACGTCTGAGAAAGCAGTTCCATATGAATAGGCCTGAATAAGCAGCTTTCCATCCACTTCTGTATTAAGAAAGGTATGGCTGTGACCGGCAAACATCACGTCCACTTCATCGTCTACCTTTTTAGCCATTTCGACGATTTCTCCAGCAGGAGCACCGTTGGGACGGGTCTGCCTGCCTTCATTATGAGCCAATACAATGATCGCTTTCACACCTTGTTTCTTTAACTGTGACACCGCTTGGTTAATGGCGGTTACTTCATCTATGAATTTAATGTCTTTTATTCCATCAGAATTCACCATAGAAGGTGTATCGTCTAATACAACACCGATAAATCCGATTGGTATGTCATTTACTTTTATAATTTTATAGGGAGGAAGGAGTGATTTTCCTGTTTTGACGTCAATTACGTTGGCACATATATAGGGGAATTGAGTACCTTCAAAATATCCAGTAGTGGGGTGGAATCCTCCGTGGATTAAGCGCATCATTTCTTTCACACCTTGGTCAAATTCGTGATTTCCCAAGGTTCCAACATCGAAACCTAATTTGTTTAACACTTTGATGGTCGGTTCATCCTGCAGAAGCGAGGATACAGGTGCACTTGCGCCAACCATGTCACCTGCATGAACCAAAAGGGTGTTCTTATTTTTAGCTTTCTTTTGCTTTAAATAGGCAGCGAGATACTCAACACGGCCGACATCTTTTCCATTAAATTTCCGGGTAATGTTTAGCTGACCGTGAAAATCGTTTACTCCGAGTAATTGCAATTGAATGAAACGCTTCTTATTAGTCTCGTTGTTATTATGGGAACCTATTTCACTGGGATTCCCAGAAGCCATAACAATGCCCGCTGTTAATGAAGTCGTAAGAACGAAAGCAGGTACTGCTTTTCTCAGTACGTTCCAATTCAATGTGTCTTTCACTCTTTTCCTCGCCTCCCAATCCTCTAGTTAGTTACAACTAAAGCATAAGGAAGGAATGTTAAGTCTGTTTGGTGTTTTTGTGAATTTTCAGTTAATTATAAAAATAAGCAGTGGTAAAGAGATATGTTCACTTTAAAGATGGGACTGTTACAGCTATACATGATTAGTTAATTAAGGTAGCTCTATCTGTTAAAAAAAGAAAAAAGGATAGATAAATCAAAATGTATCTGTTTTATCTATCCTTCTCGTTTGTATCATCTATTGTGTAAAATTTAATATCCTCTTGAATCATCCACTCCATAGGTCTCCTCCGAGATAAACATCAATGACAATATAATCACAAATATTTTGACTTCTTAAACCCAATAAAATCATCTCCTTTCCTATCACAAATTTGCGCCAATTCGAATTCAATTATCAAGACTTGTCCGTGTTTTTCGTTTTTCTATCCCTGGTAAGCCAGCGTTGAAGGATTTGTTTTGCCAAATGTCAGAAACCACGGCTGCCCTAATGGTCCGCCTGCTGAAGCGGGAGGCACGATCACATCGAATGTCTTGGTCTGAACATCGTAGCGCCGCACTGAACCTGTATCAGGTCCGTCACCAGTAATGGGGACAAACAGCTTTCCATCCGGTCCGAACAGGATTGCCTGTGCAAAGGCGCGTGGCCCGCCGACAGTGTAGAGGTCAATTTGGTCGAGAAACTCGCCAGTATTCCCATCGAAGATCAAAATTTTGTCAGTATCATTCTTGTTCAGGCGGAAACTTGTGAGGTAGAGGTTTCCGTCCGGACCGAAGACCAAGCCTTCAGGACGGTGAAGATTGTTGAACTCGTTACTTTTAACAAACTCTTCGAGGAAGCCTGTCACCGGGTCAAATCGCACGACATAGCCACCGGAATGCGATGGAATGTTGCGGACTGATACATATAGCATACTGTCAGGGCCGAAGACGACACCGCGGGGATAAAACTGCCCGCTGAAGCTAGAATGGTCGAGATTGCCTAGAAAATTCCCCGTGCTGCCATCATACATCCGTAATTCTCCCGGTTTGTCGTTCGGATCCAAAAAGTCCGCCACATAGAGGACGTTCTGGTCCGAGAGAACCATGCCGCGCGGCGCGAATGAGGCGCCTTCTCTATCTGAACGGACGAACTCACTTTGAAATGCCCCGTTCTGTCCCTTGTACTTTAACACGTTGCCGTTCTGGTCCAGGTTAACGTTCTGGTTCGAGACAAGGAGATGGCCTTCACGGCTGAAGAGAATTCCTCGAGGACCTTTCAAACCTCCGCTTTTTGATGTGACAAAGGTGTCGCGGAACTGTCCGGTTTCTGCATCGAAACGCTTCACAGAATCATCACTGCCGCCACTGATATAGAGATAGTCCAGTCTACCGCCACTGTCCTGAGCAGAAGCGTTGAGGGAGCTGGATCCCAGTAAGCCCATATTCATTAAATGATCTTTTTCTTCCAAATAAAATTCTCCCTTATAAAATGATATTTTTTTAGTAAAAATTTTATTTTTACCTCATTTATATTATTCATAGAAGAGCTTTTTCGAATGAGACAAACTAGCTGATAAAATAACACATTTCTAAAAGAGTATTTGCCATTTTGATAGAACTAGTTTTAATAGACTTTCACATCATAAATGATAGGTAGAAATCTCCTACATGTGAAAAAAAGGACTGGTATTTTATATGAACCCTTCTCAATTGGAAAGGGACCAGCTACCCATTCGTCCTTGGTAGGAAGCCTGTTTTTTACATTTTGTAAAATTAATGCAATTTAGATTCTAAAACGAGTGAATTCTTCATCCTAGTTAGGTTACCTATCGAAAACAACTCATTTAATTGAGGTGTTTATTTTTTGATGACTCTAAAGATGTCCATGTACATATAAAAAACTACTTACTTCAAATTCTATTAATCTATTTGTTTGGCATCACCTTGATCAAAATAGTTTCGAAATCCTCAGTCGTATATGTGTAAAGCCCTCTTGTTTAAGGAGATTTGACTCATCCATTAAAGATTCAGCTTAGGTTAAAAGAACTCTTTCTTTATTAGTAGGAAGAAAAACCGACAAAAATTCAAAAACAATGTCGAATGTTGTCCATGGAAGTTATGATCCTACCTTTTGAAAGGGGGTGAAATCATGCACATTCGGCATTTTATTCTAATGGGTGTATTTTTAGGGGCTGCTGCTTTCATGCCAAATAATGCATTTGCAGAGAAAAACGGAGTGGCCGGTCAACCGGAACCTCATAACTCTGCAGCACAAACTCTCGTTTTAGAGGAAAGAGAAAGTCCAATGGCTTCGGAAAAAACAGTGTCCGTTACACCTGAAAACGTACATAAAAGTCAAAGTAGAGTGGTTCAAAAACCAGTGACGAATCCTGGAACCCCTCGACCCCAAACAAAGCCTGTTCCAAAGTCACCAGACAAGGTGAATAGGGGTATTGAAAAGGCAGCACCTTCCTTAGATACGAATGTAAAGGCTGGTCAATCTGCAGAACCGGCTGCAAAGGTGAAAGATACAGGACAAACAGGATCAGCAATTCCAAATGCTGTCACGAACAAGCTTCCGGAGGTCCCTAAGTCACTCTCCTCAAACCGAACTAAATATGATGGGGAAACCAACAGCCAGCCAACAGGTTTGAATGCTAAGTCAAAAACTTTTACAAAAGATACTGACTCCTCAGTATCAATAAAGACGAGTAGTCCTCTGACCTTGGTGCAGAAACCGTTAATAGATGAAGAAAACAAGGCTCCATCTAACAATTGGAAGATTCCTGTGAACATTGAGTTTTTGAATAACCCTCTGCAAAGAACGCAATCCTCTGGAGGGCAATCAAATGATGTTCCAGGCCCGGGGGCAGGCACGACAAGCTTTATTGTAAATTGGTTTGACTGGGATGAATATTTTGCTTTGAACCTTGGCCAGAGCTATACTTCCCGCCAGGCTAAGTACTGTCATCAATGGATCAATGCGCCGCCATCACCACCGCCAAAAGCAGCTCCTTTTTTCTTAACGTTTACTGCTAATTTAGCCACATGTAACGATAATTAAAGGAGCAAAATTGGAATGAACACAAAAAAACTTGTAAAATCTATCGTAGTAACTACAGTATTGTCTTTTGGACTAATGACTGGCGGCCATTTTACTGCAGCGGCTGGACTTGATAAAGCAAAAGTGGAACCTGTTAAAACTGTTCAAGCAAACAGTTCCCAAAATAAAACAAAATTGGAACCTGTAAAAGCTGTTCAAGCAAACAGGTCTCAAAATATACATGCCAGCGAAAATGTAACTACTGCACTCACTGTAAACCCGGAGGTTCCTGCTCAGCCTAAAGCAGAAGTAAAAGTTGAGATTCAACAAAAGAAAGAAGGCAGAATTGTAAAATCGCAGGCAAGTGTACATGCTAGTGCAACAGCAAGAATTCATGCTTCCACAAATTCGGCGATTTTTTCCAAAACTCAATCGTCAGAATCGACTGAAACTGATGCTACAGTGGCTTATTTATTCGGATCGGATTCTGCTTCATCAGCGAATCCTAAAGGGGAAGATTTTTACCTAGGGAAGTTAGGTTATGGGAATACTGTACAATTTGACGCAAACACGGGCAGTGGAATTTATTTCAGTAGTGCTAGAGCACAGACTGCTAGCTATGTTTATGGTTATTGGTTTTTATCCGGAATACAAAAGGCGCCAGCGGGCACCTCTGCAAGTGATTGGGGAGCGCAGCAGGCAAAATTAGCACTACAAACCTACGAAACTATGAAGAGTGTATATGGTTCGAAAGTTAGACCTGTTATCTTTATTGATGTGGAATCGGCTTCAACCGGTATGAATGACTATGACTATGCAAATAATCAAACCATTTATAAAGCATTTGTTAATTATCTAAATCAATATGGACAAGGTGTAAAACCTGGTACCTATTCGTCTAAAGGGAACTGGGAACGCACGATGGGGAACTTTTCACCAAGTACACCGGGGGCTTATTGGGTTGCTTATTACCCGAGTGAAATCCCAACAGATTTGACAACAAGTAATCCAAGTTGGGGCAATTTTCCTGGAACAAACGAAAAGGCAGAAATTTGGCAGTACTATGGTGGATACGATGACTATAATGTAGCTTTGAAACTACCATAACGAAATATAAGCGGGAATGGGTAAGTTTAGAGTTTAATAGATTTTTATCGGTTCGCTACCCACAGTACCCCGCGTGTTAGTGTCCAGACTATTTTTGTAATCTATTGAAGGTCCAGTCTCTTATCTTGATAGACTGGATCTTCTTTTTTAAACAGATATTCGAAAATTTTAACACGTCAAAGATGGAAAAAGGATTCAATCAAAAAAATACATAAGTTTGTCCTATACTTTTTTGAAAAGGGGATTTTGCTTCCTGCTAAAAGCTTGATTGCTAGATTCATATAACTATTTAAGTCAATAGGACTGTGACAATTTTCTTAGTTTTCTTTACTAAATCTTTTCAAATGCACCATCAAGGATTTACATTATCCTACTATACTAATAGAGTAATAGATTTTATAAGGGGATGAGCATTTGAAAAAGAAAAAGTTTGTACTAGCAACGATGGCAGCTCTTATGGTGTGTACAGGTGCAGGCCAATTATCAGCACAATCGGCTTCGGCTGCTGAGAATAAGTCCTGGTCTGAAATTTCAAAGAGCTTCGGTCCGAAAGGGTTCGATCTAGAGGCGCACCGTGGTGGAATCGGCCTTACAAGTGAGTCCACAATTGCATCGTTTTCTCGCGCTCTCGAAGTCGGTGTGAGCACACTTGAGATGGACGTGCAAATCACTAAGGATCATCAAGCCGTAATCACACATGACCGTAAAATCTCGGGTGCCAAGTGCCAGGATACAGGCCCAGCATTCCCTGGCGACACTGAATATCCCTATGTCGGCAAGTATATCAAGGACCTCACACTGGCCCAAGTGCGTACACTGGACTGCGGATCGCTAAAGCTGTCGCAATTCCCAGGCCAGAACTTGAGCCCCGGAGCGAGGATGCCAATGTTAAGCGAGATTTTCGACCTCGTTAAGCGTTATCACGCGAACAAGGTGTGGATGAACATTGAGACGAAGGTAGAGGCCGGTGCACCAGAGCAGACTGCTCCACGTGAAGAATTCGTACAGATTGTTGCCCGCGAGGTTCGCGAAGCCGGAATGATCAATCGGGTGTCAATTCAAAGCTTCGATTGGGGATCGCTCATGCGCATGCACGAGGTCGAGCCGCGCTTGCCCCTCGTCGCACTGACCAACGGCCCGCAGTTCCTGCAGCCTGGTCAAGTTGGTGCATCTCCTTGGTTGGGGGGCATTGATATCGACGACTTCGGAGGAGACCTAGTGGCGGCAGCTCACTCTTTTGGTGCCGACGCCATCTCACCGGTACACGGTTTCCCGCAGAATGGTAAAGTCACCGATGCGGACTATCAGCCATACGTAACGAAGGACATGGTAGAGGAAGCGCACAAGAATGGAATGAAGGTGATACCGTGGACAATCGATGACGAGCCGACCATGGAAAAGCTTATGGATGACGGCGTTGACGGGATCATCACCGACTACCCGGACAGACTGCGTGCAGTCATGGAGCAGCGAGGTCTAGAACAGCCAAAGAGCTACTCAGCTCCTAAGAAGTAAGAAACCTAGTTAAATGATATTCAAACACGAATACTTTAACATTCTTTTTCAAATTCTGTTTAATTCTGAATAATTCCTTGCTAAAGCACCTGTCTCTCAAACTTAGATAGGTGCTTTTGTATTCTACAAGTAAACGAGTTTAAACATTAGATATTATGAACATAGCCTCCATCAAAGAAAGGGATCATTAGTAAATGGAACACTTATGGATTATCGCCTTTTGCTGGGCGGGGTTGTTCGTAACAATCAAACTGCAGTTCCTAGTCAAACACAAAACTTTGCTCAGTACAAAATCCAACAAGCCCAACATTTCATTCAAAACTCTGAAACTGAACTGAAAACAAATCTAGTTAATCTGAAAGATCAAGAACATCATTACCCATTAGACACTATAGAATCTATTGTTTCACCATTGAGCGCAAAGTTGGGCATTAATGAATATTACCTAGCTTTGTTCAGTATTTTACTTGTTGCGCTAACTCTAGCAGCTTTAATAGTTGGATGGTACCTTCGCAAGTTTGGCAAGAAAAAATGGTTAGGATATATAATTAGCTTCATCGGATTTCTTCCCATCTTCCCGCTTGTTTCTTGGATTAGTAAAAAATATTAGATGGGCGGTAAAGTTTCATTAAAAAGGAAACCATTAAATGATACTACCGATTATGAAGGAACAAACCATACGCATAGCATAGATGATTGGGAACAGGCATTTAATAGATTGGAAAAATTTCAATCATAGAATGGTAAAGAAAAGATTAATCGATAGAAAAAACTAAATGGATGAAGACAGAGGGACTGCCATATGGCAGTTTTTTTGTATTAACTTCAAACCTTAAGTGCCTAGTCGCTGACTCGAAAGCTTTGTATGATGGTATAATAGTTTATAATGTTTGAATCTAAAAAGTTAAGAGGAGACTGCAGATTTGAAAAGAAAACTAGAGGCAGTTATTTTTGATTTAGATGGCGTTATTGCAGATACATTTGAGCTTTATTATATTGCGAATAAAAAGGTGGCCGAGCAACTTTCTCTCTCATTTTCAAGAAAAGATAATGAGAAATTTAAAGGGATTGGACGCATGGAAATTATTGATGCAATGGTCAAACAGTCAGGAAAATTTTTAAGTGACGAAGAAAAAAAAGAACTGGCTAATAATAAAAATATCCATTATCAACAATTGCTTCAGGACCTCGATGAAAAATTCATTTTACCAGGCATGAAGCAATTAATTATAAATTTAAAAGACAATAACATAAGAATAGGATTAGCATCTTCAAGTACCAATGGGGAAACAGTATTAAAACAAATGGGGCTGCTTCACTATTTTGATACGATTGTAGATCCCTCATCGTTAAAAAAGGGGAAACCTGATCCTGAAATATTCTTGAAGGCAGCAGACTCTTTTAGAATCCCCTATGAGAATTGTGCCGCTATAGAAGATGGCGAAGCCGGATTGCGAGCTATTAAAGCAACAAAAATGTTTTCGGTAGGTGTTGGGATGGAAAAAGAGATGGGGCAGGCAGATTGGCATGTGATGAGTACAGAGGAAATTACATTAAATGAGTTGTTGAAACGGTTTAAGGGTGATTTGTAAATGGAGGATAGAGACGATAAGCAAAGGGAATTTCAATTAAAGTGGTTTGATATTGTTATGGAAGAATATAATTCATTAAGAAATGAATCAAGTGATGCTTTAAAGCACCAGCAATCCATTATCAACTATGGGTTAACAGCAATAGGGGTGTTAATTGCTTTTAGTGCAAATCTTTGGGGAAAAGAGAAAATCGTCGAAAGCATTTTTGTTTTGTTTATTCCCTTTATGTGTAATTTAATTATTTTGATTTGGAATGGGGAAGTTCGGAGAATGTCCCGTGCAGGTCAATATATTAAAAGTATAGAGGATAAAATACATAATGAGTTTATACGTAGTGCAAATATTTCAGAACGTTCATTAGAGTGGGAAACATTTCTTAGAAAGCCAAAGGATAGGGATTCGGATCATCCTGAAACAGAATCTAGTCGAAATCGGGTGATTTCTTGGACTTTGGGCCTCTTTTCGTTTTTATTCAAGAATGATAAAGAGGCGAATAATAAAATTAAGAGTAACTATATTGCCATTATCATAATGTTTGGTGGACTTAGTATTCTTTCTATCCTTTTGGGATTTGGTCATGACCTAAGTATGTTTAAAAAAGGAACAAAAGTGGCAGGACAGGAATTATGGCTTTCATGGTTGGATAAAAATTTGTGGTGGCTTGTAATTTACACGTTTTTATTATTAGTGGATTTTTTGTCCTTTGTGTATCATTATCGCTATTTCCAAAAGGTGAAAAAATAGTCATAAAGGAGAGATCACTTGAGTCAACATATTGTATTAGGAATTGACGGGGGAGGCACCTATACAAGAGTAGCAGCGGCGGATGTAAAAGGAAAAATTCTAGCCTTCTCAAAGTATCCAGGTTCCCACCCAGGGAAAAATCAACATCCAGATGAAAATGTGAAAGCTGCGATTAGAGAGGTTTTACATCAAGCTAACACAAAGGTGTCGTCAGTAGAATGTATTGTTGGTGGATTTGCCGGATTAAATAGACCCGAAGATAGAAAATGGGCTAATGAGTTTTTGAATATCCTGGGACTGGAATGCGTGAAAGTAGTATTAAATGATGCCCATGTGGCTCAATTTGGTGCTTTTGTTGGCGGACAAGGCATTTTAGCCATTGCTGGGACAGGTTCGATTGTTCTTGGAAAAACAGATGCAGGTTCCATAATAAGAAATTATGATTTTCATCATGATTCAGCGGCCGCAGCAAGATATTTATCATACTCAGTAATTTATGAAATCATCACACAAAAACATCCAGTGGAAGAACAAGGTTTTATTCAGTCCGTCCTAAGCTACTGGGGAACTAGCGACATTGAAGAATTTCGAATATTAGCATCAAAAGGTTTCTCTGAAAATCGGGTAAAGGCTATTCAGCAGTTAAGTGGAATGGCAGCATTTGTTACATCGGCCGCATCTAAAGGAAGTAAAATAGCCTATCGTGCTTGTGAGAAAGTAATTGACTCACTAGTAATAGGGATCAACTTGGTTGCCTCTAGGTTTCCTTCAATCGAAGTTCCACTAGCTCTTATTGGAGGGGTCATAAAAGATCCATTCATGACAAAGCTTTTAATGGATAAACTAGACAGAATAAAATCTAATCATACCTTTTCATTTCAAGCCCCACAACTTTCTCCCGTTTTAGGAGCAGTACTTTATTCGTATAGTGAGTTGGGCATACCAGTAAATCAAGAAATAGTCGATAAGCTGAAAATGGCAGAACACACAAACAACTTTCAATAACAAGAGTTTCGGAGCTACTACTAATATTAATTGTTTTAAATTCCTGCCTCGTGGTAAAATTTAACTGTTTAGGATAAACTCGAGGTGGGGGATGTAGAGTGGGAATTGATTTTCATAGTCAAGAAAATCGCGTTACATACACAACCAGAACGGCTAATCATTCATGGATTAATGCCATAAAAGACCTTGTACCAATTGAGAATATTTCTAAAGCAGTGGATATAGGCTGTGGCGGAGGAATTTATTCGAAGGCACTTTCAGACATGGGTGTTTCGATGGTAACGGGTGTCGATTTTTCCGAGCCGATTCTTGAAGGCGCCAGAGAAAACTGTAAAGAATATAAAAATATTTCATTTAAGCATGGAAGTGCGTTTGAATCTGGTTTAGCGACCAATAGTGCTGATTTGTTGCTGGAAAGGGCATTGATTCATCATTTTGAGGATTTACCTGCCTGTTTCGATGAAGCATATAGAATCCTTAAGGAGGACGGATTCTATATTGTTCAAGATCGTACTCCTGCTGATTGTTTAATAGAGGGAAGCGATACCCATATTAGAGGATATTTCTTTGAAGTTTTTCCAAGATTAATGGAAAAAGAGACGAAGCGCAGACACGATAGTCAGACCGTTGTCGAAGGCCTAAGGGCAGCAGGATTTAAAGATATTCAGGAGATTACCTTATGGGAAACAAGAAAATTGTATGAAACGAGGGATCAATTACTTCAAGATTTGAGTGAAAGAACGGGAAGAAGTATTTTACATGAATTAGATAACAACGAGTTAAAACTATTATTGAATCATATCGATGAGGCCATTAAAAGGGAGACCAACATCGTTGAAAAAGATAGATGGACAATTTGGAAGGCCGTTAAATAAATTTGAAAATGAATTTAAATAAATTGTTAATGGAAAGAGAAGAATAGGAATCATCACTATGATGAAATAGTTAAAGTGGGTGTTGATATGAAGGAAGATGAGAGAGATTTACTAGCTGAAGCACTTGAAAGGTATGAAAGTTTGGAAGCACAGGCAGTCGATGGAATTACAATCGCACAAATTGAGGATTTGTTAAAACAATGTTTTGAATGAGCTTAGGACCTGGTCTTAAGCTCATTTTGATTCGATTCGGATTTTCTAAAGAAGAGCTTAGTATCTTATTTTTATTCCGCCTAAAATCAATCCCGCCCCTGTAAGAATGGCGCCAATAACCTCAACTGCAGCCTGGTATTGACCCATTACGCTTGCGGCTGCAAACACTATTGTACCTATTAACAGCAGATAGCCTGAAGAGGCTGGCAGTACCTTTCCGCGAATAATGCTAATCCCTAAAAGAATCATGCCTAAAACAAACAAAAGAGGTCCAAACATGGAAATGGGTTCGTTAACAGGTACATTGTTGACAGGGAGGGCTTTTTTCAGATAAGCCTGAGCAATTTCTACATAGACAATCGCTGTGACAATGATATTACCAATGTTTCCGAGAAGCATGGCCAATAATCCTAAGATTCCATTTTTCTCCCCTTGATAGAAATATAGTCCGAAAAAAGCAAATACGAGCAGCAAATGAGCAATGAATACTAGTAGATGGCCAATAATCGATCCAAATTCTCCAGAACCTACATTTAATGCGTGAGCACAGATAAGAAGGATTCCAGCAAAAATGGAAGTATATTTCGCTAGCCTTGAAATGGATTTAGTCATATTTTCACTCCTTTGATATTTTTAAAGAAAAGGATAATTAACGTAGATCAATAAGTCTTGTTAATTCATTGTGAAAAAGTAGAAAGATAGTGCAGACATGATGTCAGAAAGGGCATGAATAAGGAAGATATGAATCAGGGTGGCGGGATGATTGGATAATTCTAATTTATATTAGTTAAAATATAGGATGAAATAATGGTAAAGTAAAGAAAATTTTTCCATAAAAAAAGCTTGAGGAGCAGTTAAGTTTTCCTCAGGCTTGTAAAAATAAAATAATTTTTCATAACCATTAATAAATCTTATCTCCATTAAATATCGAATTCTTCACGATAACATAATCCACATAACGGATCGCTTCTAACCTGTTTCCTCCTGCATAAGAAATCGAGGATTGAAGGTCTTGTTCCATTTCTTTCAGTGTATCTGCTAAGAACCCTTTATGCTCGACTAAAATTCTCTTGCCTTCTACATTTTTCCTTTCGCCTTTTTGATATTCCGAGGCTGAACCAAAGTACTCTTTATAAAGTTTTCCATCTTTCTCGTCCTCGATCGTTTCTCCAGGCGATTCTTCATGTCCGGCAAATAGGGAACCAATCATGACCATTGATGCGCCAAATCGAATCGATTTAGCAATATCGCCATGCGTACGAATACCGCCATCCGCGATAATCGGCTTGCTTGCTGCCTTTGCACACCATTTCAAAGCAGCTAACTGCCATCCGCCAGTACCAAATCCGGTCTTAATTTTTGTAATGCATACTTTTCCTGGCCCAATTCCTACTTTAGTAGCGTCGGCACCTGCATGCTCCAATTCTCTTACTGCTTCTGGAGTCCCGACATTCCCTGCGATCACAAAACTATTAGGGAGGTGTTGTTTAATATGCTGAATCATCTTAATCACCGCATTGGAATGGCCATGGGCGATATCGATCGTAATGAATTCAGGTGAAAGCTGTTCATCTGCTATTTGCTGGATAAATCGATACTCATCCTCTTTAACGCCAACACTAATAGAGGCAAATAAACCACGAGATTTCATATCTTTAATAAAAGAGAGTCTCTTCTCTGGTTCAAAACGATGCATAATATAGAAATACCGATTTTCCGCTAAGTAGATAGCTATCTTTTCATCTATAATGGTCTGCATATTTGCAGGTACTACAGGCAGTTTAAAAGTATGCCCGCCAAAGGATACGGAGGTATCACACTCAGAGCGGCTATTAACAACACTTTTTGCCGGGATTAATTGGATATCTTCATAATCAAACACATTTTCCATAAGTCCTCTCCTCGTAACGAATATCACAGATAGGTTTGTCGGTTTTATCGTGTCTTATTCATAGATTGGACGAATAGGAATATAGAAAACAAATAGTTCAGGTATAAAGAATTTCAGAACTTCCCCCTACTTTAGTTCGTTCTAAACAAAGGGTCGGTCTTCTACTACAATTAAGTAGTGGAAGGCCGACCCTTTTTCTTAATATTAATTCTAGATTTTAAAGTAGTAATGAAGAGTTCTTCTCTAAAATACCTTGCCCTGTGTAAGCTGTGAATACAAATCCAGTGCTTCTTTCACATCTAGACCTTTGTGAACGATACCGTTGATGGCACGAATCATGGCTTCTGGGTATTCCGACTGCCAAATATTACGTCCCATATCGACGCCGGCAGCGCCTTGATTCATAGCATTATAAGTTAGTTCAAGAGCGTCTTTAATGGTTTCTAATTTAGGACCGCCCGCAATCACAATTGGTACTGGGCAAGTGCTTGTTACTTTTTCAAAATCTTCACAGTAATAGGTTTTCACAATATCTGCACCCATTTCTGCTGCAATACGAGAAGCAAGGCTAAGGAATCTAGTATCACGTTTTTCTAGTTCCTTACCGACAGCTGTAATGGCCAGAACCGGGATTCCATATTCATGTGATTCTGTTACCACATTGGCTAAGTTCGTTACTGTTTGAGTTTCGTTCTCAGAACCAACAAAAATGGATACACCCACACCAACTACATTATGTCTAATGGCTTCTTTTACCGGAGTGACGATATGTTCATTTGAAAGATCATTTAGAACGCTGGGACCTCCGGATACTCGTAAAAGCACAGGCTTATTTACATCTGTCGGAATACAGGCATCAAGTGTACCACGTGTGACAAATAAAGAGTCTGTATGTGGAAGCAGGTTTTTGACTGTTTCACCGGGCTTCTCCAGACCGTGAATGGGCCCAAGGAAATAGCCATGATCAATAGCAAGCATGACGGCCTTTCCATTTGGTAAAATTTGATTCATTCTGTTTTTAAATCCCCAATTCATTGAACCATTCACTCCTTCATTTTTGGATTTTCAACGGTGACGGAATCCCTTTCACTAATATGAGGCGACTTAATAAATACCGCTTTAAAATCGACGGTATTCGTATTTTTTAAATAATGTGCTTCCATAGGTCTTACCTGAAGCATATCACCTGGTTTTACATGGACAGGTTCACCATTTATATAAATATCAATTTCACCTTCGAGGATATAAAAGATTTCTTCACAGGTCGTATGATAGTGGTTATCGTGGTCATCTCCGGGTTTTAAAAGAACTACTCCAATATCAACATTGGGTCCTTTTGTTAAGTATTTTGGGCCGTGGGTAACGTAACGATATTCATTATTTTCTTCGCTAGTGTGAAACATTTGTTTCACCCCCTTTCCATTAAACCGTTAATCCAGGAGCAATCCACATATGATTGGTTATGCCTGAATCAGCTAACTTAAGCTGTTCGGTGTAAACTGCTCGCCAGTTTTCATAAATGGTTTTATAAGTTTCATGGTTTTCTAGATTCGGGGTGTGGATTCTTTCCCATTTCACGATGTCGTTAATAGCCGAATCTATGCTGGGGTATAAGCCGGCGCCAAGACCTGCCATAATGGCTGTGCCAAGGGCTGCAGCCTCCTTTTCAGCAGGAACTTTTACAGGAATCCCGAGGACATCTGCCAAGGTTTGGCTCCAAAGCTTTCCTTTTGAGGCGCCGCCGGCAAAGATGGCTTCTTTAGGGAACTGTCCTGTGACTTCCTCGACCATTTTTAAATTGCCATAGGTAACTAGAGCAGCATTTTCTTGTATCGATTTAAAGATTTCTTTCTTACCAGTTTTGTTGGGATCTAGACTAAGATTGAGGAAGGATGGTGCGGCATGTCTCCAAGAGATATAATTCATGACATCTGAGAAAATAGGAATAATACCATTCGAACCGACAGGGACATCTTTTGCCTTTTCTTCAAGAATCTCATAGGCGTCCCGTCCTGTTTGCTTTGCTTCCAGTTTTTCCATTTCACAAAAGGCATCTCTAAACCATCGCATGACAAGGCCTGGGAAGAAGGCAATGGTTTCTATTTGCCACAAATCGGGGACAGCGTGGCAATTAACACGAATACGATTCTGTGAGTCCACTTTCAAATCCTTTATGTTAATTTCCTGCTGCCAAAAGCTCCCTCCGCAAATGAAGGTTTGGGAATCTTTAATGGCGCCAACACCCACCGAAGCCAGCTGGGCGTCGCCGCCGCCGCTGAAAACAGGGGTGCCTTTTGCAAGACCTGTAAATGAGGCAATAGACTCGGGAATGGTTCCTAGTAATTCACCTGCTTCGTTAACGGGTGGAAAGATATTGGCCTTCAGCTCACAGGCCTCAGCAATTGCCGGAGTCCATGAACGATTTTTTAGATCGAAAATTCCTGTGGTACAGCCATTAGAAGGGTCGACTTGAAGTTTATTGGTAAGTTTATAGAGGATCCAATCGTTGATCATAGTTAAGTAGGCGATTTTTTCATAGACGTGAGGCTGGTTGTTTTTGAGCCAAAGGAGGCGGGGGAGGGCACCTAGCGCAAAGGTTTGGCCGCTTAAATTATACAGTCTTTTTTCAAGTTGGGGGTCGCTGTTTTTTAGCTCCTTGGCCTCATCAACTGCACGGGCATCCACATTGGCGCAAGCCCAGATTTCACTGCCATTCTCATCATAAAGGACAAAACCCTCACGCATACTAGTTGCACTTATGGCCTTAATGTCATTAGCGTCCACACCGGACTGGCTGAGCACTTGTGAAATACATGTCTGAATGATTTCCCAATTCTTTATAACGTCGAAATCCATCGAACCGGGGTAGCGTGGATCTTCAATATGTGTCCATTCCACCTGGGAAACAGCTGTCTGCCGGCCGGCTTTGTCAAATAGCACAGCGCGGACACTGCCAGTCCCAGCATCAAGGACTAGGATGTATTCCATTCAAAGAAACCTCCTTTTTTATTAGTGCTCTAGCAGTTTCTTCATCAGTAATAAGAGTGTCGATATACCCTCCTTTCAATGCACCGAAAATGGCATCGACTTTATCAGGACCACCAGCAACACCAATGACATTGTTAAGTTTTTTCAACGTGCTGAGTTGGGTGCCGATTAATCGATTATGGTGCGGTAATTCAAGAATATGCCCCTCGGCATCGAAAAATTGCCCTAAAATATCGCCCACGGCATTTTGATTTTTGATGTAAATTAATTCATTAAGGGTCATCTTTTCTTCTTTAATAATGGTTGAAGTCGAGGATAAGCCGCCAATTCCCACGACAACATGGTTCGAAAGGCTAGCTAAATCAAGAATGTTTTTAACGGATGGCTCAGTTAGCATGTTTTTTGCCATTTCTTCTGTAGATGCTAGGAAGGGAGCAGGAATGACATGTATGCCGCCCTTAAATTTGTCCAGACCACCTTCTAACGAATAATCACGTTTATGGAAATAATAATTAACTCCGCCTGTAAGAGTGACCATTGAGACAGCCATGGAGGGATCAATCGTAAGTGATTCAATCGTTCGTGAAGCAGCCTCGCCCCAACCGAATCCTAATAGCTCATTATCCCTGATATTATTCTCGATATATTGTGCTGCTGCTTTTGATAGGGACCGGCTAAGTTCGTTTTTAGGTGTAGGGATGACGAAAGTACGAGGAATTTTGAATGCATCGATTAGTTTGTGCTCAATTTCTAAACAATTTACCCCATGTCCTTTGATATGAAAGGAGACAATATTTTCGGCACGTGCTCGGTCAAGTAAACGAACAACTTTATTCCTTGATAAATTTAGCAGGTCTGAGATTTCAGTTTGGGTTAGATTATCCTTGTAATAATACCAAGCGACTTTAACTAGGAGATTCTCGGTAAATACATCATGGTTTGACAAAGCACTCAACCTTTCAACAAATAATCATTAGATTAACAAATGTTCAACTCTAATACCGAGTATAGGACCCATAAAATAAAAAGTCAATAACTTCAAAATATTTAGAAAATTTAACTTAAACATATTGACTGCAGGTGAATTGTCATTTAATATTTTGCTTGTAAGCGCTTTACCTAAAATTGTAATTTTTTTAAATTTTAAACAAAAGTTAAGTCTATTAAAAAATGTTTATGTTTAATAGATTATAAACTTGTAAAGCGGGTGAGCCACATGCATGGCCAGCTGATTCACATTCGGCAAATTTATAAACAATTTGCAGGAAACCCCGTGTTAAAGGGCGTTGATTTAACGCTTAATCAAGGAGAGGTTTTTGCGATTGTTGGCGGAAACGGTGCTGGTAAATCTACATTAATGAAAATCATTACAGGGTTATATCGGCCTGACGAGGGTGAGATTGTGGTTAATGGGAAAGCAGTTTCCTTCCATCAACCTGCAGATGCACATAAACATGGAATCTACTTAGTCCCTCAGGAACCACTTATCTTTCCGAATATGACCGTTCGGGAAAACGTTACGATCGCTTTTAACGAGAATAAGGAAGAGTGTGAAAAGAGAATTACCCACTATCTTGCCGTTTTAGGCTGGAATTTGGATATCAGCCGTAAGGGATTTAGCTTATCTATTGCTGAACAACAGCTTGTAGAGTTACTGAGAGGGTTAATAAGGAATGCCAAGATTCTTATATTAGATGAACCAACATCGACCCTAACATTTAGTGAAATCAATTCCCTTTTTTCTACTTTAAAAAAGCTGAAGAATGATGGGTTAGGAGTCTTCTATATTACCCACCGGCTTACCGAAATATTTCAGCTTGCTGATACTGTCGCTTTGTTAAGGGATGGGGTGATATCAGCCAAGGATGCTGCATGTGATTTCACCTATGAGAAGTTGTTAGAAGGATTAATGCCTGAACAAAGTCATAAAACCTTTAATAGAAAAGTAGAAGAAGATTCTAGTGGAAATATCGTTACAAAAGTAGTAAAGGGCTCTGACTCTTCCCCTAGTAGGTCAGGCAATCCTGTTCTTTCTGTTAAAGACTTATCCGGTCATCGCTTTCACCATGTGACCTTCGACCTTTATCCTGGTGAAATCTTAGGGATTGCAGGGGTCGTCGGTGCCGGCCGTACCGAGCTTGCTTCCTCCATCTTTGGTTTGGAGCCATGGGACTCGGGTGAGGTTCTCCTACATCGCGAGAGTATGAAGGGTCTCACCCTTCGAGAACGGATAAATCGGGGGCTGGTTTATGTCCCTGAGGATCGGCATCAACACGGTATTTTCTCCATTGCCTCTTTAAAAATGAACATCACATCCACTATCCTGCATCGATTTCAGCACTTATTCCTCCCATTTAAAAAAGAAAAAGAAATCTCCTCGAAAGCTATTGACCGCCTCAAGGTGGTCACAACAGGACCTAATCAGTTGATAGGCAATCTTTCTGGTGGGAATCAGCAGAAGATTGTCCTTTCAAAGTATCTTGAAACAGGGCCAAAAGTGATTATTTTAGATGAACCGACTCGGGGCATCGATGCCGACGCACGCAGGGATATTTATAAAATGATTGAAGATCTGAAAGAAAAGGGATTAGCAGTCATCTTAATTTCATCCGATACAGAAGAAATCGTTCAGTTGAGTGATCATGTCCTCGTTATGCATGAAGGAAGGATGACTTCTTCCATTGCAAAAGAACACTTAACTGTCGACTCCATAACTTCAGCTGCATTTGGGATTAAAAAGGAGTTGAAGGCGCTATGAATAACGTATCAAGGATATTAAAAGTAAGGGAAGTCTCGATTATTGTTCTCATAATTGCGTTCATCGGAATTGTAGGTTCGATTAATAGTAAGTTCGTAACAGGTAACAGTCTGGTTCTTCTTGTAAGCAGCAGCATTATCTTATTAATTTTGGCTGTTGGTCAATCATTTGTCCTTTTAACAGCAGAAATAGATGTATCGGTCGGGTCCACCATGGGATTCTCGGCAGCTGTTTGCGGGTTGTTATTAACCAATGGAGTTTCAGGATGGGCGGCAGCCTTTGTCGTTCTCATCGTTGGAATACTGGCAGGTTTAGTCAATGGTATCGGAGTGGCATTTCTGAAAATACCTGCCATCATTATGACATTAGGGACATTAGGAATATTAAGAGGTTTCATGATTATCTTAACAGATGGAAAGTGGATTGAGGATATTCCTAACTACTTCAAAAGGCTTTCAGGTACTGATTTCATTGGTCTTCCACTGCCAATTTGGATTGGACTTATTATACTAATGGTCTCTTTTCTAGTTCTAAAGCTGACAAAACTGGGTCGTTATTTCTATGCTGTTGGGGATAATGCTGATGGTGCACGCCTTATAGGGATTCCTGTTTCAAAGATTAGAGTATTAGCCTTTGTGTTGTCGGGATTATCAGCCTCCATCGCTGGAATGATTTTTGTTATGAATATCGGCTTCGTCCCAAATCAAACAGGGAGCGGCATAGAACTGCAGGTCATTGCGGCGGCTGTTTTAGGTGGTGTGAGCCTAAACGGGGGATTGGGAACGGTATTTGGTGCTGGTCTCGGTGCAATTTTCTTAACAGCCATTAATAGTTCTTTAATTTACTTGAGAATCCCAGCCTACTGGAATAATGCCATTTCTGGATTCTTATTACTGCTCATCGTCATCAGTGACTCCAGATTCCAAAGCTATTTAGTAAAGAGTCAGTTTAATAGAAACAAAAGGAGAAAACAGCAGTCAGATGTAGGAAAAGGAGGGATCCACAACGATGACAAAACGGATCAAGCTACTCTTTAAGTGGGAAAGTGCACTCGTTATTTTCTTACTCCTTGAACTGATCTTCTTTGGTGTGATGAATCCGGACTTCTTAAATTTTACTAATCTCATTTTTAGTATGAATGATTATGTTTATATCGGACTAGCCGCTATACCGATGACATACGTCATTATTACTGGTGGAATTGATGTGTCCATCGGCTCGACGATTGGATTGACCTCAATCTCGATTGGAGTCCTTTGGATGAATGGGGTAAATGTTTGGCTCGCTGCCTTCATTGCATTAGTCATAAGTGCTTGTGCTGGTGCAATCAATGGTGTGATTGTGGCTAATAGTAATGTGCAGCCATTGGTTGTTACTTTAGGGAGTATGTTTCTTTTCTCAGGAATTGCCTTAGTGATATCAGGTGGAAACGAGGCATCTGGGTATGAAGGCATCAGCGGTTTTCCTGATTCGTTCGTACAGCTGGCAAATGGTGAAACCTTTGGGCTGCCTAACCCTATTTTGTTCTTAATCGTCTTTATGATCCTGTTTGCTGTGATACTAAACCTAACTCGCTTTGGCAGACAGGTTTTTCTCATTGGCATCAATATTAAGTCAGCCAGGTACAGCGGAATTCGTACAAAGTCCATCTTAATTTGGTCGTATATCATAGCCGGTATAGGAGGTGGTATTAGTGGAGTGATCTTAACATCCTACTTCAGTTCTGCAAGATCAGACCTCGGTACCGAGGCAGTTTTACCAGTTATTACTGCAGTTGTTTTAGGGGGAACTAGTATTACCGGCGGAAAGGGTACTGTTATTGGAACAGGAATTGCAAGTATTGTGATTGGTATGATGCAATATGGTTTACAAATGATGAGTATGACTAGTCAAGAAACTAGCGTTGTAATTGGATTTTTATTAATCGTTGCAGTTTTACTCCGGTTAACCAATTGGAGCAATCTCCAATTATTCATTAAAAGGTTAAATCAAAAAAAAGTGGTTTCTAAAGGACCATAAAAAGGAGTGTAGATTAATGGGAAAATCTGGATTATTAAAGCTTTTGATGGTTGCTCTATCAGCACTTTTACTACTTGCAGCATGTAGTGACGGCGGGGAAAAGACTTCGGGAGGCGGAAAAGTAAGTAAAAAAGATGTGAAGCTAGCTTTTATCCCAAAACTCACTGGTGTTGGCTTTTTCACTTCTGGCGGGGAAGGCGCTAAAGAAATGGCGAAGGAACTTGGTGTTGATCTAACGTATGATGGGCCAAGCGAAGCTTCCGTTGCTGGGCAGGTAAAATATATTAACAACTTTGTCAACCAAGGCTATAAAGCTTTAATGGTCTCTTCAACATCTGTAGACGGTTTAAACCAAGCATTAGACCGTGCGAAAAAGCGCGGTGTGAAAATTCTTACTTGGGACTCAGATGTTAATCCAAAACACCGTTCTTTCTACATTAACCAAGGTACTCCTGATCAACTTGGTGGTTTGCTTATTGATATGACAGCTAGCCAAATAGGTGATAAAGCGAAAGTTGCATTCTTCTACTCAAGCCCAACCGTTACTGACCAAAACCAATGGGTTGAAGCTGCTAAAGCAAAAATTAAAGCTGAACATCCAGGCTGGGAAATTGTCACTACTCAATTTGGAGAAAACGATGCTCAGAAATCGTTAACAGTTGGTCAAAACATTATTAAGACATACCCAGACATCGATGCTGTCATTTGTCCGGATGCGACAGCATTACCAGCTATGGCTCAAGCAGCAGAAAACCTTGGAGTAGCAGGTAAGATTGCCATTACTGGTTTCTCCACTCCAAACGTCATGAGAGACTTTGTTAAAAGGGGCACTGTTAAGCAGTTTGGTCTTTGGGATGTCAAGAAGCAGGGGGCTTTAGCTGCTTATGTTGCCTACTTAATGACAGTTGAAGGAAAAGACCTTAAGGTTGGCGATGAGTTTGATGTACCAAATATAGGTCATGTGAAAATTGAGCCTAATACAATCCAAGGCTATGATTATACAGATGATCGCAGCGGAATCATCTTACTGCCTGAACGTGTCATCTTTACTAAGGATAATATTGATAATTACGATTTCTAAACAGAAATAGGAAAACTGCCTAAGCTGGCAGTTTTCCATTTTTATAATAGTCATTAGGTGGAGGAATCTCTTGCTGATGACCGAATCGGTTCGCTGCTAACCGTGGATTAAAACGGATAGAACTGATATGTTAGAACACCAACTATAATTCCTGTTATGGCTCCAAAAAAAACTTCTGCTGGTTGATGTCCCAATAATTCTTTTAGCTTTTCTCTTGATACTGTTTTCTTTAAATTCGGATTTTTTAAGGTTTCGATTAGGAGATTGAAATCAACTAACAATGTATTTAAAACTTCAGCATGGTATCCTGCATGCCTTCGAACGCCCGTAGCATCATGCATGACAATTAGAGAAACGATTACACAAATGGCAAACTCATTTGAATACAGCCCTGAAGTTAATCCAATGGCTGTAGTTAAAGAAATAATGGTAGCAGTATGGGAACTTGGCATTCCACCAGTACTAAACATCAGGTTCCATTTTAATTCTCCTGAAGCTAAAAAGTGAATGGGGATTTTTACGAATTGGGCAATAAGCATACCTAAAAGAGCCGCTAAAATTGGAAAGGAAAGAAACATTTTGTCCTCCTCATTATTATTGTGTCCTTTGAACAAAAGGGTAGGAAGTCTACTACAATTATGTAGTAGTAGAAGTCCTGCCCTTTTTCACCATTTTTAACTCACTTAAAAAAGTCGCTCCGAGTACAAGGATGCCGCCAAGCATTTGAATTAACGACATGCTTTCATGTAAGAAAATCGCTGCAATCAGGACAGCGGAAATCGGATCGATATAGCTTAGAACTGCAATCGTTTGTCCTTTTAGCTCTTGAAGCGAAGTAAAATATAAAAAATAGGCCAGCCCTGTATGTATGATACCAACAATCAAAATAAACATAATCGATGTTGAATTAATCCCTGAAAAGTTAAGATGACTTTGCCATAATACGTAAGGAAACAGAACCAATGCGCCTGCCATTAATTGTACTAATGTGGTTTCAAAACCTGATAAATCCTTGATGAATTTGTTCATTAAGACGATACTCGCATAAAAGGCTGCCGCTAAAAGACCATATAAAATACCTACTAGATTATTCTCCGAACCACTTGAATTTCCAGACCCTGGGTTAACGATTAAAAATAGACCAATCATGGCCATTATGATGCATATAACCTTTTTGCTCGTCAGCTTTTCCTTCAGAACCCAAGGTGCTAAAATCATCACAAAGATTGGGGCAAAATAATAGCTAATTGTAGCGTTGGATATAGTCGTATAGCGATAAGACTGGAATAGAAAAATCCAATTAAGGCCAATGGCTGTTCCCGATAAAAGGAGCAGAATCGCGTTTTGTTTTAATGCCTTATAGGATGGCTTATGTTTGATAAGTATGCTTGCAAAAACCAGAAATAGACTCCCAATTACCCCTCTTAAAAACGCGATTTCGCTGGAAGCCAGCTCAATCTTTTTGACAAATACCCCGATGCTTCCAAAAATGAGCATGGTGATGATGAGTCTCATTTTTCCATTCATGTTGATCCCCCCTAGGTCTTAATCGAAACATAAATTGCAGGATTTCTCAAATGCTTTTTATAAAAAATTAGTTAAGTTAAAGAACATTGTTGATTTTCTAAGCTCGTTGATTGGAGCGGAAGGTGCGAAGACTCCTGCGGGAGTACGGGGTAGGGGAGACCCCGCAGGAGCCAAGCGACGAGGAGACTTCCCAGCACGCCCGCGGAAAGCGGAGCACCTGGAGCGGAAATCAACAGACTAGTTTAACAGAGCCTAAAAATAAGTATTTTCAACAATGGAAAATTGGGAAATGAGATAAAATAAAGATAAATTTTTTTAAGAAAGAGTTGTGCAATCATGAGAGTGATCGGTATTGATTTGTCTGGCCCAAGTAATCATAAGGATACGGTTCTTAGTGTGTTTGAAAAGCAAGAGAATCAATTGAAATTTCTTAAATGGAAAAACAATATTAGTGATCATGAGATACTTAAGGAGATATCAGAACAAAGTCAAATAGATGAGGTCGTCCTCGGTATCGATGCCCCATTATCCTATGAAGATGGGGGTGGGGATAGGGAAGGGGACCGTGAGCTAAGAAAGTTTATTGTGGGATTAGGAATGAAACCGGGGTCCATAATGCCGCCAACATTGAATAGAATGGTCTACTTAACTCTAAGAGGCATTAAGCTTAGTAGAGAAATTGGTAGTCTGCAAACTCCCTATCCTATTTCAATCGTGGAAGTGCATCCAGGTGCCGTTATTGGATCAAGACTCTCTCAAAATGATTTTGAGTATGTATTGAACTACAAACAAAATCTTTCAGTGAGGAATTTTATTCGGAACTTGCTGGGAAAGCAAAACTTAGTTGATCTACCGATTTTAATAGAAGAAGAAAGCCACTCCATTGATGCATGCGCTGCCGCGTTAGGTGCCTGGCATTGGAAAGATCCTGCATTTAGGCCAAAATGGAATTTTCCTGCAAAGCCACCTTTACATCCCTATGAATATTGTTGTTAAAGATGGCGGGGTTTCTGCCAATTCAATTTAAACGTAAGAAAGGCGAACAGTGACAGATACTGTTCGCCTCATTACTTAATTATTATTAAATACCGATGACATTCAATGATTGACGAAGACCTTCTATTGCGAATCCCCTAATATATCTAAAGACGAAAATAGCGATTATTGGCGAAAAATCAATAGGACCTAAAGGAGGAATAAACCTTCTAAAGAAGCTTAAATAAGGTTCAACTAGTTTTGTAATCCATGTGCCCACTTTTGATGATTGGAATTGAGGAAACCAGGAACCAAAAATCGATATTAAAATTAACCAATAATAAACCTCAAAAGCATACTGTCCAATTTGTAAAATGTTAGAACCCAATTTATATCTTCCATTCTATTTATATTTTTAAAATCCAAACAAACCTTGTCCGGATGTATACATATACGATTAATATCCAATAAAGTTTCAAAATGCATTCAAAATTCATTATAGTTAATTTTTGGAATTAATAAACCTAATCAAAGCGGGGCAGCACACGAGGCACTCAAATTTATCTAAATTGCCGGTAAAAGAAAAAGTTTATAGCTAATAAAATTTAATTTCAGTTGATTAACCTTGAATAGACGCCGATAAAATGCTTATTCTTTTTCAAAAAGGTTATACAAAAGTAATTTATCTGCGGAAAATTGAGTCTTATCTGCGAAACTAAACGATTTATCTGCGAAAAATTGCATTTTATCTGCGAAACGCAATGATTTATCTGCGAAACCAAAAAGGATAGCCACAAAAACCCCATTCCATAAAAAGGGCGAACAGTACCAAGCACTGTTCGCCAACCCAATATCATACATACCGATTGCGACCCGACAACATCCCAAATACCATCACAACTCCAGAAGTCAAAATAAGTGTGATAATTGGAATGGTCCACACATGAGTCTTATCATAAAGAAATCCAATAAACATCGGACCTATTGCAGCAAGGATATATCCAGTTGATTGTGCCATGCCAGATAACTCTGCAGCTTGGCTGGCATTCCGAGCGCGGAGCCCAATATAGCTTAGCGCTAATGGAAAAGTTCCTCCTAATCCAATCCCTATTAAAATAATACTTATGATAATAATGGAGTAGGATGAGCCCCACAGTAATCCAAGATATCCAAGCAGTGAGCACACGTTTAGCATGAAGGCAATCCATGATTGTGAACGAAAACGTCCAGCCATGACAGGAATGATGAAACTAGCAGGTAATCCCACTAGTTGAGAAAAGGAAAGCATCCAGCCAGCAGTGCTCATACTCATGCCATGGCTATGCAAGATTTCAGGCAACCAAGAAATCGTTACATAAAATAAAAACGATTGAAACCCCATGAAAATAGCAATTTGCCAGGCAAGCGGCGACCGCCAGATATGATTTGAATGAGAACTAACTTTTTTAAATGAATGTTGATTCCCCTGATTAAATTTGACAAGAAGGACCCATGCCAAGATTGCGATAAAGGCCGGAATCCCCCAGACAATTAGGGCTCCTTGCCAACCCAGGTTTAAACCGTCTGCTAAAGGAACACTAAGACCTGATGCGAGTGAAGCAACCAACCCCATTGAGGTTGAATAAACACTTGTCATTAATCCGAATTTTTCTGGGAATTTATCTTTTGCAACGGCTGGCAAAAGAACATTTCCAATCGCGATACCAACCCCAACAAAAAGAGTCCCAGTGAAAAGGAAAAACGTCATTGGAATAGAACGAATGACTATGCCGACTAAAAGAGAGATTAATCCAATTAGTAGGGTCATTTCATTGGAAAGACGATTGGCTAGTTTTGGAACAATCGGAGACATGGTGGCAAAAACAAGTAAGGGCAAACTCATTAATAAGCCTGCACTCCAATGGGCAAGTCCAACATCCTCCTGAATCATACCAACTAGCGGACCCACCGATGTAATCGCTGGTCGCAAATTAAATGCTATAAGTATAATCCCAACAATGAGCAAAAATGTATATGTCGATTTCGTTTGAGTATTTGACTTTAGTAATTCCACAAACAGAACTCCCCTCTGATAAAACAAACCTTTTTGATTATAACATATTGAATAGAAATAGAGGAAAATGGCGAATAGAAGCCGGAACTGTCTACAAACAAAAAATCCCCTCTAAAAAGGGGATATTCACTATATTCCTTGAAGCGGTTTAAGGACCTCAGGTATAAAATCGGCATAGTTGTCGATATGGAAATCAGCTTCAATGTTTCGGTTTTGGAAGGCAACAGTTTTAATCTTTAATTGTCTAGCTGGAATTAAATCTAAATCACGATCACCTACTACTAAATCAATATGATGACTTTTAAGAACATGTTCATATGAAGAACTATGAGGTTTTCTTGTGAACCCTTGCTCCTCAACAGAGACAATTTCTTTAAAGTATTTGATTAAATTGAATTTCTCTAGAAGATAGATGGTTGATTCCTTATCACGATGAGTCACAATAATGTTGTTATCAACTGCAGATAAAACATCCTCCAAGTGTTCAAAAGGAACACTATGAGTTTTCGAATAATAGTTATGCAACTTTTGGTATTCTTCTCTATGCTCTAAACTAATTCCATAGTGTTTAAAAGCTGTTAAGGAATCAACTTTTAACCATTTCAAGACTTCACTTTTTTCCAGGTCTTGCTGGCTTAATTTAATAAATCCTTCGACAAGAGCAGGATAGGTGTCAAAAAGAGTCCCGTCGAAATCCCACAATATATTGATATGAATCCCCTCACTTCAAGTTCATTACTTCCCATTATAAAAATTTCATAACGCAAAAATCAACTTTCTTAAGAGGAATGAAAATGCCAACAAAGCAAATACTTCCTAAGTAAGGATCATTAAAAGGAGAATAAGAACATGAGTATAAATAATCATAAAGAAACCCCGCATATCAAACCAAATGGAGTGGAGATTGCTGAAACCATCCTTTTGCCTGGGGATCCACTAAGAGCAAAATTTATTGCCGACACCTATTTAGAAGACGTGGTTCAATTCAATTCTGTCCGTAATATGTTAGGTTTTACAGGAACGATTAACGGAAAGAAAATATCCGTAATGGGAACAGGTATGGGTATGCCAAGCATGAGTCTTTATTCTTGGGAGCTGATTCATGTTTTTGGTGTGAAAAATTTGATTCGTATTGGCACGTGCGGTGCCATTCAGGACCATATGAATTTATATGATATCGTCTTTGCTATGGGGGCTTCTACGGACTCCCGCTATGTTCATCAGTACAATCTTCCTGGAGACTATTCCAATATTGCCTCGTTTGCCTTATTGGAAAAAGCAAAAAGGTCCGCCGACCAAAAAGGGTTTCCGGTTCATGTTGGAAATGTCCTTTCGAGCGATATTTTTTATAATGCTGATGAAACAGCGTTGGAGAAATGGCGTAAGATGGGAATTTTGTGTGTAGAAATGGAGACGGCCGGTCTTTACATGAATGCAGCCTATGCAGGAGTGAATGCGCTAACGATTTTAACGGTAAGTGATCATATAATACGACATGAACAAACGACACCAGAAGAAAGACAAGTTGCGTTTACAAATATGATGGAGATTGCTTTGGAGATGGCTTAGCATTATAAATGGCGAACAGTGTTACTGTTCGCCATCTGCTGTCATCGATGAGTTTGCTATTGGTCTCTCGCCATTTTGCAAATCGGCAATGGACAAGCCAAAATCCATTTCTAAATGGGGATAATCTTTAAATTGAGTCCAATCACCGCCCCATTCAAATCCGAGGGCTTTTGCCATGCCAACAACTTCGTTCCAATCGGCTTTCCCGTTTTTATTTCCATCATATTGCCTATCCCAGACCACATCTCCTGAAGCAGTCTTAAGTGCAAAATCAATGGCAAGACCATAATTATGATAGGATTGCCCACCTTTTGCATTGGTTACAATATCTCCCTCAGACGTGCGGCCTTTTTCATACAGTCGGTCTTGATCGTCCGCACTTCTGAAACCATCCGTAATCACCATGACAATGCCTTTTTTAGCTGCTTGTTGGATTAATTGATTGCTCCGTTCTTTCACAATTGGATGTAGATCAGTTGGTAAAGGAACAGATTTATTTATTTTTTTATCCGTAAAAGGATTGGAATCAATAAAGTAGAGGATTATTACCACCATGAGAAAAATTAAAAATAATAAACTTCCTAATCGTTTCAGCTTCAACGCTATAGTTTCCTTTCGTATCTAAAATTATTTCACTATATATAACGAAAAATACAGCCTAATAGTTTCATGTTATTATATACCTTTTTTGGGGTGTAACATAAGATTGAGTAAGCCTTTCGCAGATAAAAGTACTCTTTCCGCAGATAAACAGGTAAGTTTCGCAGATAAAAGCAAATTTTTCGCAGATAAACCTAAAACTTTCGCAGATAAAAAAATGAAACATTAAAAAAGGCCCCTTTCTGAAAGAGGCTAATGCTAAAAACGACTCTATGGGGAACTCAAAATATTAGCTAAACACAAAAATCAGGCCTAACTAATTGAATTAGACCTGATTAAATGTTGTTTTTACCGAATTCCATGAATAATCTTCAAAGCTTTATTAGCGATATCCTTATATGTAGAAGCAGGAAGCGGCATATAATTTTCGACCGCTGCTTGGGACAAACGAAATGCGTTGTCGCTGTTTCCTAGTTCATGATAACAAAGGGCTTTGAACACATCAGCAATGTATAATAACGACAAATCAAACGGATGATAGCCCATTCTGATATTTTTACTTTTTCGAGGAAAAGAATGGCTTCCTCAAAGCGTTTAAGACCATAATAGGCTTTTCCTTTTCAAGAAGAAACAAGACTTCAAAAACGTCCGCTAATTTGGGGTTGGAAAAATATTGATCAATGATAGATAAGGCTTCTTCATAAGCTTGTTGCTCAGAAATGAGCGACATAATCGTGAAAACATCATAAAAGAGAAGGGAGAACGAATCATCTGCAAATTCACCGTATTGCTTTAACTTTAATGTGTAATACTGTTTTTTCTCCTCATCGTGGGTCATCTCTCCATTTGCTGCTGCAAGTCGGTATAAATTTTCACCTTGTTTCAATGGTTTTTAACTAACGAAAATTTCCTTTTAGTTTCAGCAAAAAAAGCCTCAGATCATTGTTTGAATTCCTCTTCACTTTATTTAATTTCAACACCGAATTCATTACCCCTTAAAGTATCGGCTCCGCCTTCGCCAAATACCATGATAGCCACGCATGCTATCCCCGCTACTTTGTACTATAACCTAAGAATGTTACTAATATATGAAGGACATGTTAATCATTAATTAAATCTAGATGAAGATTTTTTAAGGTCGGAACCATACATAATGACTCCCAAAATTGGAAAACTATTGAAAAATAGAGGTGGTTCTGATGAAAAAAAGGATTATCAAGTCACTTTTCAAAAATATAAATGAAGAACCACAAATTCATGAACAATCAAATACCTCAGATATTGAAATGAAGAAACAAGATATAAGCAGCAATTATGATCAAAATTTGGCGACATTTAAGTACATTTTTAGCTTTCCAAAAAATGTGGATGTTAAGATTCGTGAGTTTACGATTCGTTCGTTGAATCGTCGTGCCTTTATCATTTTCATCAGTACCATGGTAGACATAAAAAATATTCAGGATAGCATCGTAGAAAAACTTATTGAAAATCAGGCACCATCTGGAAAGATTCGAGATCTCGTTTCTTACCCCATCGAAAAAATGGCTTCAAACATCGGTGAGATTACAGAATTAATATGTGGTGGGATTACGGCGCTCTTTGTAGAGGGCGACCATCAATGTTATGTATTTGAAACGACGAAAACGCGCGGCCGCGGTATAGAAAAAACTGATAATGAGGTCATCGTAAAAGGGGCAAAAGAGTCTTTTGTTGAAAAAGTGGCCGATAATATTGCCTTACTTCGTAAAAAGATAAAAAATGAAAATCTGATTGTTGAAACGAAAATTATTTCAAAACGGTCAAAAAACGATGTGTTTCTTGTTTATGAAAAAGACTTAGTAAATGATGAACTGCTTCAAATGATACAAGATCGGTTAAGTTCAATCGATACTGATCAGATCCTTGATTTAAGTATTTTAGAACAATATCTTGAAGAACGGCCAAGATCTTTATTTCCAACTATTCTTTATACTGAACGGCCAGACCGGGCAGCTTCCTTCCTTGAAGAGGGGTACATTGTTTTGTTGATGTCCAATTCACCTAGTTGCCTAATTCTGCCGGCAACCTTTTGGTCCTTGATTCATTCACCGGAGGATCATTACCTGCGGACACCTTATGGAAATTTTATTAGGATTTTGCGGATATTTGCTTTATTTGTCGCTGTTTTTACCTCCGCTATTTATATCGCGATAACCAATTATCATGTAGGGATGATTCCGCCTGATTTATTAATGGCGATAGCGGGGACAAGGGAAAGAGTACCATTTCCATCGATCATTGAAATCCTAATGATGGAAATGGCTTTCGAGCTAATCCGAGAAGCCGGCTTACGAGTTCCATCGCCCATTGGCCCAACCATTGGGATTGTCGGCGCTCTAATTCTTGGTCAAGCTGCTGTACAGGCTAATATTATTAGTCCAATTGTCATCATTGTCATCGCTCTAACCGGCTTGAGTTCTTTTATTATTAGTGATATAAGCATGAATTTTGCGATACGGTTAGCTCGCTTCTTATTTATTTTTGCGGCAGGATTTTTCGGCATTTATGGTGCCACTGCTTTTTTTATGGCCTCCCTGTTTTATTTAGTCTCCTTAAAATCATTTGGGACTCCTTATTTTGCGCCAATGACGCCGCGTACCATTTCATCCAAGGATTTAATCATACGACACGTTCCCTTTAAAGAAAGGTTTCGTCCGGGATATTTAAAACCAAAGGATATGGTCAGACAAAGAAAGGGATAAAAATGATATGAATCAGCAGCCTGGAAAACTTGGAATACGAGAATTTGTATCAATCGCTATCTTAATGGTCGGGATGAAACCGACCATAGATTTACCTATCGCCCTATACAAAATGGTACAAAGTGCTGGATGGATGATTCCCATTATCACAGCCGGAATCTTTTTTATCCCTCTATTTTTATTATTAAAAACAATGATGTTGTTTCAAAGCCAAAACCTTTTTTCCGTCATTCAAAAATTACTAGGAAAATATATTGGTTTCTTTCTATGCCTGTTTATCTTTGTCCTCAGCTCAATGGTTCTATCAATCGATACAAGAATCCATGCAAACATCATTAGGACGTTTTATTTCACGACCACTCCTACGATATTCATTTATGCATTATTAATGCTTGTATGCGCATATGGGGCAATGAAAGGTATTCTGCATGTTGGATCGGTTGCCTATCTGCTGGTTTACTATATAGTACTATTCTTGATTATTGCGTTATTTTTAAGTTTTCAAGCTGGCAATATTCAAGGAATGTTTCCCATTTGGGGCTTAGGGAAACTAGAGATTTTGAAGCAAAGTGTATTTAATCTGTATATTTATCTTGAATTTTTTCTGTTTACTATGTTAATTCCTTACGTTAAATCATACAAAGATTTTCGTAAAGGCACTTGGTTTGCCTATGTTTACGTCTGTATACAACTTTCAGGTGCTGCTCTAGTTTTCATCTGCATGTTTGATACATCCTTAAGTGGAATCGGCTACCCATTTCATACAGCCATACGTTATCTTTCACTAGGAAGTTTCCTTCCAAATATTGAAATTATCTTTTTTGTTATCTGGGTTTTGGGAGCCTTTATTCGTTTTACAGCATTTTTGTACATAAATTCCCTCATGTTCGGCCAAATCTTTAAAATTAAAGACTTTGAATACTTAATTCCCTCCCTTGCGGCGCTTTATTTGTTACTTGGAAGTATTCCTGAAACTCCATTTGATGTTAGTCTCGAACTTAAGCCTATGCTTGCACATGCAGTGGGACCATCCTTTACGTTCATTTCCATTCTTTTATGGCTGACCGCATGGTTAAAAGGAGAATTTAAACATGCTAAAAACAAGGAAACTGTGTAAAGTATTATTACTAGTAGCTAGTATTAGCTTATTAACGGGCTGTTGGGACCAAGAAGAATTAGAGGACAAGGCCTATGTGATTGGACTTGGTCTTGATAAATCCAAACATAAAGGAAAAATCATTGTTACGATGCTGCTTGCCAATCCTGAAGTAGGCAGTATGCAGGGCGGCGGGGGTTCAACGGAAAAACCGCGGGAAATCATTACGTTTGAAGCCAATGATTTTATTGCAGCGAAAGGAACAGCTAATGCTATCATTTCTCGTAGTATTAGTTATGACTTATTAAAGATTATTGTTGTTTCCGAGCAATTGGCCAAAACGAAAGAATTTATTACTTCTATTTCTGATGTCCCAAAAGATAAAGAAATTCGGCTAAATAGTTATTTAGCTGTTTCGAAAGAAATGGCTAAGGATTATTTTGTAAAAAATCATCCGAAAATGGAAACGAGGCCGCATAAGTATTTTCAATATATGATTGATCATGGGGTAGATAATGGACTGATTCCTGATTCTACTCTCTTTCGATTTTTTACAACATTTGATAGAGGGACCGACCTCTATTTGGCGATGTACACATCAGCTGAAGAGGCAAAACATCCTAAAGCGAAACAAGAGGATGAGTATACAGCCGGCGAGGTCGGTGTAGCTGGCGAAATGGATGACACACAATTTATTGGGGCGGCGGTTTTTAGGGGGGGTGTCATGATTGGCAAATTGACTGGACAGGAGACGCGCACGATTAATATTTTGGATGATACAACAAACATCAAAGATATATTGGTTGATTTTCCTGACCCTTTTTCAGACAAGGAGAAACAAATTGCTGCGAGAATCATGAAAACAGAAAACAATAAGGTGAAAATGGACTTAAAGAGTTCGAAACCAAAGATTTTTATTACCATACCGCTAAAGATTGAAATTATGACCAATCCATCAATGGTCAACTTCATGGAGAAAAAAAACCAGATGATTCTTAAAAAACATCTTGTGAATCATATCAAGACGGTAAATGAGAACCTGTTTAAAAAAACACAGCTAAAATTAAAAGGTGTGCCATATCCATTAGCTTTATATGCCCGAAAATATTTTGGAACGATTCAAGATTTTAAAAAATATAATTGGGCTAAATCGTATCTTAAAGCAGACATTTCGGTAAAGCCAGAAATTGAAATTGTTGATTTTGGTAAAGCCTCAAATAAACGGTAAGGTGGACGATTCGGTTGAATACAGTCATCATCATAGCTCTGTTAATCATTGCGGTGTATACGTTTGGTTTTGGCATATCCTTATGGAAGGAAAAACAAAAAATGAGTGCCTTCGCTGTCTTTTTTCTTACCTTAACCATAATCGTCCTTCCATTTTTTTCAATATTTTAATACGTTAAAAGCAGGATGATAAGATTTTCATTCTGCTTTCTTTATTTCTCGTTAGTGTCCCCAAAGGTTATGCAGAGCCTCCTATGGGACAGAAAGCCGGAATCCTAAACGTTTTTTGTCCCATAGGGCTTTATAATGAACCCAAACCCCTTTCTAAAAAAAAAGAATCACTCTTTCATGCATCGAGGGAAGAATTGTTTTATTATTATCTATTAAATAGATTGAAAGGAAGATTTTATGTGGTTTGATCAATCACCAAATGAATGTCGAGTGGAATGGGGGAGACGTGGCGCGATGGAGGCAGCAGAAAGAGGAGATATAGTCATCATCGTAGATGTACTTAGCTTCTCATCAACGGTAATATCCGCATTAGGCAATGGTGCAATCATATATCCCTTTCCACCTAATCTAGATGGAAAAGAATATGCCGAAAAAATTGGTGCCGAATACTTGCTAGGAAGGGCCGAGGCTGTTAGATTAGGCAAACCATCTCTTTCTCCTGTTTCTTTCAACGAGCAATATAATAAAAAAAAGTATGTTTTATCTTCACTAAATGGAGCGTTTTGCACTTGGGTAGCTGCTAAGGTTCCAGCATTATTGATCGGTTCCTTACTCAATGCGGCAGCTGTTGCTTCTGCCGTTAATCACTTTAGAAAACAAACAAGAGCAAATATAACAATTGTCCCTTGCGGTGAACAATGGAACGATGTAAAAAACAACGAAGACACTCTTCGACCGGCAATTGAAGATTATTTAGGTGCCGGTGCTATTCTAAATTATTTAGAGGGTAAAAAGTCATCGGAAGCAGAGATTTGTCTAGGTACATTTCAACATGCCAGACCAAAATTAAAAGAGTTGATTTGGGAATGTGGAAGTGGCCGGGAATTGCGCGGCCGTGGTTTTGCAGACGATGTCATCCATTGTAGCCGCCTAAATGCCTATCAAACCGTTCCAATCCTTAAAAATGACCACTTTATAAATTTTTGATAGCCTTAGCAAGTTTCACCCAATGAATCTTTTAGAAAAACAGTCAAGTAGTCCACGCTAGTAATTTTTCCATTACATTCAGAACTATCAAAGCAGATGTAGTTTCCGATTGCTTTATAGTAATCTGGATTTTTTGCTTTTTTTGTTTTGGTAATGGTGGAAATAAATGCAACCTTACCAAAACGATTACAGAACGAACAAATATTGTCCTTATTTAACAACGCGTATTTACATTCGATTCCGACCATTTTCTCATTTAGCTCGTATATAATATACTTTTTGTTAGTACTGATGTTCGTCCAGCTTAAGTAAGTTACTTGTTCATGATTGACCCTCGATAGATCAGGTACCTTTAATTTCTTCGCTTTTGGAAACATCTTTTTAATTTGCTGCTCGGTCTGCTGAGGAAAGGGCAGCAGATAATGAGCTAATTCCTTAAGATATTGGTCAAATTCATGATCCGTTCTCTTTTTGGAGAGATCCAGCATTTCAGATTGTTCTCCTGTTACACTTGGAAAAAGTTCGAAAATCTTAGCATTCGCGAGCTCCTTTACTGCTCGAATGACCGAAGGGTCAGAATTCTTTTTATAGCTGTCCTTTATCAAAGCCACTTGATTTTTAATAAAATTATATTGTTCATTTTTAATAAATTTTTCAATCATAAGAGTTCACCTCACTACGACTATTTTAAAAAATTTCCAACATGATTAATATGTAAAAGATGATTTAGATTCAATCTATACATAAAAAAGCACTGAAACATCAGTGCTAATTACGCGAGTAAACAATTTTCTTAATCGTTTCTATAGAAAGGAAGTGCTCTTCGGCTAATTGATCAATGCTGCTGCCACTTTTAAATGCCCGTTTAATCGAGGCATTTCGGTCATCAATTAGCTTTCTTCCTCCAGAACAGCTGCCCCATTTGCGATAGGCTTTTTCTGGTTTGGGAATGTAAAGAGTTTCTCCTTGAACATACTTTTGAATTTCCGCAATGAGATTTTCAGGTAAAATATTGATCGCATTTATATATTTCATGGTTTGCCAGCCCCTTATTTTTAAAATTTGAGAAAATAAGGTGCAAAGCCAATTATTAGAAATATAACTTACCTGGGCGATTTATTAAATGAATATCCGCCCCATGCAAAGTATCGCCATTCCAATAATAGGCTTTGCATGAGTCGCTGGAGTACCAGGCAATCGAGACTGATTCCCCATGATTAACACCCCCACAATTCTTATGTCTTTTATTTCCATGTAGTAACAATACTCGATTTTGACTGGAATCACAACGGTATAACGAAAAGTTTAATTGAAATGTTATCAGGGCAATATAATGGGGGCACTGAACAATTCGTTGATTGAGGCAGGGAATTAATATGTTTTCATTAAGAGGGGATGCTCATAAAGTTTTTCTTCGTTTGAAAAAAACGATGGATCATGGGCATTCTGTCAAACAAATGAAAGAGCTTAGTGAAATAGAAGAGATTCAAAAGCTATACAAGACACTGGATAGCAGTGTATTAAAACTAATTTATTACCGTATGACGAAAGAAAAAAACGGTTCAGGAATCATACCAATCATTGTTTCCTCGGTACCATGGTTAATGCTTTTATTTTCAAAGCAATTATCGGAATTTCTTTTTCATGATGGCAGTTGGCTATGGCTGCTCTTTAGTTGCCTTTATGTGTTTGCAGTAGCTGCAAGTGTGATTCTTCATTTTCGTGAGAAAGCATGGGCTGCCTTTCATATGGAAATTATTAAGGACATTTTAAATGAGAGAAAAGATCAAGAGAATTTGGGACATTCGCAAGTGTAATGTCCCTTATTATTTTTTTAGGAAGGAATTTACCAAAGAATGATGAAAAATTAAGAGAGGCTGATAAATCTTTTTTTCACTGAGAAGTGATGAACAGACAAAAAATACAAGTTGGAGGAGAATTTTAATGAAATCTGCCTTAATACTCGGTGGAACTCAGTTTGTTGGAAAAAGGCTAGTACAATTGTTATTGGATGAAGGGATCGATGTGACCATTGCAACACGGGGATTGACCGCCGATTCATTTGGTAATGAGGTATCGAGATTGAAAATTAGCCGTGAGGATGCCGATTCTTTACATAAAGCCTTTCAGGGCAAGCGATGGGATGTAGTCTTTGATCAAACCTGCTATTCTTCACAAGAAGCTCTTGATGCATTGAACGCTCTGGAAGGAAAAATTCAAAAATACGTATTTACTTCTAGCCAGGCAGTCTATGACTTTGGTATTAACCATTTGGAAGAAAACTTTAATCCATTAGAGTTTAGACCATTGTTAAAAAAGCGGGGTGAGTACCCTGGATATGTAGGTTACCAGGAAGCGAAGCGTGCTGCAGAAGCGATTCTGTTTCAAAATTCCAAAGTTCCTGTCGTGGCTGTTCGTTTTCCGATTATCATTGGGAAAGATGATTATACCAATCGTTTAAAATTCCATGTGGATCATGTGAAAGATGGGAAAGCCATGTTCATTGAAAATCCTGACTTGAGATATAGTTTTATAGATTCAGAGGAAGCGGCTAAGTTTTTATTAAGTATAGCCAAATCTGATTTTCATGGAGGTATAAACCCAGGTTCTAGCGACGACATTAGTTTAAGAGAATTAGTGACATTAATCGAAGACCAAACTGAAACAACGGCGAACCTACAAAAGGATGGGAATCCATCACCATACAATTTGCCTGGTTCATGGTCAGTGGATACGGGCTTTGCACTTTCCGTAGGCTACAGCTTTATCCCGTTGGATCAATTATTGGAACAATTAATTAATCACTATTCGAATGGAAAATAATTATGGAAAAACGCTGTCTTTGGCTATCAGTAGGCTTATCTCAGATTCTCTTTTTTGTATTATGGCCAGTTTGGTTAAAACTACTAGCCTATCTTCACCCTATTGTGTTAGCCGTCATATGGGTTTGTGTGACAATGCTAGTGTTTTTTCTAATCTATTATTTTGGAAAAGCAACACTTCGAATACCGGGATTTATCATCAAGACTGTTATGATTATTTATAGTTTAGGCCTTTTAATATTGTTATTCTTTCGTCCAGTGAACCAAGAATACAATCAAATAAACTTGGTTCCGTTTAGAACGATAATAGGCTTTCTTTCAGGTAATGCTCATTTTTTAATTGCATTCTACAATATCACTGCGAATATATTGTTATTTGTTCCATTTGGTGTGGCGGCATTATTGTTAAACAAACGTCCATTAAGGGGCCGACTGATTATTATTCCTATACTTGCTATTCTGTTGATTGAGACAACGCAATATCTCACAAAACGCGGCAGTATGGATATTGATGACTTCATTTTAAATCTGCTAGGAGTGTGGATTGGCTATCTTTTGCATCCTATTATTCAAAAAGTAGTCATCATCAAATAAAGAAGAAGCGTGGAATCCACGCTTCTCGCCTGCTTTTTGTACAAATCTTATTATTAGATTAGTACCCTCTCATGAATGCTGAACCCACAATAATTAAGAGGATGAAAAGCACTACGATTAAAGCAAAATTTGAACGATGACCGTCAGACATAATGTATTCACCTCCTTTAAGACGAGGTAGTACATCATATGTAATAATTATTTATTTGAAAGGGACATGCATGGATTTTTTAAAAATAAAGGGGAGATTTACTTGATGACAATGGAAGGGAATTTTGATGGGATAAATGGTGTAGAGCTTTATTATCGAAGGTTTAAACCGAAGTCGACTCCAAAGGCATCCGTTATTTTAGTACATGGGCATGGTGACCATAGTGGGGGACTTGAGAATCTAAGTACAGCATTGGTGGAGAATGATTATATCGTTTATGCTTATGATCAGCGTGGTCATGGGAAAAGTTCTGGTAAAAGGGGTTTTATTCGCACTTGGGAAGAATATAGCGGAGATTTACACGAATTCCGAAAGCTGGTTGTTTCAGAGTTTCCTGAACTCCCGCTGTTTATTGTTGGTCATAGTCTTGGCGGAGTGGTTACTCTGGATTATGCATTTGACAATGGTGAAGGTCTTGCAGGGATTAGTGCCATTGCGCCTGCCATTTCTTACGAAGCAACTAGATCAGAGAAGCTGCTAATTACCTTTATGGGTAAAATTAAGCCAGATTTCAGTATTGAAAAACCTGGCGATATTAGGAGATTAACCAAGGATCCAGAAATGATTGCTAAACTTAGTTCTGATGAATTACGCCACGATACAGTAACACCTGGATTGGGACGCGGTTTAATGCATGCAGTGGGACGCTTATCAAAAGAAGCTGATTCTTTTCAATTGCCTTTTTTGCTTCAGTTCGGTCTTGAAGATGTCATAACTCCCCCTGAGAAGTTGAAACAATTCTTTGACTCTGTCGCTTCCGATAATAAGTTGAAAATTGAATACCCATCGATGCACCATCGCCCTTTTGATGACTTTGGCAGAGAACAATTTTTGGCGGACAACATCAGTTGGCTGGACAGGCAAATTGAATCTGCACGTATTGTGTAATCATTTTCTTTCATTTCGCGATAGTTAAACAGCTTCAAATAACACAGCCACGCCAATTCCGCCGCCGCTTCCGATGGCAGCGAGCACATATTTTGCATTATTTCTTCTTTGAACTTCATAAAATAGTCTTGTAACCAAGATGGCACCGGATGCTCCATATGGGTGGCCGATGGTGAGGGCGCCGCCGCTTACGTTAAGTTTTTCATAGGGAATGGAGAGTTCTTGGGCACAGGCGACGATTTTCGAAGCAAAGGCTTCATTGATTTCAAACAAATCAATGTCTTTAACAGTGAGCCCGTTTCTTTTTAATAAGACTTGAATAGCAGGTATGGGTGCTGCCCCAGGATAAAAGGGATGAACGCCGGCAACCTGGCTGTCGATAAAGCGAAGAACGGGCCTAAAGCCACGAGAAAGAGCAGTTTCCTCTTCCATTACCAGTACAGCAGCGGCCCCGTCATTTATTCCACAGCTATTTGCCGCCGTAACAGTACCATTTTCATTTGGAAAAAGTGGCTTTGCCCGCCTAAGTAAGGCTTCCATGTTTCTTTTTTTTAAAAACTCTTCATCTTTATCCAATTTATCAATAGGGACAATCTCGTCTTCAAAATTTCCTCTATCAAATGCAGCCCAGCATCGTTCATAGCTTAGTAGCGCATACTCATCCTGACGTTCTTTCGTAATTTCGAATTCTTTAGCGACCATTTCTGCTGCTTCAAGCATGTCAGGATCACCAATGCTGTCAGGAGCAAAGCGAGCCCGCTTTTGAAAAGGGGAGGTACTGGAGCTCTCGACCCCACCGGCTATATAGCATTTTCCCGCCCCGCCTTGAATGAAATAACTCGCGATACGAATGGCCTCGAGTCCAGCGCTGCATTGCCGATCGAGCATAAATCCAGGAATAGAAAGAGGCAAACCTGCTTCTAGGGCGGCTAATCGTCCAATGTTTCCGCCCGGCCCGGTTACATTTCCTAAAATCACGTCTTCCACATTTTCTTCTAGTCCCACCGCCAACTGGCTTAATAATGGGGCTGATAATTCCTGAGGATGATAGCTTTGCAAAATGCCATTCTTTTTTCCAATCGGGGTTCGTTTGGCACGGACAATGACTGCTCTCTTAATGGTTCGTCACCTTGCTTTCGATTAATTCCATTACTTGCGGGCGGGAAATTTTTCCGCTGGTTGTATGCGGCATTTCTTCTGTGAAAAACCATTTCCGCGGGATTTTATAGGAAGATAAATACTGCTTGCATAATTTTTTTAAATCGATGGTAGTGGCTGAACCTTTTACGACAGCCGCAACCACTTGTCCCCAATAAGGGTCATGGATGCCGATGACCGCTACTTCTTCGACCCCAGGATGCAATCCAATTACTTTTTCAATTTCTTCCGGAAAAATATTAATCGCTCCATATAAAATCATATTTTTTTCGCGGCCCGAGATGTAGAGGTAGCCGTCTTCGTCAAGATACCCCATATCATCGACGGTAATCCAGCCATTGTCGTCTTGGATATACCGGATTTGACAATTTATCTCATCAGGCTGGAGATAGCCAATAAAAAGCATATTGCTTTTTACAAAAATTTTCCCCGGTTCATTTGGTTTAACAGGATTTATGTTTGATCGCCGAATTTGGATTTCAACATTATGACATGGCCTGCCGACAGACCCAGGTTTTTGGTCGTTTTCTTTATCAGTTAAAACAGTTACAAAGCTTAGCTCACTTGCTCCGTAAAACTCGAATATGGTAAGCCAAGGGAACATCTGACGGATGCGCTGCTTTGAATTTTCCTCCCATTTTGCACCAGAGGAAATAATTTTAATATTTTTTTCGATAAGCCGTTCTTCTTTTAAAAAGGCAGCAATCATGGTTGGCACTACATAAATAGCTGTGATAGGCTGTGATTCCAGTAATGACAAGGTCATTCTTGAAGAAAATTTCTCCAGAAGATAAACGGTACCACCTAAATATAAGGTGCTAATGGCTCCGTATAGAAAATGGGAGTGGATGAGTGCTCCTGGAACGATAACATGGTCTGTTTCATTGAGTTGAAAATCAATTCGGCTGCAATCGAAGCTTGCGACCCATGAATCATGTGCACGGATAAAGGCTTTCGGATTCCCTGTTGTCCCTGAAGTGAATCCCATGTAAAAAGGTGTCTTTCCATCTACATCAACGTTCCTGATTGCAGCGGCTGCGTTGATTTCCGAAAGGATCTCTTCCCACATGAGAATATTCTCAGTGAGATGATCGACTTTTGGAAAAAGCTCACCTGTAGTGATAAGGACGGATGGTTGAGCTATAGTTAGTCGTTTTTGCAGTTCTGCCTCTGTCCATTTCGAATCAAAGAGAACGGAAGTCCACCCTGCAGTCGCAGCTCCTGCAAAAAGCTGCAGGAAGGGTATACCGTTTGGCAGTAATATGCCCACTGTTCGTGATCTGAGATTAAGAGATTCAAGCCAGTTTGCCGTTTTCGACACCATTTCATGCCAGGTATAGTAGCTTATTTTTTGGTCGTTTATTTGAATGGCGATTTTTTCAGGGGATGACTGTGCATGTTTTAAGTATGTTTCCGTTATGGCCGCCATATATATCACCTCTTTTTTTCATACTAACATGTTTTGTAAATGGGTGGGATGTTTTACTGTCGGATAAACGTTTCTTAATGTCGGATAGGAGCACCATCTGCGGATAGCGTACGCCAATCGGCGGATAAAGCGCGCCGATCAGTGGAAAACGCACACCAATCAGCGAATAGCGCTCGCCACTCTACTTTGCAAAAACCACTTGTATAAAAAAAGAAGACACATTATAGTGTCTCAACGTTTTTATGCAGATTTCGTTTTATGACAGGAGATTTTAATAGCCTAAAAACGATATAGGAAGCAAGGGTTGCTTTTAAGATATCTCCTGGGATGTAGGCTAAGTTTGATAAGGTCGCATCTTTTAAAGAAATATTTTGAACAAAAGCCAATACAGGGATTCCAAATAGGTAAAGCAAGAAGATACCAACTGTTAAATTGATAATCAATATATTTCGCAATTTTGCTTTGCTAAACTTATGGATTAGGTAGCCGACACAAAAAGCAGCTATAGGATATGAGAAAAGGTAACCTGCACTTGGCCCGACAAATACGCCAATTCCTCCGCGTCCACCAGACAGTAATGGTGCACCAGCAGCAACAACCAATAAGAAAACGGTCATGCTCAAGGCGCCTAGCCTTGGTCCTAAAACACCTCCGGCAAGAAGTACACCCAAAGTTTGAATCGTAATCGGAACCGGTGTAAACGATAACATAATTGGCGGAATAAAACCTAAAACGCCCATAAATGCAGCTAGCAATGCAACGTTTGTTATTTCTAAAATCTTCATGATGATCCATCCCCACTTTTTATTTTTATATAAATAATTTTAAGAGCGGGGAATAATTTATGTCAACTACTTTTTTATTTAGTTAACATATCTGAAGTACAACCTTATGATGATTTTACCAAATTAATGAAAAAAACACTTGAATAGCAGATTGGATGTTTTATAATTTTATATGTAAACTTAAATTAAAAATTGGTTAACAAATAAAAAAGAGGTGAGTATTGTGGACTTTGGTAAACTGGCACGAAAAGCCATTGAGGGATATTCGGTAACCAAAGAGGAAGCGAAGGAAATAATAATGACAAGCGATGATGAAGTATTAACACTAGTTCAGGCAGCCTATGAGATTCGCAGACATTTTTACGGAAAAAAAGTGAAATTAAATTTGATTGTTAATGCCAAAAGCGGGCTTTGTCCAGAAGACTGCGGCTACTGTTCCCAATCGATTAAGGCGGAGACAGAGATAGACCGCTATTCGCTAATTAGCAAACAAACGATTGTAGCAGGGGCAAAAGAAGCGAAAAAGAATAAAATTGGTACATATTGTATTGTGATGAGTGGAAGAAGGCCTACCAACAATGAAGTCAATACGGTGATCACAGCCGTCGAGCAAATTAAGCAAGAGGTGGAGCAAATAAAAATTTGCGCCTGCCTTGGGCTTGTTACTGAAGATCAGGCGGTAAAGCTGAAAGCCGCAGGTGTCGACCGCTTTAACCACAACATTAATACAAGTGCAAAACATCATGCCAATATTACAACTACCCACGATTATGACGATCGGATTCAAACGATTGAAAACCTAAAAAAGGCAGGGATTTCACCATGTTCAGGCGTGATTTGCGGCATGGGTGAAACGGATGATGACATCGTGGATATGGCGTTTGCCCTAAAAGAGGTTGATGCTGATTCTATTCCAGTTAATTTCCTTCACCCGATTAAAGGGACGAAGCTTGAGAATCTGGATGATTTAACGCCTATGCGCTGTTTGAAAATCTTGGCACTATTCCGGTTTGTGAATCCAACAAAAGAGATACGGATTTCCGGCGGACGGGAATTCAATTTGCGCTCCTTGCAGAACTTAGGATTATTCATCGCTAACTCCATTTTTGTAGGGGATTATCTCACAACGGATGGGCAAGCGGCAAAAGAGGATTATCAGCTGATTGAAGATCTTGGATTCAAAATTGAAGAGAATCCATTTGAAACCGAAAGCCAGCACTTTGCAATACAATCACATAAATAAAACAAAAAGGAGCTAACGATAGCTCCTTTTTGTGCTTATCAAACTGTGTGAAGCAGGAAATTCGTTAAAAACAGCATCGAAATAATATAAATCGAAAGAGAAAGCTGCTTTTGCTTGTTTGTAAAAAGCTTAACCAAAGGGTAAGCGATAAATCCGAAAGCAATTCCATCTACAATACTATAGGTTAACGGTATCATGATGATCACGAGAAACGCCGGAAATGCTTCGGTAAAGTCTGTAAAATCAATATTCACGATATTGGTCAGCATCAATCCCCCGATGATGATGAGGATCGGTGCGATTGCCGAACTTGGTACGAGTTTGATAAAAGGCATAAAGAAAAGTGATGATAAAAAGAGTAATCCTGTTACAACAGAGGTTAAACCTGTTCTTCCGCCTGCCGTGATACCCGCTGCTGTTTCAACGGTTGAAACAGATGGACTTGTGCCTAATAATCCACAAGCAATGGTGGACAACGAAATAGCCTTTAAGGATCTCGCGTTCTTTTCTGGTGCTTCAAGCATTCCGTTCACTTGCGAATGAAGCAGGCCGATATTTTCAAAAACGAGAACCAAAACCAATGAAAAGGCAGCTGTCCAAAACGGGACCGTGGCTATTTTTCCAAAGTCTGCGCTTAAAAGGACGTTCTTATAGTCGTCAAAGGAAATAAAGCTGGTATCCATTGCCGAAAAATGAACGATTCCAAAAAAGTAGGAAATAATTGTCCCTAAAATAATACTGATTAGAAAGTTTCCCGGTACTTTCTTTAAAAACAAAAATAACGTGATAATCAGATTAATGATCGAAGCCAGAACAATAGGGGCAGATAAATTCCCCATAGCTACAAAGTTCGTAGGGTTGCCCACAATAATACCGCTTTTTTGTAAGCCAATAAAGGCAATAAATAAGCCGATTCCCACTGAAATCGATTCCTTTAAAGAAGAAGGAATCGCGTTTGCGATAATACCTGATAATTTAGTAAAAGCCACAACCACAAAGAGGATACCAGATACGATAACTGCACCTAACGCTTCCATATAATTCAGCCCCATCGAACCTACAATTGTGTAGGTGAATAAAGCATTAATGCCCATTCCAGGAACGATAATTAAAGGTGCATTGGCGATAAACGCAACTAATAAACAACCAATCAGCGATGAAAGTACGGTTGCAATAATTCCAGCTTCAAGCGGAATTCCTGCATCCTTAAGAATGTTTCCATTAACGGCAATAATATAGACGATGGAAAAAAACGATGTTAACCCTGCTATAACCTCCTTTTTCAAATTTGTTTTGTTTTGCTTAAGTTTGAATACCCCTTTCATAATTTAATCACACACTTTCGTGTTGCCCTCTCCCACCCGCATTAAGTAGATATTTATATATTCAACCTATGCCGGAGAATATTATAACACAGATGCTGGGTGAGAAAAGAGTTGGGAACATGGCAATATTTTCGTTTCGCAGATAAAAGGGTCATTTTCGCAGATAAAATAAAATTTTTCGCAGATAAATGAGTAAAATTCGCAGATAAATGTGCAACAATCGCAGATAAATGATGAAGCGGCTGGAAAATTGGCTAAAATAGCACTTTTTTTCGAAGAAATTAAACTATTTTGCATAGCAGACATCAAATCAAGTCAAAAATAATGCAAAAAGCGGGGGAATTGACTCCCCCCGCCTCATCGCAAGTATTATTTCAACGGTATCCAGATTTCAGAGTAATAATCAGGACTCCAAGGATCACCGGCAGGATAGACTTCCAAGTCTGGTGTTCCTGCATGTTTATAATGGCTGGATGGAAACCATTCTGAGAAGATTTGTTTCCAAGCTTTCTGCATCGCTCCGTGCACTTCAAATACGCCCCACTTTGAAGCTGGGATATCAAATTGCAATAATCCTTCAGGTGTATCGCCAACATACTCGGCAGCAATCCAGTAATCCATTAACTCTGGCTGCTCGCCACGTTTATCGACACAAACACCTAGCATTCCATTAATTTTCCCATTATTCAACTTAACTAATAAATCATTTGTTCCATCAGCATGAACATCTCCCCACATTTTAGGGATACCAATTAAATTCTCTCCATTTTCGCAGGAAAACTCTCGCTTGACTCCGACGACTTTAAAACCTTCCCTCTCAACAATTTTGTAATTCATTGGTTCAATTCCTTTCAAATTCTTCTGTTTCACCAGACAGTTGTCCGATTTAAAACCTTCCGTAAAAATCTCGTGCCTGACTTTCCTCCATTATCATGTGATTGTTTTTGATTGTCTAATTTTATGAATCGTAACGAGCTGTCGAAAGTCTTGTGAATAATTTCTCTTTTCTAATTTTAGATTTCTTGTTATTCTAAAAAAATAACTAAAACTAATCAAACGTGTGATTAGTTAAATGTAATCATTGGTAAATATGGTTTTTATATTCGGTGAATGAGTATTTGATATCAACATTGTTATTTGAATAATAGTAAAAAATAACTAGTGTGTATTAGAATTCGCTGGTTAAAAAGCAATATTTTTTACATTGTAAAAGGGAGGAAATGTTATTGAAGAAGATTAGTTTAGCCTGGCAAATATTCATTGGCCTAGCCCTAGGTATTATTGTCGGGGCGGTTTTTTACGGAAATCCGCATGTGGCAAGCTACCTCCAGCCAATTGGCGATATTTTTATCCGCTTAATTAAAATGATCGTTGTTCCGATTGTAATCTCCAGCTTGATTGTTGGAGTTGCGGGTGTTGGTGATATGAAATCATTAGGGAAGCTTGGTGGAAAAACCTTGCTTTACTTTGAAATCATCACGACAATCGCTATTATTGTTGGTTTGCTTTTCGCAAATGTATTCCATCCTGGCGCTGGGGTAGACCGCTCGCACTTAACGAAAACAGATATTAACACCTATGTTAGTACGGCAGAAAAAACAGAATCTCATTCGATGGCGGATACATTTGTCAATATTGTACCGACCAATATCATTCAAGCAATAGCAAATGGGGATATGCTAGCCATCATTTTCTTTTCTGTTATGTTTGGATTAGGAGTAGCAGCCATTGGTGAGAAAGGTATACCGATTGTTAATTTCTTTAGAGGAACAGCCGATGCTATGTTCTTTGTCACCAACCAGATTATGAAATTAGCACCGTTGGGTGTCTTTGCCTTAATCGGTGTGACGGTATCGAAATTTGGAATTACCTCATTAATACCACTGGGGAAACTTGTTCTTGTTGTTTACGGAGCGATGATTTTCTTTATTTTAGTCATACTAGGAGTAACGGCGAAAATTGCAGGATATAACATTTTCAACTTAATCCGATATTTAAAAGACGAATTAATTTTAGGATATACGACCGCAAGTTCGGAAACGGTTCTTCCGAAGATAATGGAAAAAATGGAGAAAATCGGCTGCCCTAAGTCGATTACATCGTTTGTTATTCCAACGGGGTATTCCTTTAATCTAGATGGTTCGACCCTTTACCAAGCGATTGCGGCTTTATTCATTGCTCAAATGTATGGAATTCATCTTAGTATTGGGCACCAAATCACGTTAGTTCTTGTCCTGATGATGACATCTAAAGGGATTGCCGGGGTTCCGGGAGTATCATTTGTCGTTCTTCTTGCTACCTTGGGCAGTGTAGGAATACCTGTTGAAGGTCTGGCGTTTATTGCAGGAATTGACAGGATCTTGGATATGGCACGTACGTGTGTCAATATTGTTGGAAACTCTTTGGCCGCCATTGTCATTACAAAATGGGAAGGCCATGAGCTTGAGGAATATCGAAAAGAAAAGGTAGCTTAATTTCAGCAGAAAAGAACACTTTCAAAAGCGAGAGTGTTCTTTTTTGTTGGGGTAATTAAAATATCTGATTAAGGAAATATTAAATAAAAATGCGAGGTGTCATAATTGGAGACTAGTCGCCATACACGTCTTACATCTTCTGAACTAGCGACTTTATGGAATACTTATGTGGCAGATACGATGGGCAAATGTATGCTGCTTCATTTTAAAGAAACCGTAGAAGATAAAAAAACGGAAGAAATTATCGACTATTCTTTAGGAATTGCTGAGAATCATATTGAAACAATTACGGACCTATTTCAAAAAGAACAAATCGCGATTCCTCAAGGATTTGGAGCCAACGATATACATAAGAATGCTCCAAGATTATTTTCGGATGAATTTTACCTCAGGTATCTTGAGCATATGGGCAGAACAGGTTTAAGTACTTATTCCTTAGCAAAAGCAATTGCTTCAAGAAAGGACATCCGTGAATTATATAAGCTGTGGTACAGCCAAACGGAAATGATGTATGATTTAGCGGTCGATTTGTCGCTAGAATATGGAATCTATGTGAGATCTCCATACATGGATTATCCTGATGAGGTTTTATTCGTTGAAGACAATGAATTCCTAGGTCAAATTTTTGGAAAGAAGCGTCCCTTATTAGCCATTGAGATTGCCCATTTGGGAACCAATATCGAGGTTTGTCATATTGGACAAACAATCTTATTAGGATTTAGCCAGGTGGCAAAGTCACAAGAAATAAGGAATTTCTTTCAGCGGGGCTCTAATATAGGAAAAAAACAGATTACTACCTTTTTCGAAATCTTAAAAGACAGTAATACGTCTTATCCTTCCACTTGGGATGCCTTAATCACGGGTTCAATCGAACCTCCATTTTCCGATAAATTGATGCTCTTTCATGCTAATTTACTTAGTGCCATTGCGATCGCTGATTTTGGGACAGCCATTGGTGGAAGTGTTAGAAAGGACATTGGGATAAATTATGCTCGGTTAATCGCTGAATTAGCCAGTTATGCGGAAGACGGTGCAAAAATGATGATAAAAGAAAGATGGCTTGAGAAACCACCGCAAACTCATGATCGGGATAAATTAATTAACCGGACGGACTAAAAATTGGATGTCCTTAAGCTTTTGGGACATCCGCTTTTAATCTAACGTCAGTCATTTAAGACTACTTACACTTGTATTGATTCCAATGTGTTTACTAAAAAGTGTGGATCGATCTGTTTTGCAATATTTTTTTAAGTTTGATACCCACTCGTAGTAGTGAATTTCACAAAGCCCTCTAAGAAAGTGGTAATTAAAACAATTTTCAACACCACATAATTTTATTTCTTTCGGCATATGTGGGTGGCCCATTTTTTTGTAAAAGTAGTTATGATGTTCACAGTAGCCATTGGCAAAGTAAGGTTTGGAACAATTTACGGCCAGACAATGGTCAATGGAGGAAGCTTCTACCCTAATGGTATCAGTTTTCCCTCTTCTTCTCATTCTCACATAATGCTTATTACATAACTGTCGCGCTTTTATAGGTTCATCGCATCCTTCTACTGTACATAAACCTTTTGTAGAATACCGCTTTTTTTCAAGTGTTTTCAACCGTCCTCAACCCCTTTGCTATATTTTTTTGGCTATGTTAAATTTGGCTGTTGATTTCCGCTCCAGGCGCGAGCGGTTCGCGGGCGTGCCGGCGAGCCTCCTCGGCGCTTTGGCGCCTCAGGGGTCTCCCCTGCCTCGTACTCCCGCAGGAGTCTTCGCGCCTTACGCTCCAATCAACGAGTTATAAAAATCAACATTGAGGTTTAACACAGCCATTTTTTTAAAAATGTAATACTTTTAATTATTTGGAATAATTTCCTTGAAATAAAAAACCTCTCCTAATTAATAAAGAGAGGCTTTTTCATTCTCCTTTTTAGAAGAGTAAATGAATGAATGGTTTTTTAAAATTAGCCATTAAATTTAGGCCTATTCTTTAAAATGGGTTACTAATATTAAGATATTTTCAATATTAATATTATTGAAAATAATAATATAAATCCCACAGTTTGTATATACACTTTAAAATATTCACAATATATAGATTTGTAAACGTTTTTTTAAAAAGAATATATCATCAAATGGAGAAAAGGTCGTTAAGTGTTTTAACGACATTGGCACGTTGTAAGCATAGACATTTTTCTGAAATGTTTGTCATAAATCCTCTTAAATTAAAAGGTCGTCAACCCTTATTTTTGCTGTAATTTATGGAAATATTTCAAAAAATTAATAGAAAAAGAGAACCTAATAAAGTTAAAATTGAACTAAGAAATAAACTGTAAAATTCTCCCTCAAATATGACAAAAACCTCATGTTATGATGAGTCTGCAAGTGAACGGCAATTTTTCATAACAGGAGGATTTTATCATGTTTAAGAAAAAAGCAATTCTAACAGTGGCCGCAGTGGCAGCACTAGCTTTGGCCAATCCAGTACTCAATAAAGCGCATGCTGCATCCAATACCCCTGCTGCACAGGAGCCAGTTTATGTTTTCCAAGGCTCTACTATGAATGAGATTAATAGCGTCATCGAAAAATATCTTGCTAGCTTAGGAATTAATCTATCATCAAATGCAGGCCAACAACAGGTCCAGGCTCCACAAACACAAACACAAACTGTCCAAACGCAGCAACCAACACAGACAGCGGCAACAAGACCTGTGCAGCAACAACCGTCAACATCGACACAGCCAACCACAACACAAACAACTAGTGCTTTAAGTGCTTATGAACAAAAGGTAGTCAATCTTACTAATCAAGAGCGTGCGAAAAATGGCTTATCTGCTCTTAAGGTTGATTTAAATCTTAGCAAAATGGCCCACGAAAAATCTCGTGACATGTCAGCGAACGGCTACTTTAGCCATACAAGTCCGACATATGGCTCGCCATTTGATATGATGAAAAAATACGGGATAACCTACCATTATGCTGGTGAAAACATCGCGATGGGGCAGAGGACTCCCGAAGAAGTCGTGAATGCTTGGATGAATAGTGAAGGCCACCGCAAAAACATTCTCAACCCGAACTATAATTATATTGGTGTAGGGTATGTATCACAAGGAAATTACTGGACCCAAGAATTTATAGGTAAATAAAAAACAGCCCAAGATAGGACTGTTTACGGTTGCAGGCTAAGTCGGCAACCGTTTTTTGTTTTTTATTTTTTCAGAATATAACAAGTGCCATCCTCTGCAAAATATAAATATTTCCCTTTTAAAATATTAAAATCTACCTTTTCTTTGTCATAAATTAGTTTTGCAATCCTTTGAAATTGTCCGATAAATTCCTGATTAGGATTAATAATAATATCTTGGTTTTGGTTTGTAACAACAAATCCTTTAGGGTTACATTTTCTCTCGGGCTTTAATTCGGCAAACCATTCCCCATTCAGAAGGACGGTATTAGCAGTAGTTTTTGTCTTCCGATTTTGGAGCGACCATACCTTTCTACAATTACACCGGTGTATTTTGCATTTCATGTTGAAACCCACCTTTTATCTTTTCCTTAATAAAGCAGGTGAATGCAATATAATACCAATGTATGCCCAAATTCATAAAGTAAGAATCGGATGTATAAGAAGATTTAGTAATTAAATTGTTTTTTCAAAAGCTTGCCCATAAACCATTTATTTAAGAGACCTAAGCCAAAATAAATTGGGACTGAATAGTATAATTTCCACTTTAGTGGTTTATAGATATCCATCCACATAAAAAGGGGTTCTGCGAGAAACGTAGCTCCAAGTGCTAAAATCATTTGTGCGACAAGAAAGGTTTTCCATTTATTAAAATATTGATAGACAAACATGTATGTTACGGGCATTATCGTTAAATCAATTGGATTTAAACGAGGATTGATGGGAACTAATTGGTATTTATATATCCACAACAGAAAATAGGAGCCAATGTCATCTAACAAAATAGAATGGATGGAAACCAGACTTCCATAAAAAAAGATTTCTACGATTCGTTTCCGATCAACGACTTTCCACCACACCAACCAAGGAACAATAGTAAGAATTAAAAGAACCCACCAATTAAAAGAAAAAAGCACTTCTGTCTTCCAATATTCATTCCGAACTTCTCTTTGTGTTTCACTCAACTCGATTAATTTTGAAATTACCCCATTCGCTCAACTCCCAGTAAAACCGTTATTTTCATAATAGACGAACATATCGCATCCCAAAATAACTTGAGAGTAAAATTAACATTATGCACTATTCGATTACTACTTACGGTCTACCAAAATAAAGAATTAATGTTGTATTTTTGTAAGGAAAATAAAAAACCGAAGGAATCTCCCTCGATTTAAACAGGTTCTTTTCGATATTGATGCTTAAATTGATTAATCATAAGCTCTGAGATAGCTGTATAGCCTGATGAGTTTGGATGAACACCATCAGCTGATAAATTTTGCAGATGATTCCCATTGATGACCTTCGTCGTTTCGATCACAATGGATGACTGATAATGACCAGCGACTTGATAAATTTTTAGATTCCATTTTGGCAGTAATTTATCTGCCAATGAGTACATATCGTTTTCTGGAGATAAAGGGTTGTACAACTCTAAAAAGACGATGGTTGCATTAGGATTTAATTGCTTAATCCTATCTGCAATGCCAGACAAATTTTTCGAAAAAGAAGATTGCAGCTGATTAAAGGATTGGAATACGTTTTGGAAGTTTTGTCCTTTGGCCATTTGCAGAACGTCATTTCCGCCCACATTAATCGTTACGATGTTAGCCTTTTTGATTTCTTCATCAAACCGGCCTTCTTGAACATATGTCAATAATTCAGCGCTTGTGATGCCATTAATCCCTTCATTTTGAAAAACAATTTTTTTTCGAGTCTGATTTTCTAGTTTAGTTGAGAATTGATAGACTAGATTTTGGTTCTCCTCTGCACCCACACCACGAATGATAGAATCTCCGAGAGCAAGAAAATCGATTTGTGAAGACTTGAAGTCCCGATAATAATTTAGATACGAAATATCAGCATCTTTTTTGCTCGCTTCAACGGTGTGTTTTTTCATATTATGAATTTGATATTGTGGGTAATAGATCCATGCAGAGATGCCTAGACCAATAAGCAATACAAATATCAAAAGGTATTTTATTATTTTCAAAAAAATCACTCCTTGAATATACCATTATAACAAGAATAATCATGAATATACCTAGTTGTTGGTTTCCAGTTAAGGTTAAAATTATGATAGACTGTGATTACCAAAATTTATCATTTATACAGGGGGAGAGCCAATGATTTTAGAAGCGGCAATGCTGCAGGTTAAACAGGGAATGGAACCAGAATTTGAGAATGCTTTTCGAAAAGCCTCTAGCATTATTTCATCTATGAAGGGCTATCTATCACATGAATTACAGCGCTGTATCGAGGTCGACGGAAAATATTTGCTGTTGGTGAAGTGGGAAACTTTAGACGATCATACGGTTGGATTCAGGCAATCAGAGGAATATCAGGATTGGAAAAAGCTTTTGCACCATTTTTACGATCCCTTTCCAACGGTTGAACATTTTGAAAAAGTAAATCTAAGGGGGAGCTAAAAATGGATATTCTATTAAAGTCGATTTTTGTGGGTTTGCCGAAAACAGTCGGAAATAAAGAGGCAGCGGATCTAATGGACCGGGAGTGGACAAGTGCGATTTTTAAAGAACCTGTACAAGGACCTATCTTTGTTGGAAAAACTAAAATTAATGGCGATTGCCAAGGCGACCTCGAGCACCATGGCGGACCAGAAAAGGCCGTGTTAGGTTATTCATTGGATAACTATACCTATTGGCAAGGGGAGCTGGGTTATACGCAAATCATACCCGGAGGCATGGGTGAAAATTTTTCCATGGCAAATATAGATGAAGAAAGTATTGCGATTGGTGACACCTTTCAAATCGGTGAGACAGTTGTTCAAGTATCGCAGCCAAGACAGCCGTGCTGGAAGCCGGCCCGCCGTTTTAAAATAAAAAACCTCGCCTTGCTCATGCAAAATACAGGCAAAACCGGCTGGTATTTCCGCGTTTTACAAGAAGGTGTAGTGGAGGAAGGTCAAACCTTTACCTTAGTGGACCGTCTTTATCCTCAATGGACGATCTCAAAGTGCAACCAAATCCTTCATGGAAAGGAACAAAACTTTGCGGAAATGCGGGAACTGGCTCATTGTGAATTGCTAGCGCCAGGTATGAGAGACACACTGGAGAAAAGGGTTGAAAAAGGAGAGGCACCTGATATCCGAAGCCGTGTTTTTGGGCCGAATGAGTAAGAGGTGATTGATATGTATCACGTTTTGAATGATCAAGTATTTAGAAACGAAAACTCCACAATCCCTTATACGTGGATCCGAAGTGAAAAGCCAAGTAAAAGTATTTGTATCATGCTCCCTGGCCTCGGGTATTCAACCGAGCGACCGATCTTTTATTACGCAACCAGCATGTGCTTAAATGTTAACGTGGATGTTCTTCATATCAATTATAACTTTGCCAAAAATGAACACTTTAAGAAGCTAAGCGAAGCAGACCAAGAACAATGGATGTATGAGGATGTAAAGGCTGTAGTGGAGAAAGTTCTAATGGATGCTCATTATGACCAATGGATCTTGATGAGTAAATCCATAGGGACCATTCCGATGGCAATGGAATGGACACAGAAGAATTTTATTCCCAATGCGATTGGAATATGGTTAACTCCATTGTTAAAAGTGGATTCTGTATATCATGCAATATTGGAAACCAAGCTCCCGTCTCTTTGTGTAATCGGGGACCACGATCATCACTATATCGAGGAGCGGATTTCTCTTTTGAAAAATAATGAGATTTTGCGGACGTTGGTTATTCCTAAGGCTGACCATAGTTTGGAAATACCCGGCGATACATCTGCCACGATTAACGCTGCCAGAGAAGTGATCACTAGCATCCAGGAATTTATTTTTTAAGAATACAGATTAAATGGATGTGATGCGTTTTGTTGAGGAATACCATCTTGCTTGCTTTTATTGCTATTTTTATTTCAGGCTGTCAATTAGACAAGGCTGATTCTGAGGAAAAGCCTGGAATTAATGAAGAGCCTTCCAACAATGAAGTAGTAAATATTCATGGACAACTGCAGAATATTGAAAGAATAGATCTATTTGTTGATCATGTTAAAAATAACAAGAAGGATAAGATTCGTGTAACGGGTTACACCATTGAAGGGGACCCGATATATCAGGATTTGGACTATGATGGCTCCAAAATAACAGTCAAATATGACACAACAAAGGATAAGTTTGGTGCTGGTGAAATCAAGACATATGTGTGTAAAGGTGTTCAAAAGCAAGAATCGGAAACAGAAACAAATTATCTGTTAGATGCTTGTCCGGAAATCGGCAGCTTATTGTCCATCTCACATGATGTCGACCAACAGGATTATTTTGCTTTTGATTTAAAGTATGGAGTTGGAAAGAAGAATGAAATCAACACAAAAGTCCAAAAGTTGGTCAAGGATTTACAAAATGGCGAAATGGTTGCTGTAAATGATTTTCAGTTTTCAAAACCGGAAATGAACAAAATTTATAAAGCAATGATACTTTCCAGTTATCTAGAAAAGAAGAAGCTTTCAAACACATGTAATAAGAGACCATATGTAAGCTACGAGTTGGATGTATGGATCAATGATGCGACAAGACATTTTGAATGGTCAGAATGTGATAAGAGCAGGGACGGAATCGAAATGAGTAATCTGGTTCTAAACATTCTTGAGGTTCTAAAAAATAATCCCCACTATCAGTCACTTCCTGAGGTTAAAGGGCATTACGAATAAATTGGAGGATTTAAATAGGGGACTGCCGCGGCAGTCCCCTTATTTCATATTATTTAGCATAATTGTGGCCATAATCTAGAGCTATCAACTGTTGAGTGTTTCTCAATGATGGAGTAAGCAGCATTGGTGATTGCTTGTGCTAAAGTATGGCCAGTAGCCCGAACGTCATTAAAGCTGACCTCTGAAGGACCGTTTGTTGTATATTTATAGCCAAACTTCGCTAATCTTTTAACGATGATCATGGCATGATCAAGATTATGCTCTGGTTGGAAATCCGATTCATGAATGAAAACACCCTCTTCATAATCGTACCATCGATCCCACCTATTTAATTTCCAACCTAGTATTCTACGAGCAATTGAGTCTGTTTTGTGCATATCCCATTCCCCTTTTTTGATTTTTTATTATATAACAGTCTATTTAAATTAATATTATTATATAACACAGATAAGGAAATAACTACCTTATTTTAAAATTTTTTTGGGGGAATAGGTTTTTTAAAAAACTTTCACATAAGACCTGGTACGCGGCCCATCAAACTCGCAAAAGTAAATCCCTTGCCATGTTCCCAAGAGCAATCGGCCTTCAGTGATTAGACAAAACTGTGACGCCCCGACTGTACTAGCTTTCATATGTGCAGCCGTATTGCCTTCCATATGCCGATCCAGCTTATGATGCCACGGATACACTTCATCGAAGCGGCGAATCATATCCTGCTTAACGTCAGGGTCGGCATTTTCATTAATCGTGATTCCGGCAGTTGTGTGGGGACAATAAACAATGACTGCCCCATCATGGATATTCAGCTTGGAAATATAATCCTGAATTACCTGCGTAACCTCAATCATTTGGTCTCGTTGATTTGTTTTTAAAGAGAATTTATTAAGCATGGTTTTTACCTCGTTGTTTCCCTAAACGTAATCTTATTGACCTTCTGTGTTTGATTGTTAAATTCAATATCTATGAAAACGCCGAATTCTTTTTTGTTATCTTTTAACCATAATTTGAATTTTTCTGTGGAGGTTGTTGGGCCAGTTACTCTGCCAATATGGAGATAATCGATGATATTAGCGTTAGGATACTTTTCATGGGTTTTCTCCATTGCCATAAGTCCCCACTTGGCATATGGAGGAATCGGTTTATGCTGGGCGTATACAGAATTGGTAAAAGTGAGCGGGTACCCATTTACTGAGGAAAGACTCAAGAATATCAATAAACAAATGACAACTTTTTTCACAATAATTACCCTCTTTTTGCTTTTATTATTAATCTAAAAGGGTTTGCTTATGTAAGGAGATGATACTATATAGGTAAGAATAAAGATTTTGTAAATGTACTAATCGAGTGGGCAACAAATACCCTACAATTGAAAATTTGTGGAAGAGGGGCGCAAATCTAAAGCAATCAAAATAGATAAGCGGACTTATCATGATTTAATCTTAATGGCTTATTTTGTTAACGCAGAATGAACTAAGAGTGAATAAACAAATTTATTACGTTAACTCTATATTCATAAAAAGAAAAAAGGAGATTAACCGTGAAGCCATATGAAATAACCAGCATGATTATTGATGATGATTTTTATAATGAAGAATTTGTAACTGCTGAATTTACATATGAAAACCAGGTTTATAGCATTACTTTTAAAAAAGAAGATCTTGATGTCGTTAATGCCTGGGTTTTCAAGGATGGAACATCGCTGCCGGCAAATTTATCAAATCAAATCATTGAATCGATAAGAGAAGACGTATCCAAAAAAATCTAGTCACCTGGCTAGATTTTATTTTCTGAAGGGAAGCGCCTGTTAATAAGAGAATAATATAAAAAAGAGATTCAGGGGGAAACCGGGTTGAAAACAATAATGGTTGGTAGTGAAATGAGGATAAATCAATGAATGACAACCTAATTATTAAACAAGCCACGATTCAGGACTTAAAAAGAATCGTTCCAATTTTTGATTCTTATCGTGAATATTTTAAGCAGAAACGCAATCCTATAGAGGTCGAAAAATTCCTTTTTGGAAAATTTGAGCATTTAGAGTCGATGATTTTTATTGCAGAGCATCAAGGAGAGGTAATAGGGTTTGCGCAGCTTTATCCCGTTTTTTCTTCGTTATCACTACAGCGGGTCTGGTTACTAAATGATTTTTTCATATCTGAAGCCCATCGCAACCAAGGAGTTGGAAAGCAGCTTTTTGAAAAAGTGAAGGAATTTACATCGTTAACCATGTCAAAAGCAATAGAGCTTTCTGTCGAACATAGCAATCAAAAGGCGTGGGAATTTTGGGAAAAACAAGGATTCAAGCTCGATGAGGAATTTCGTTATTATTATTTTAAAATCTAAATGAGAAAACATTAAAAAGAGATTAAATTTTACGTACCTTCCCATATGGGAAGGTATTTTTTTTATGAGATTGAAATATATACAAGAACACAGCAGTTAAAAAATTATTACAAGGGAGAGCGAAAATGATGTTCATTGATAGTATTTGTCCCAAATGTGGCGAGATTAATCACGTAGAACATAAGGGAGAAAACATTCTTTTTGTAACCTGTAAGAATCACCACATTTATGATCATATCGTAATCCCGTATTCCCGAACCCATTCGATTAAGGACGATAAACGTACGAAATTGGAAGAAATGATTGTGGAGAAAAAGTTTTATCGGATGAGCGATAAATCTACCATCTGCCTTCTAATTTTTAATAATGGCTACGAGATAGAAGGACGATCGACGGTTCGTGATGTAAAAGATTTTCGTGCCGTTATTGGTAAGGATAAAGCCTACGAGCAAGCGTTAAAAAAAGCAATGGTAGCGCTAGGAGCGTTTTTAGTATAATAGAATAGATGAGCTGCGATACTTCGATTCGAGGTATCGCTTTTTTTGGTGTGCCAGGCA
>NZ_JBCNAD010000024.1:0-133627 GCF_050477905.1 Neobacillus pocheonensis | reverse complement strand
ATTTTCCCTCTACTCGATTGTTTTTGAAAACTTCCTCAAGGAGTACATCGTCTATTGTTTATGAAGGAGGGACAGCCGTGGAAGAATTAACTGTGGAAATGTTGGATACAGAGGATAAAGAAGAACTTATCGATGAAATAATGAACAGATATGGCCAGGAGGTCCTACAACTCGTTTTTTCCTATGTAAATAATCGAGCGATTGCAGAGGACTTAACTCAAGATATATTTGTAAAGTGCTATAAAGGTCTTCATACATATAGCGGTAAATCGAAGTTGAGAACATGGCTGTGGCGGATTGCCATCAATCATTGCAAGGATTTTCTAAAAAGCTGGTACAACAAGAACGTTGTTACCACAGAGGAAGAACCATTCAGCAATATGACTCAAAAAGAAATGGTTGAACAGGCTGTAATCCAAAAGGAAGAGGATGATCAACTGATAGCAGCAATCATGACGCTGCCGATAAAATACCGTGAAGTCATCTATCTTTTCTATTATGAGGAACAGTCTATCAAAGAAATCGCCCTAGTAACGGAAGTCAGCGATAACACCGTGAAAACAAGGCTCAGACGTGCAAAAGAACTTCTGAAGGAACAGTTGGAGGTTAAGTGATGGATAAACGATTAAGGAATTTAAAAAAATCAATGGATCGGACTGCCTTTTCAGAATTGCATTTTTCAGAGCAGCACCGTAAAACCATACATGAAAAAATCAACAAACAGGATGAAAGTGAAGAAACCGTCCTAGTAGCAGTTATGCAGTTGCTTATTCAAGATAGAACAGGCTTTGAAATTACTAAATTACTCAGAGGAAGAGGCGTACAAAAATTCGAGGAAAACGAGGGGTTTTTATATACGCTTTTGCATCGACTAGAACAAGCAGGTTACTTACAATCAAGCTGGAGTCCTGAAGTAAAAGCTAAATATTATCAATTAACGGATAAAGGTAGAAAAGCTCTTAGAAAGGCTGAGAAAAAGCAGTCAAAAAAACAATTCATTTTAAACGAACTTTTAGAGTGGTGATATCAAAGTGAAAAATAAAAAACACACATTTTTAAATGAAGTCACCGATCAAATCAAGTCTAAGGAAGCAAAAAAATTTGTGGCGAATGAATTAAGCTATCATTTGAAGGAAACGAAGAACGACTTGATAGAGAAAGGACTAACAGAAGAAGAGGCGGAAGAAAAAGCCGTTAAACAGATGGGCAGTCCCATTAAATTAGGACAGCAGATGAACAAGCTTTACCGTCCCAAAGTAGATTGGCTGCTTGTCATTCTGTTCGTTATGACGCTAGTTCTCGGCTTTTTACCCATGTATTCACTTGGCTATTTGCATGAAAGGCATTTTTCAATCTATAAAATCATGATTGCACTTATCAGCAGTTCGGCTGCTTTAGGAATCATGCTAGTCGATTATCGGAAGTGGAAAAAGCGAGGGTGGTTGTTTTACACCATAGGAATGTTCATTCTATTATTGTTAAGATATTTTTCAAATTCGACGATAAATGGACTGCCTCGTTTTAGAATTCCTCCGATTACAATTGAGAGTCAGATGGCTTTACCATTTTTCTTTCTGGCGTGGTCAACATTTTTTAGTAATGAGAAATTGAAGGTATGGAAATTTGTAATGTTGTTTATGATTCCGTTGTTTTTCTTTTTGGCACTGCCAAGTGTTTCAAACGCCTATATTTATTCCGTCATGGTTTTTGTGATGCTTTGGTGGAGCAAATTTAGTCGGAAAACGGTTCTATTCATCTGGGCATTTTCATTCAGTTGCCTTTTACTCCTAGGAATCATTTCTTGGAATACTCTTAAGGATTACCAGTTAGTTAGATTCCTTGCCTTTTTACATCCTGAAAAATATTCAGATGGCAGAGGTTATATAATATTGCATGTTAAAGAGCTGCTGTCAAAAGCAGGCTGGTTCGGAAATCATTTGGATAAAGAGTTTATTCCTGAGGCTCATACCAATTTTGTTTTTGTCAGTTTTACCTACTATTACGGCTGGCTTTTTGCCATAGCCTTAGTATTAATCCTGTCCCTATTTATTGCAAGAATCATTGTGGTCACGCATCAAATTAAAGACCCATATGGAAAATTATTACTGATGGGTGCGGTCGCTCTTTATGCGGTTCAGCTTGCGACGAATATCGGAATGTCTCTAGGCTTGTTCCCTTTGATTGCTATGTCCCTGCCATTTATTAGCTATGGTTTAATGCCCTCACTGCTTAATGCAATCTTAATTGGTGTTGTATTAAGTGTGTACCGCAGAAAGGATATTACAGGGAATCATGGAATTGGTTAAAGTCATGGCAGCCGAAGCGTTTTGCAGGTTGTTGGGGGTGGAAAAACCACCGGTTATCCAATCAGGTCCGAGCGAACTGATTCAAGTTGTTTTTGAAGGCCAAACAACCGAGGCCGATTCGAAATATATGTTTATCAACACCCCGTTACTGCAGATCGAATTAATTGAGCCGGGTGATTCTTCAAGTACCTGGAAAAAGCATCTTGATACACATGGCATCGAATTACTCGAACGATATTAAGTATTGGTCATGTGTATTCGTAAATAATTTCTAGTGAAAGTGCCCTTCCCATTCTTCATTTCCTCACATAGATTATAGGGAATAAGACTAAAGGAGGTCTATTATATGTTTGGTTATGGCGGATTTGGTGGTTGCTGTGGCTATGGTTACGGCGGTGTCGGCTACGGTGGCTGCTTTGCATTAATCGTTGTATTGTTTATCTTGTTAATCATCGTAGGAGCAGTAATCTGTTTCTAAAATATCTGGTAAAAAAAGCCCTTTGAGGGCTTTTTTCGTTGTTAATCATTAGCTAAAGTATGTGGATAACTGGTTAGTTTCATGGTAATTGTAGAATAGGACTTTATATTTGTAGAATAATCAGCCAAATTTGTAGAATGTGCCTTAAAAATTGTAGAATCCCTCTGTCAATTTGTAGAATCCCTCCACAATTTTGTAGAATGCACTTTCGGTATTAAAAAATTTAATCGAGATTGACGTAATTTAGAATTTTTTTATTGAATTCAGCACTTGTCTATGCAATTTTAATATCTTGTACATATGTTATTATTACACCAAAGCCAAATCGGCATAAAAGTTTACCTCCAAGGAACGTTTGCTTTAAAGCAGACGTTTTCTGATTTTTTTTACATAACTAAAAAGAAGTAAGCACCTGTTTTGGAGTTTACTTCTATACTTTAAATGATTACTTTTTATTATTTTAGACCATATACCTTAGTGTGGAATCTCTCTATTCCTCAATTATGACAGTTTTCGTAAGTTCAACCCTAGTCCCAATATTAAAAAGTCTGTTCTTAAGGTACTGGTTGGCAATTCGAAGATAAAGGTTATTTTACCTACTTTTAGAGAATAGTAATTGAGTCATTTGGATTAATTTTGTTTCCTAGGTTATGGATTTAATTGACTATCATAACTTTAAAATACTAAAATAGTTAAAACCTATAAAAGAGGGTGAAAGGGATGACGAAAGGAACAAAAGAAATCAATGCTGATGGGTCATTTAACCGCCAGAAGAATAGATTTACAACCCCATTTGGAAATGAAAAGGACCAGCTGCCTGTTGAGGCGGGAAGATACCGGCTTTTATGGTCGGCGGTTTGTCCGTGGGCGCATCGCTCGGTGATCGTCCGTAAAGTCCTTGGACTCGAAGAAGTCATCAGCTTAGGTACCGCCAGCCCAATGCGCCCAAGGCTCCCGCATGTAGATTGGGAATTCTCTTTGGATGAAGGCGGTGTAGATCCGGTACTCGGCATCAAATATATCAGTGAAATATACAAGAAAGCGGCCCCTGATTTCACCGGACGTCCAACTGTTCCAGTCATGGTCGATGTTAAGGAACAAAAGGCCGTCAACAATGATTATTTTAAACTGACAAACTATCTGGAAACCGTATGGGCCCCATTTCACAAAGAAAATGCTCCTAATTTGTACCCTGAGCATTTACGGGCGGAGATTGATGCATTAAACGATATCATTTTCCATGATGTCAACAACGGCGTCTATAAATGCGGCTTTGCCCAGTCGCAGGAAGCCTATGAAGCGGCGTATGACATCTTATTTGCTAGATTGGATGAATTGGAAGAGCGTCTCGCCACAAAACGTTTTTTATTTGGTGATTATATTACGGATTCTGATGTTCGCTTGTACGCCACATTAGTTCGTTTTGATGCTGCCTATTACTCTGCCTTTAAAACTAATCGAAATCGGATTGTTGATTTTCCAAATTTATGGGGCTACTTGCGTGATCTCTATCAAACTCCTGGATTTGGGGATACCACGGATTTCCATGCTATAAAAGTTCATTATCATCTATCAAATCATATTGCAGACGATGATCAAAAAGGTTATAACATTTTGCCCAAGGGTCCAGACTTGTCAGGTCTACACTCCCAACACAACCGTGCGGGTTTAAGTAATAAAACAGAAAAATTTTTTATACATTGAGGGGAGAACATCCTAAGGGGGAGGTTTATAAAGTGATTATTCGTGATGCTAAAGATGAAGAATTATCCTATATTCGAGAACAGCGGGTTATTTCATACAAGGAGCATGCTAAAAAAATTCCTGATGGTCATTGGCAAGCATTGAAGAGGGCAATCTTATCTGAGGCTGATACTAATCAGAGTGTCGAGAGAATTGTTGCAGAGCTTGATGGAAAAATTGCAGGCAGTGTCGTTTTATTTCCGGCTAAAGTCAATGCCTATGATGGATATGTAGAAGAGCTGGACTATCCCGAAATCAGGATGCTAGCCGTTACACCGGAGGATAGAGGTAAAGGGGTAGCAGCAGCTTTAATAAAAGAATGTATCTTGCGGTCGAAAACAAAAGGACACAAAGCTATCGGACTGCATACTGGAGAATTCATGGACAGCGCTATGAGATTGTATGAGCGCCTAGGTTTTGAACGGATTCCACAATTGGACTTTGTACCAGCCGATGATGGAATAGTCGTAAAGGCATACCGTTTAAATTTTTAAGAATAATAGAAAATTTTATAAAACTCACTTGACAGGTCGGAAAACTCAGAATAAAATAAAAATAATTTAAAAGAGAATACTTAGCTGATTGGATAACCAAAGGCTTATACTCATTCATTTGAGTGTGAGCCTTTTTTTGTCCAGAAGGGAGCGAAGATGGCTTGATCTTGCCAATTAGTAAGGGGAGTCCGCATTGTTGTCTGGTTTAGGAGAAGTTTTGCATTAAAACCAAGTAATCTTATATGAAATCATGAATTTAGAGTTTAGGAGAGTGATAAAATGGCCGTTGTTGATCAAGCGAAAGCCAATTTTATTTTATCAACATTAAAAAATATGGAGTATGGGTCGGTTATCATAACCGTTCATGATGGAACGATTACGCAAATTGATAAGACAGAAAAAACTCGATTTGCTGCTTCAAAGAGTTCACCTGTAAAGAACAAAAAGTGACGATACTACATGATTTTAAGCGATGTTGCCGATCAGTCGTACTGAAGGCTGCTTATTTTTAGACAATGCTAAAGAAGCTTGCTGCCTAATCGAATTTAGGCACTATTTCCTTACGCATTAAGCTAAAATAGGCAGCCTTTTTTTATAAAAAAAGGGGGAAATCCAATGTTATTAATTCGAAAAAAGGCCATCAAATTCTCATTCGTTCTTATGCTTCTTGCTCTCATTTTAGCAGGGTGCGGCAGCAATGAAACAAGCAGCCAAAGCACGAAGAAAACCGAAACAGCAAGTAAAGAACAAACTGAAAAAAGTAAAGACCCGATTCAATTATTAAACGTATCGTACGATCCAACACGTGAGCTTTATGAAGAGGTTAATACTGAATTTGCGAAGTATTGGAAAGAGAAAACCGGCCAGCAGGTTACTATTCAACAGTCCCATGGCGGTTCGGGGAAGCAGGGTAGGGCTGTCATCGATGGACTTGAAGCCGATGTCGTGACGCTTGCCTTAGCCTATGATATTGATGAAATCGCCAATACGGCGGGACTACTTTCGAAGGATTGGCAAAAGAAGCTGGATGATAATTCCACTCCTTACACATCAACGATTGTGTTTCTCGTTAGAAAAGGAAACCCAAAGGGTATTAAGGACTGGGATGATTTAACGAAAAAAGGTGTTTCCGTAATCACGCCGAACCCGAAAACATCCGGTGGTGCGAGATGGAATTACCTGGCTGCCTGGGCCTATGCGCAGGAAAAATATGGCGGCGATGAAGCGAAAATCAAGTCCTTCATGAGTCAATTATATAAAAATGTGGAAGTACTAGATTCCGGGGCACGCGGAGCAACGACAACATTTGTAGAACGTGGAATTGGTGACGTTTTAATAGCATGGGAGAACGAAGCATTTTTAACACTTAATGAATTAGGCAAAGACAAGTTTGAGATAGTTGTTCCATCCCTAAGCATTCTTGCGGAGCCGCCAGTTGCTGTGGTCGATAAAGTGGTTGATAAAAAGGGAACAAGAGAAGCGGCCGAAGCATATTTGAAATTTTTATATACTGAAAAAGGCCAGGAGATTATCGCCAAGAATTATTATCGCCCGCGCAATCAAGACATTCTCGCAAAGTATGCAGATGTGTTTCCAAAGATTAATCTCGTAACAATTGATGATTATTTTGGAGGCTGGAAAAAAGCTCAGGAAAAACACTTTAATGATGGCGGTACATTTGATCAAATTTATCAGCCGAAATAAGTTAATAGCCTGTTTGGGGAAATGAGGAATCATTGCATTTCCCCAAAAAGGAAAAAAAGAGCTAATAGGGTAAATGGAAAGGCATTGCATTTCCCCAAAGAGGAAAAAAAGAGCATACAGGGTAAATGGAGAGGCGTTTCATTTCCCCAAAAAGCATGTATCTAAAGCGAAAGGGGTCAACTTCATGGCTCGTGTAATGAAAAGGAAGCATGTGCTTCCTGGATTTGGTCTTTCTTTAGGCTTTACGATGTTTTACATTAGCTTTCTCGTCATACTGCCATTATCGATGATATTCATAAATTCGGCGAAGGCACCGTGGTCAAAAATTTGGCAGACCATTTCTGACCCAAGGGTGGTAGCCTCTTATCAGCTCAGCATTGGTGCCTCTTTACTGGCAGCTACCATCAATGTGGTATTCGGGGTGTTAATCGCTTGGGTATTGGTCCGCTATCGCTTTCCAGGGGGAAAGATTATTGATGGGTTAGTTGATTTACCCTTTGCACTGCCGACAGCCATTGCCGGTATTGCGCTGACAACCTTGTACACGGAAAATGGTTGGATTGGGCAATTTTTAGGATTTAAAGTAGCGTTCACTCCACTTGGAATTACTCTGGCACTAACCTTTATCGGATTACCGTTTGTCGTTAGGACCGTCCAGCCTGTTTTGCAGAGCTTGGATAAAGAAATCGAAGAGGCTTCCGCGAGTTTGGGGGCAAACCGACTGCAAACTTTTGTAAAAGTAATCTTCCCGGAGCTGCTGCCAGCGGCATTAACAGGATTCGCATTAGCCTTTGCGCGAGCGTTAGGCGAGTATGGGTCAGTCGTTTTTATTGCAGGAAATATGCCGATGCGCACAGAAATTACCCCGCTGTTAATCATGACAAAGCTGGAACAGTATGATTATGCAGGGGCTACCGCCATCGCCGCAGTTATGCTTATTTTTTCTTTTATCTTATTATTCGTTATTAATTTATTACAATGGTGGACAAATCGGAAGTTTGTTTAGCTATAAAGTAAATTTTTATAAAAAAGGAGGGGAAATAATGGCTGGACATGTCTCTTTACAATATTCAACGGTACCGCAGCAAAACCCAATCAAAGATTCAGAACCGCGTTGGGTACGCTGGGCCCTCATCATAGTCGCATTATCATTTTTATGTTTGTTTTTGGTTCTGCCGCTTGCGGCGATTTTTATTAAAGCATTCGAAAAGGGAGTACCCGTTTTTCTTGCCGCGATTAGCGACCCTGACGCCTTCGCGGCCATTAAGCTAACGGCCATAATCGCCCTAATTGCTGTCCCTCTTAATGCCATCTTCGGTGTGGCGGCAGCCTGGGCGGTGACCAAGTTCCAATTCAAGGGGAAAAGCCTTCTCATCACCGTTATCGATCTGCCTTTTGCCATCTCGCCAGTCATCGCAGGATTGGTGTTTATTTTATTATTTAGCGCCCACGGTCTGTTTGGCCAATGGCTATTGGATCATAATATTAAAATTATTTTTGCAGTGCCAGGGATTGTCCTTGCAACTCTTTTAGTAACCTTGCCTTTTGTTGCCCGAGAACTGATTCCCTTGATGCAGACGCAGGGAACATCCGATGAAGAAGCATCCCTAACTTTGGGAGCAAGCGGTTGGAAAACGTTTTGGCTGGTGACCCTGCCAAATATCAAATGGGGATTATTATATGGGATCATTTTGTGCAGTGCCCGCGCTATCGGAGAGTTTGGCGCCGTTTCGGTCGTATCGGGCCATATCCGCGGAATGACCAATACGATGCCACTTCATATTGAAATTTTATACAATGAATATCAATTTTCTGCTGCCTTTGCGGTTGCTTCCTTAATGTCGTTATTCGCCATTATTACTTTAATTATAAAAAATGTCATTGAGTGGAAAGCGAAAAAATCCTAGAAAAGGAGATTTCAAAAGTATGAGCATACAGATACAAAATATCTCAAAATCGTTCGGGACATTTAGTGCCTTGGAAAATATAAATATCGATATTCAAACGGGCGAGCTCGTTGCTCTATTGGGTCCATCAGGTTCAGGGAAGACCTCCCTTCTTAGGATTATCGCCGGATTGGAGGCGGCCAATCAGGGAGCCATCCTGTTTGGGGATGAAGATATCACCCATATCCATACAAAGGAACGTAAAGTAGGCTTTGTATTTCAGCATTATGCCTTGTTCCGCCATATGACCGTTTTTGATAATATCGCCTATGGGTTAAAGGTTCGCCCTAGAAAAATAAGACCTTCCAAACAAGAAATAAGAGACAAGGTCTATGAATTACTTAAACTAGTGAAGCTTGAGGCATTTGCCGATCGCTATCCATTCCATTTGTCCGGCGGTCAGCGGCAGCGAGTCGCACTTGCGAGAGCATTAGCTGTAGAGCCAAAGGTCCTGTTATTGGATGAACCGTTTGGTGCCTTGGATGCGAAGGTGCGGAAAGATCTCAGAAGGTGGCTGCGAAAACTCCATGATGATTACCAAATTACAAGTATTTTTGTAACGCATGATCAAGAGGAAGCACTCGACGTTGCTGACCGGATTGTTGTGATGAATGAAGGGAAAATCGAGCAGATTGGCACGCCGGAAGAAGTCTATGAGCATCCCAATAGTCCATTTGTTTATCACTTTTTAGGAAATGTCAACCTATTTAAGGGACGTTTGCATAATGGGAAACTGCATCATGGCAATTTTATGGTCGACGCTCCGCCTGAATTTGCGGAAACTACAGATACGGAAGCTATCGGTTACGTTCGTCCGCATGATATAAGCATTGAGCGGGAAGCAGGACATGATTCGGTTGCTGCGAAAATTAATTATATTCATTTGGTTGGGGCAGTTGTCCAGCTTGAACTAATCCGAAAGGATACCGGAGAATTTTTAGAAGCGGAGGTAACAAAAGAACAATACCGTAGTCTTAATCTAAAAAACGGCGAGGAAGTACATGTGAAACCAAAACAATTAAAGGTCTTCGTACCAGAGGATTATACTATATAAAAACAAGCAGCTGTCTGCTTGTTTTTTCCATTTTGTTGTTCCTCGTTGTAAAATAAAGAAGTAAGGGAGGGATAACCACAATGGAATTAATTGAAAAGGCACTTCAAGTTGCTAGTATTGCGCATCAAAACCAATTCAGAAAAAATACGAATATCCCCTATATCGCTCATCCCGTTGCAGTAGGGATGTTGGTAATGAAGGCGGGTTACAGCGAGGACCTCATTGCCGCAGCGATTTTGCATGATACGGTAGAGGATACTGAACTAACTTTAGAAGATATCGAGCGGGAATTTGGGGCAAATATTGCGGAAATCGTTGCAGGTTGTTCCGAACCTGATAAATCACTTACATGGCAAGCCCGGAAGGATCATACGATTGAGTTTTTAAAGACCGCACCCGAGGAGGTTCGCGTTGTTGCCTGCGCCGATAAACTCCATAACCTTCGTTCCATCATTCATGATTATGAGCAACATGGCGACAAGGTTTGGGAACGATTTAATGCCGGTAAAGAAAAGCAAAAATGGTACTATACCCATATTGCAGAAAGTCTAGGCAGTCAATCCACGTTTCCATTGTTAGAACAATTAAAAACAGAAGTTGATAATTTATTTAACACAAAGGGAGAGCACTTATGAAAATAAGACTGCTGGGGCCAACAGATGCAAAAAAGTATTGGGACCTAAGATTAGAAGCATTAAAGCAAAATCCAGAAGCCTTTTTAACAAGCTATGAAGATGCGTTAAAAAGAGAAAATCCGGTCGAACAGACTGCACGTAACTTCAGCCAGCCCGGAAACTATACGTTTGGAGCGTTTGACAATGAGGAACTAATCGGGGTTGTCACATTACTGCAAGAACAGGCGGAAAAAATAAAGCATCGGGCAAATATTTATGCCATGTATGTAACACCGGCAAAACGCAGTTTAGGGGTTGGAGAGGCATTACTTTCAGAGGCGCTAAAGATAGCTAGAACGATTGACGAGATTGAAAAAGTAAATTTATCTGTCATCGCAAGCAATGAAAAAGCGAAAATGCTCTATACGAAATTAGGATTTAAACGCTATGGATACGAAGAAAAAGCGCTTAAAATAAATGGCGGTTATTTAGATGATGAGCATATGGTATTGCATATTTAAATCATGAATATGTAACAAAGTCGATTCAAGAGAACAGAAATTTTGTGATAAAATGACTTTGTAGAGATTGGAGGTCGTCTTTAAATGATTACTTTCTACAAAGTCATTGTCTTTATTCATATTTTTTCTGCGATAATCGGGATGGGACCAGGGTTTATCTTAACGACCGTCGTCAAATCTGGAAATACCATGACCGAACTGCGGCATTCCTATAAAATCAGGCACAAGTTACATATTTATGTGATGATTGGCGGTACGCTTTTACTCATTACCGGTTTGATTATGGGCTTCCTCAATCCAAGCCTGTTTAAGATGGGCTGGTATGTGATAAGCCTCATTCTGTTTTTGATTGCACTTGCATCTGGCCCGATCCTCCTATCACCAAGGTCTAAACCGGTGAAAGCCTTATTAGAATCTCATAAAGGGGACGAAATCCCTGCGGAATATTGGCGCTTAGCCAAGCCCCTTTTCTTAACTGAATACTTGGCTAATGCTATTTTTATCATTATCATTATCCTGATGATTTTAAAACCATTTTAAGCAAACAGGTATGGCGATTAATCCGCCATACCTGTTTGCTTGAGGTCTGAATATAAATAAGAAAGCATACCTGGGATTCTTTTTCTAAAAAATTCATACCTGTGTTCCGCATTTTCGATAAACTGGAAGTTAAGATTTGCAACTTTTCCTTTCAATATCTCCACTACCCCGTTAGTGAGCCCGAGGAAAAATTGATTCATTTCTTCATCTTCACCAACTTCTTTTGTGCCAAAGTCCATATAAAAATTCTCGATGGCGGATAAGTCGGAGTTTCTTAGTAGTGTCTCCATTTCTTCCTGGTTACGGTAAAATCCAGGCGAAATCGCAGCTATTCTTTTAAAAATATGCGGATAATTGCATGCCGCATAAGTCGAAATTTGAGCACCAAGTGAGATTCCTGCCATCGACGTTTGATCCTCGAGAGTCCTGTATTTATGGTCGATGAGCGGTTTCAGTTCACGGAGGATAAAGTCGATATATTCTTTTCCTCTGCCGCCTGAAGAGCAGCTGTATCCTAAAACTTTCTTACTTATCTCGCCATTCACCCATGGACAATACTCGTTTACACGTTCTTTGCCCTCAGGATTAAAATCAATCGCAACGACGATTATTTCCAGCCCAGATTGGTCCAAATAGTCTTTCATCCCCAACGAGACTCCATTACTTGAATCTTCATCAACAAACACATTTTGCCCATCGTGCATATATAGGACGGGGTAGCGTTTGTGAGTTTCATTGTAACCATTAGGGAGGTAGACTCTTATCATTCTTTCTTGTTCAAAGGAGGACATATAAACTGGGAAGTTTTCTAACACTATCATTCACCTACATTCTTTTAAACTATTAAAAAAAGCAATCTACAAGGATTGCGATGATCAAACTAGAGACAATATTTCTTTGACCTTCATCACGACAGCACTCGGACTAAATGGTTTGGAGATAAACTCATTTGCCCCCAAATCAAATGCCTTCTTTTGGTCCTCTTCACTGCACTTTGCTGAAAGCAATAACGCAGGTGTTTTTTTCATCCGTCTGAGTTCTTCAAGAACCATGTACCCATCCTTACCAGGCATTAATACATCTAAAATGATTAAATCATAGGTTTCTGTTAAGGCACTATTTAGCCCATCGTCCCCATTATCTACAACATCGACCTGATAAGACTCCCGTTCTAAATAAATCCTTAATAAATGACTAATTCTTGTCTCATCTTCTACAATTAGAATCTTCAAATCTAACTGAACCCCCGATATTCTATGTGTACTTTTACTAATTTTAACATATGTAGGGGTATTCAGGGTTATTTTCACTACGGAGATATTAAAAATACTTTTGTTCTAAACACCTATCTTTTGCTATTATCTTTATATCCATATTTTCAGGAGATGATTGCTTGATAAAATATAAATGCCTCCATCACGTTAGTCTTTCGGTAACAGATTTAGAACGAGCAAAAGATTTTTATGGAAACATTTTATGCTTAAAAGAACTCGAACGTCCTAGTTTTGACTTTCCTGGTGCCTGGTATGAAATAGAGGGGCAACAGCTTCACTTAATTGTGGACCCTTCCTCACAGACGATTCGTCAGGATAAAAGCATATCCAGCAGAGAAGGCCACTTCGCCCTTAGAGTGGAAAACTATCAAGAGACGTTACAATGGTTGAAGAAGAATGGGATTGAGCTTCTTGAAAAACCGAACAGTATTAGTGGCTTTGCACAAATCTTCTGTACCGATCCAGATGGAAACATCATCGAACTTAATGTAAATCAAAAAGATATGTAAAGGAATGAAAAGCAAGCAGTTGGTTCAGTAACAACTGCTTGTTTTTTCAATTAAGCCTCTTGATTTAAAGCCACTTTTTCCTTCAGTTCTTCTTCCTCCCATCCTTTACAAACATCAACCCACTCTTTCGCCAATGAATATTGAAAAAGTTCATCATTGGTCAATTCGATTGCAGAGTTAGAGCTCCCGCAAGCTGGGAAGAGAGTCTCAAAACGTTTCATGGAAACATCTAAGTAAACATCGAGTTCATTCTTCAAACCAAATGGGCAAACTCCTCCAATGGCATGTCCGGTTTGCTCGAGGACTTCGTCAGGGGTAAGCATGCGCGCCTTAAATCCAAACGTTTGGCGGAATTTCTTGTTATCGATCTTGGCATCTCCTGCCGCCACAATTAAGATGGCCTTATCATCTTCTCCCCGAAAGGACAGCGTTTTCGCAATCCGAGCTGGAATGACTCCAATCGCTTCAGCAGCGAGTTCAACAGTAGCACTTGAGGTTTCAAATTCCATCATATCTTGTTCACGATTCCATTGTTTAAAATGAGCTTTTACACTGTCAAATGACAACTTGTTTCATCCTTTCCAATAGGTGTTATGGAAAATAATAACACAGTTTTAAAAAAGATTGAAAAAGATGGCTCAAGCATGAACCTATATGGATTTTTTAGGATGTATAGTATTAAAATGGAAATTAAGAAGGAGGGGGCGGTATGTTTAAGAGGAGAACGAAAAAGATTGTTAGTGCATTTGAATCGATAGCTTCATTAGAGGAAGTTGAACTTGGCGGGACGAAGCAATTTGTACTAATGAGAGGTGAAAATATTGAGAATCCGATTATGTTATTTTTGCATAGAGGACCAGGAACGGCGCAAATTGGATTTGCCCCAAAATTTCAGAGAAAGCTAGAAAAAGATTTTCTTGTTGTGAATTGGGATCAAAAAGGTGCGGGAATTTCTTATTCTCCTTCTATCAAAAAGGAGGAGCTTACCATTGAGAATATGCTAAGTGACGCGGTACAGCTCATTGAGTATTTATTAAAACGCTTCAATCAGTCTAAATTATTTTTAGTAGGGCATTCCTGGGGGACGGTACTTGGGATATTGGCAGCCCAAAAATGCCCTCAATATATTTATAGTTACATAGGGATTGGCCAGGTTGTGAACATGAAAGCAGGCGAAAAAATTTCCTATGAATATACTATTAATAAAGCAAAGGAACTAAACAACGATAAGGCGTTTAAGGAATTAACCGAGCTAAAATACAATCCAACTGATATGAATTATTTAATAGCTCAAAGAAGATGGCTGACGAGGCTGGGTGGTTCAGCGATTGGCGTAAGCGATTATCAGCTTATCTATTCCAATATGTTTTTCGCGAATGAGTATACAATGAAAGACTGGTTTGCCTACATGAAGGCGGGAAGATTTTCACTAGAATCGATGTGGGGCCAGGTTATAGAAGTAGACTTTTTGAAAAATACCCCTCGCTTTGAAGTTCCCGTTTATATTTTTGCCGGCAGGCAGGATTACCAAACCCCGTCTGAATTGGCTAAGCGGTTCTATGATGTGTTAGAATGCCCTCATAAAGAATTTGTTTGGTTTGAAAAATCAGCTCATTTAATAAGTTTTGAAGAACCTGAGAAATTTTACAATGAGTGTATCAAAATAAAAACTGAAGGATGGATATCTTGAATAGAAACAAATTTTCAGCCATCGCTCATCGCGATCATGCTTTTTATAACCCGATGAGTGAAGAAAAAATTATGAAAATGATCAGCATCGCCTCGCTTAAACCACAGGATAAGGTTATTGATATTGGTGCTGGCCGGTGTGAGTTGTTAATTCGACTAGTGGAAAATTACCGGGTATCTGCTACGGCAGTTGAGTTGTATGGTGGAGCGATAGAGGAAGCAAAGAGTCGTGCGAGCAGCAGAATTCCTGAAGGAAGCATCGAGTTTATTGTAGAGGATGCTGGGGTAGCTGTTGAAAAATGTGAAGCCGGGAGCTATGATTTAGGAATTTGTATCGGATCGACTCATGCTTTAGGCGGGTTGGAACCTACTCTTGAAGCAATGAAGCGACTCGTGCGCAAAAATGGGTTCATTTTAATAGGAGAAGGCTATTGGAAGCAGTCCCCGAGTGCAGAGTATCTAGAGGCACTCGGCGGTGCGGATGAATCGGAACTTAAGAGCCATGCTGAGAATATGAAAGTGGGAGAAGAGTTAGGGTTGGTGCCGCTTTGGTCTTATGTGGCCAATGATGACGAGTGGGATGACTATGAATGGCTATATTCCATGTCCATCGAAAATTATTGTCTGGAGAATCCGGATGATCCGGATTATGAGGCGATGCTGGAGCGGATCCGTGCGTGGCGCAGAACGTATTTGACATGGGGCAGGGATACTTTGGGATTTGGATTGTATTTGTTTCGGAACTAAAGTTTAATGAAAGCGGATCTTAGGTAGAATGGTTGGTAGAGAAGAGCTTGGGAGATGGTTGGGTTTGAAGAATTACAAGATTCATACATATGAAGAGGCTGTTGAAGTAATTAACGAAATCGGTTTGCTGCCATTGGCACAGTTAATACCGGATTATCCTTCATTAGACAGCATCACTCCGAAGGAAAATTGGTATACGGGCTCAGAGTTGGATCCCTGGATGTGGCGTGCTCAGTTCCCAGTTGATGGCGCAGCGGCTTATGGTAAGTTTCTGAAAAAAAAGTCTGTTCTCATTTCACGTGAACTGCTTCCAATTGTTAGAGTAGTGTTGGGCTCACCGCATCCATTGAAAATCCGATTTGACGATGGACTGGTTTCTCGGGAAGCCTTAGAATTGTTCGCGCTTATTGAAGAAGAACCCGGGATTGATACAAGAGTGTTAAGGGCTAAAGCAGGAATGAAGGATAAAGAAAAGAAAAAGTCATTTGATAACGCATTGTTAGAATTACAAGGATCGATGGACATTGTTGTCTCCGGTACGAAGGCAAAAACCAACGAAATGGGCGAAAAAAATGGCTGGAGCAGCACATCCTTTGAGACGATGGACTACTGGGTGGACAATAATCGCGTTGTTCTAGTAAATTTTGAAATGGATGAGGCGAAAATGCATTTAAAAGACCACTTTGGAGCAATTTGCAGTCCAGAATCAATGAAAGTATTAAGTAAGCTATTTAAATTTTAGAGGAAATCGTGGTGATTTCCTCTTTTTATGCCTAAATTAGTAATTTTTAAGCAAAACATAATGTAGTGAAGGTATTTATCTGCGGAAATTTATGCTTTATCTGCGAAAAAGTTGAATTTATCTGCGAAACTAGCAGCTTTATCTGCGGAACTAAGTCATTTATCTGCGAAACTAATTTTCCCAAGGGAATTTAGCTGGGAAGTAGACACGATCCTTGTTTTTTCCTGTACAACATAAATTCACAGAGCGCAGCATTCTTCCGGAGGTATCTGGAGATTCAATATGAGCAACCCTCCGAAACTCCCGATTTGTAATTTTAATATCAAATAACAAAAAATAATCCTGGAGCAAGTAGATATGTGCATCATTTAAATAAGTATTGCATATTGGGCAAAACCATTTTCTCTTTTCACGGGTAAGTGGAAGATAAGAGCATGTAGGGCAATGGGGGCCAGTTAATAAATCGTATTTTTTTATACTATATTTTTCCATAATGTGGCTGGTCGGTGGGGTATTCGCTTTTATTAAAAGCTTGGTAAACTTTCGAAGTTCTTTGGGAGAGAGGATTTCTTTCGTATATATATTTTCAAACAACCCGACTCTTTTCAGGAAAATATCAGCTTTGCACACCCTCTTCCGAATTTCAGGAATGTTTCCGATGAATTCAAGAATTGCATATTGATTGCTGATGACTATCATAAAATCAATTGGAACTTGAGGCAAATGCCAGTCAGAGAGCAGTTTTTTTATAATGGAAATTTTCCGCTGCGCCTGTGAAACCGGGTAAGCATACCCCTTTTCAATTCCATCGTATTTTTGAATTAGCTGGTCATTAATCAAATCGAAAGTTAATTTACCTTTCAAATTTTTCACTTCTATGATAAGGGCGAATTTAGATGTTAGTAGGAAAGTATCGATTTGGCAATTGTATTTCCCATCTGGAAGATTTAAGTCGTGGAGGATGATAAATTCTTTTTCGGGCAAGTGGCTTAAATGGAAATCAAGAGACTCTTCGCCTTGGAATCCGGCTTGACGTCTGCCGAGTTCCTCCAAAATTTGCGTGCGTTTTATGTGGTTCTTGGGTAAGCGTCGCAATAATGCTAACAAAACTTGAATATTTAATGGTATTTGTCTTGGTTTTGCGATCAAAAATAATCACTCCTTTATTTTTTATTTAAAAAATTCTTTTAAAAGGATATGATTTCCTGCAAAATTTGTAGAAAATTATCAAATTTTTAGAGTATATTTCTCTTCGATAATTTTATCTGCGAAGTTGAGGCATTTATCTGCGAAAATCTCATGTTTATCTGCGAAAAAACTACTTTTATCTGCGAAACAAAGCCATTTATCTGCGAAACACATTTCTTCCACTCGAACCTAAAATTCAGTTTCAATACAAGGCTCACAGCTTGATTAGTCTCGGAATAAACTATTTAGAATCGGGTCCTATAAAATGGAGGGGGAACACCTTGAAGATTTTTCAAGTAAAAGGAGCAACAGAAAATAAAGTAGAGCTATTGGAGATTACAGCTTACGGGAAAGTAAAAGTGCGAAATTTGCACAACAACGATATTATCGAAATAACACAGCAAGCTTTTGAAATGGCCTTTGAACCATCAGAGTACTCATTTTTTTCTGTGAAATCAGAACAGATTACTCAAAAAGCAACCAAAACCGAAATTGACGCGATGATTGAAAAATCCCAAATTGAAATAATCGAGCTTTTTGGAAAGTGTACTGTTGTGGCTGTGCAGTTGCCAAATGGATTTATCATAACCGAAACATGTGTCAGTTCAGATAAAAATTTAAATAAACAGTATTGTTTAGAACGAATAAAAAATAAGATTCTAGAATTAGAAGCTTACAAATTTCAGAGTTTAACAATGGAATAATGCTCCATTCTATTTAGTTACAACGCCCCCTTGATTCTTTGAACAGAATAAAGTACTATAGAAAATACGATATAACGAAAGGGTGACCTAAAAGCCAATGATCTACTAAACCTATTTAAGAAAAAATTCGGATAAAACGAACATATTTTTCTGGATAGGGTTAGTGCGGGCTTTTATAGGCAACAGGTGAGTACAAGTAATGAACGGTGTACTATGCCCTGTTGCCTCAAAGTACCTCCTGTCCAGATTGATGGATAAGGAGGTTTTTTTATGACGGAAACAACAAACTCAGATCTTTCGATGGGGGCATTATTTCGTAATCAAGTCATTCGTACCATTTTACTCTCCACCCTTTTTCTGCAAATTGGTATTTGGGTGCGCAATTATTCCATTTTGCTATTTGTCATCGAGAAGACAAATGAAGATCCAGTGGCGGTCTCGCTTATCTCGGTTGCGGAATTCGCGCCAATTTTTCTTTTTTCCTTTATCGGTGGAACCTTCGCTGACAGATGGCGTCCAAAACGGACGATGGTGTGGTGTGATTTGCTTAGCGCCGTATCGATTTTCGTAGTATTGCTAACGCTCTTTCTCGGAAGCTGGAAAGCGATTTTCTTTGCAACACTAGTTTCCTCTATTCTTTCACAATTTTCACAGCCATCTGGAATGAAGCTATTTAAGCTTCATGTCAAAGAAGAGTTGATTCAGATGGGGATGTCAATGTATCAGACTCTGTTTGCAGTGTTCATGATACTCGGACCGATTATCGGTACGTTTGTTTACCAGCATTACGGTATTAACGCCGCTATTGCTATCATGGGGGTTGCCTTTATTCTCTCTGCTGCAGTTCTGATGCTGTTGCCTCCTGACCGGGAGATGGAAGAAAATAAGGAGAAAACGACACTTGTGGAGGAAATGAAGGCAGGTTTCCGCTATGTGTTGAACAGCCGAGCATTAACGTTACTTGGTGGCTGCTTTGCTGCCGCAGGTTTAGCACTAGGTTTGACACAGCCGCTGGCTGTTTTCCTCATTACCGAAAAACTTGGATTACCAAAGGAACAGCTGCAATGGCTAATGGCCGCGTTTGGAGCAGGAATGATTTTAGGCGGTGGGCTCACGATGGGGCTTGCGAAAAAAACACCTCCACAAATCCTGCTTGCCATTGGAATGTCTGTTAGTGCGCTTGGTTTTTTTGTGATGGGTCTATCCGACCAGCTTTGGATTACGCTGACAGCACAATTCATTAGCGGCTTGTTTATGCCTTGTATTCACATTGGAATTAATACGATGATCTTGCAAAACACTGACGAAGCCTTTATCGGGCGCGTTAACGGTATTTTAACACCGTTATTTATGGGAACAATGGTCATCACCATGAGTGCGAGTGGCTGGCTGAAGAAAACCTTATCATTAGTTGCAATGTATGAAGGGTCGGCCTTGCTATTTATCGTGGGTGTTTTATTCCTTGTGCCCCTCTTCAAGCGCTCATCTGCTTTACTGAAAAAAGGGGAAGAAGTTTAATGAAGCCAAAAAGCAGCTATGCATACGTGTGCATAGCTGCTTTTTTAGGAAAAAATTAATCTTCTAAGTGCTCCAAGTAACTAAGCAGTTGAAAAATCTGCCCACGGTGATGGGCTTCATGTTCAATAAGATGATAGACAACCCACTCAGGAGTTACATCGTAGTTTGGCAGCACTCTCGGCTTTCTCCAATCCTCCATCTCCATTGTCCGGAAGTGAGAAAGGAAGATTTCACGTACGGAGTCCATACGATCGAAATGAGCTTCAATTGTTTCACCTTGAAAAAGTGCTAATTCTCCGGAAGCATTCCGGTGTTCTAACGGAAACATGGCTTGTACTTCAGACGGCCATGCTGAACAAAGGACTTCTTCATATAACCAATCCGCTTCAATGAGCGCAATATGGTAAAGCAAACTTCCTATTGAATGTCTTCCTTCTAGCCTTCTATCAATCAATTCCTGACTAAGCCCAGCTAACCGTTCCTTAAGGGTGCGTCTTACATCTTCCAAAGACCAGAGCCAACGGCCAATTTCCGGTTCATAGCCAGGTAAAGGCGTTATCAGTAGCGATTTTCTTTCCATGTTCTATCACTCTCCCTCGTAGAAAACTATTCTCTTTAAAAAGTTTTATTCCTTCTATAAATAAAGAGAGTTTGTGCTTATATACAAAAAATCGCAGGTGGAGGCCTACGATTTTTTATCTAATGCCAGAGGGAGCCTGATTTCTACTTCTGTTCCTTCATTTGGCATGCTATTTATAAAAATATCCCCGCCAAACGTATCGATAATACGTTTGCATACAGTTAAACCTAGTCCTGAACCGTCTTTTTTCATCGTATAGAAAGGATTAAAGGCCTGAGAGATTTGATCCATATTCATCCCGACTCCATCATCTGAAACTATTATGATACACGAGTCCGCACTTCTATCTAATTGAAGGGAGAGCTTTCCGCCATTGGGCATCGCTTGTATGGAGTTTTTCGTTAAATTGAGAATGACCTGTTTTAAATGGTCTTTTACACAGGAAACGGGTAGATTTTCTGCCGCATATTGAATGTTCAATTCCACATTCATATAATTCGTTTCAGAATGAATAATAGGGACGATTTCGGCGATTATATCATTGGCATCATAGGTTTTTAGCTTATAGGCAGTAGGTTTTCCAAGCACCAATAATTCACTAACAATCGCATTGATTCGATCAATTTCCGTTTGAATTACACCGAAGTAATCTTGTGCTTTCTTATCCGTATATTCCTCACTTAAAAGCTTCACTAACCCCTTGATTCCGGTAAGTGGATTTCGAATTTCATGGGCCGTGCTAGCAGCTAGATTGCCAATTAGTTCTAGCTTATGAATCTCTGTTTGTTCTTTTTCTTTTTTCAATTTTTGATGTAAGTGCACATATTTTGCGGATAAAAATAAGATATTTGTTATGGCTAAGAGTAAGATAATGGACTTTAAAAAATTTCGCCAAAAAATGAGTTCGTTATCTGAAGTGACGAAGGCAGAAATGGTCCAAGGTACTTGAGAAATATTCATGCTGGCCATAACTGAGTCATCTTTAGGAATGGAACCAGCCTTAATTATTTGATGTCCTGTTCCATCATCGACGATAATCATTTCATCTTTTAGTAAACTCTGAATCTCTGCTTCTATTTCATCTATTCTTAAGCTGGCAACAAGAACACCCTGTATTTGCCCATGATTGACAATCGGTGCAGCGATTGAAATGATATATCTTCCTGATACACGGCCATAATGCGGTTCTGAAATACTAGTTTTCTTCGTTTTTATAGCTTCCTGAAAATAAAGAAGGTCACTAACATTCACCGTGGAATTGGTAGGGTTCGTGTCGATTAAAAGGTTCCCATTGGCGCTCGCCCAGTAGAAACCTGAAAAACGAGGATCCTTTCCCATCGTTTCTTGAAGTATTTTTACGACATCATTAAGTTTGTTATCCTGAACCTTCATCGAGGTAGCGAGCATTTCTAGTCTGCCCACCGTTTCGCCAAGAAAATGCTCAATATTCATCGCGTGAAAGTTGGCATAGTCCTGGGCTTTACTTTTATATTCACTTTCATCCACATTTACCTTGTACTCCGCTAAATAAGCACTAATCACTATTGAAGGGACCAAAGTAACCAGTAAGTAGATGAGCCATTTATTATTCAAAACTAATTTTAATCGTTGAAGGAATACCAAAGAGACCTACTCCTAAAATGCATATAATTCTATTCTACACCTTTTTGTTATTGGAGTATAACTTTAAGTGATTGCTAACGGTAAATTTGGGCCCCTGCCAATTCATATTTTTTGGACAATCATATTTTATTAGTATAGTAACTATTCTGGAGGTGGTAAGTTTTGAAAAATAGTGATCAGAGAAATCCTTTTTCCTTGTGCATTTTTCCTGGATATCGTTGGTGCGGTCCCGGGTGCAGCGGACCAGGCGCTCCGATTAATGATGTGGATGCCTGCTGCCAAAAACATGACCAATGTCTAAAAAGAGGAATATCACCTTGTCAATGTGATGAAGAATTCATGGATTGTCTCCGCAATAAAATGAATCGGGAAACAGAAAAAGGCCGAAAAGCGGCACTCATGTACGACTTTATGAAAGTGAGATCAGCGTTTACTTGTGGGCGGAGAAAAAGTTTTTTGTGATTTTCCTAATTGTGGAAAGATGGCAGGATAGCTGATCCAAAATGTTGAATATATATAAAATGAAAGGCTTCAGGGGATCCGTTGGCTAGCCATTTTACATGTGGTCCCAATTTTTCTTTTTTTTACTTGGCTTGGTTTTATTTTCATTAATCAGTAGCCGCGATACTTTTTTATTTGTATCGTTTTTTATTTTCAATGAGTATTACATGGCTAAATTATTATAAAAGTGGGTGATAAATATGGAAAAAACGCATGAATCTCAACCCAGTGAAGAATTTAAACATACAGAAGATGATAAATTGTATACACCGATTGAGGATTTGCAAAAGATAACTGCTGGAGGTGTTTATAGAAGAAACAGCCTAAAAATAAGTTCCTTGCCAAAAGGAATTCGCTATATTGGGTATTTCATTATTGGTTCTTGTATCCTTACCTTTGTAGTAGCAGTCATTTTAAATATATTTAATTAACGTGAAAAGAGGTATTACCATGAATCTATCAGGAAATACAATTTTGATTACTGGCGGTGCATCCGGAATTGGATTAGCTTTTGCCGAACGATTTATTAAAGCGGGGAGCACTGTTATTGTATGTGGAAGAAGGGAAACGAGGCTCCAAGAGGCAAAGGATAAATTCCCAGGAATTGTGACACGCGTTTGTGATGTTACGGTTGAATCGGATCGATTGGCATTATTTGAATGGGTAACGAATGAATACCCAAAATTGAATGTCCTTGTTTAATAACGCAGGCATTCAGCAACGGTTTAATATTTTAAAAGCAAACCCTAAAGAGGACTGGATTTACTATAATAATGAAATTACAGCAAACCTTGAAGCACCTATTCATCTAGCTATGCTATTTACACCATTCCTTGCTAGCAAAGATAACGCAGCCATTATCAATGTAACTTCGGGTCTTGCATTCACTCCAATGGCAATTGCGCCGATTTATTCAGCTACTAAGGCTGCTTTACATTCATTTACAGTGAGTCTAAGATTACAGCTTTCGAATACCTCTATTAAAGTGATTGAAGTAGCGCCTCCGGCGGTCAATACGGATTTAGGCGGTGTTGGGTTACATACTTTTGGCGCTAATTTAGATGAATTTGCAGATGCGATTTTTAAAGGACTGGAAGAAGGCAAAATCGAAATTGGTTTTGCCAGATCCGAAAAAGCATTGCGGATGTCGAGAGATGAAATAGACGAAGCCGTAATCGGTATTTATGAAAATACAAAGAATTCGATTAGGTAGAGTAAAAAAGGGCTCAAACATGAAATGTAGAGCCCTTTTTATATTTTAAAGCAGATTTTTTGAGGAGATATTATTTTAGAGGCAGGAATTTAATTAAAATGGGGGAATACAAATGAAGGCAGTGATTGTGACGGAGTTAGGCAATACAGATGTGACTAAAATACACTGATGTAGAAATGACAAAATCCGGTTCTAACCAGGTTTTAAATGAGATGATTCGGAGGATATTTCATAATGAAAAGATGGGTTATTGAAAACTTTTCCAAGAAGAAAGTACGTGGCTTAAAAAGAAGGTGCCGTACCTTTATTAAATATTTAGATGAAAAAACTGACTCTTTACCTATCCCCAAAAATTGTGATCCAAATTATCAGGGGTACTCAGCCCTGTCACTTTCCTTTGAAGATTTCTTTACTGATTCTCAAAAGATTCCAAACTCTGTACGAAAATTATTTGTACAGACAATTATTAATCGAACTATACATTTAATTAATTCAAAAACAGGTCTTCAGCGTGAATATCGTATCTTTTGTATTATCTCCTCAAGAGGATTAATGAGTGCACACATTGCGGTATTATATACAAAAAAAGGTTTAGAAAGTTTTTATAAAGGATTGTTTAGTAGAGAAGAGGAATCAGTTGGGGCCCAACTTACTGCTTTCTCTCCAGAGAATGTTTCTGAATGGGGTTTAATTGTACCCGCGGAATTAGACGTTAAGGGATATAAATTCTACGGTGACTTTTCTCAAGATGGAATAATATTAATCGGAGAATTGGATTAATTTTATTAAAAGAAGTAATATTTTTCGATTCGCCGATAAAATTGAAAATTCGCCGAAAAAAATAAAAATTCGCCGATAAAATTTTAAAATAATAGTTAAAGTGTAGTATTACACTAAAAAAAGGCCAAAAATAATCATCATAAATAGATTGTTCAATTACAAACTATTTGATTCAATCGAAGAAACAGTTGAAACTAATACCGCAATTATCCAATCATAAGCCGTTTCCTTTTAGTCGAAAATAATATGGCTCGCTCATTCAAACAAAGGGGGAAATGGCGTTGAAATGGCACAAGTCAATACTTTCAATGATTCAACAGCGTCAAGATAAAAAGGTGGCTTTAGCGGTGGATACTTCCACAAGCGAAGCTCCAACCATCCTTATTAATAACATAGTAAAACTGTTTGAACAGCTAAAGCCAGATACGATATTGGTTCAAGCGGATTTTAAAATTAGAAGTATTACTCCCGTAAAAAGTGATACGATCAAATATCAAACACACGGGAAATCTTCCTATACATTAGTGCTTGAGTGGGCAAAAGAAGAGAAAGTAGATACACTGTTTTATATTACAGATGTGACCGGATTTTTTTCTGAAGAGATGGAAAAGGTAGATTTTGAATTATTTTGGTTAGTTCCAGGTGCGTTTTTACCACGGGTTCCATTTGGTAAAGCAATTAAAGTCGCATAATCAAAAGTCCCTCACATTTTGTGGGGGATTAAGTTTAATGCCTTATGTAAAAAATAGCTAGTGAAATGAGACCAGCTCCTATCATAGCTAACAACAATTGAAAGGGCTTTGAGAGTCTATGACCTTTTTCGATTAGATACTCTTTTGCCTTTTCCTCTATTGTAATAATGGCAATAATCCCAATAAAGCCTAATACTACATAAAACCAGGTCATGTACACACCATCCCCTGAACTATAGGTACTTATTTAGACGGAATTACAACCTTAATTGTTTCCAAAATTTTTACTTTTTTAAATTGTTTCACTAAAATAGACATAGTTAAATCAGAGTTTTGTGGAGGAGAATGGGATGAAAGTTCGACTTAGCAGCTTTAATGAAAGTTGGGCTCTAATGTTTAATAGAGAGGCTCAATTTTTAAAAACAATTTTTGGAGATGAAATTATCAAATTTGAGCATTTTGGGAGTACATCCGTTCAGGGCTTAAAGGCTAAACCTGTAATTGACATGATGTGTGTCGTAAAAGATATTGAGAAGATTGATGCTTTCAACGAAAAAATGAATGAACTAGGATATGATGTTGCTGGAGAATGGGGCATTCAGGGTAGAAGATTATTTCGAAAAGGCGGGGAAAACAGAACCCATCACATTCATTTTTATCAATCCGATAATCCACAAATTGAACGGCATTTAATATTTCGTGATTATCTAAGGTCCCATCCTGAAGAAGTGGCGAGGTATAGTCGTTTTAAAGAAGAGTTAGCTGGGCGATATGAAAACACCAGTGAATATAGCCCAGCAAAAAAAACATTCGTTAAGGAATTGGAGCAGGCAGCACTACGATGGTTTGCAGAAGCGCAGCGTTAATGTTGAAGTGTGGAATGATTGGAAACAGAGAAGAAAATAGCGAGAGAGAAATTATGGGTTGAAATTAAATGCTGGTTTGAAGAGTAGAATCTATAGAGCAATCACTTTACCTAACCGTTGAATTTCTTCATAAATTTCCTCACGGATTTTTGTATCATTGCAATGGTAATATTCTCTAAACAGCCTTCCAAGTTCCTCAATGATCTTAAGATAATCAAAGCTGTTCATGGTTCACACCCCCAAAGACTTATTGTTATACCATTTTCTCAGACTAATGTTAGATATTAGTGATAAAAAGGATTAAAAAATGATGAGAATTTGGTTAAAATGAGCTATTCGAATTATTTCATTGATACTATAGGCAGTTTTCGAACAAAATGCTGTTTCGAGCACTTAAAATTAACTTATCAACTAGTGATCTGTAAGTTTATCTGCGGAAAATTGAACTTTATCTGCGAAAACTAACAATTTATCTGCGAAAATCTACACTTTATCTGCGAAAACCTACACTTTATCTGCGAAAACCAGCAATTTATCTGTGAAAACCCGCAATTTTTCTGCGAAACCTATATTTTGCTAGCAATCCAACCTACAGTTCAAAAAAAATGACGTGTGCATCAGAGCACACGTCATTTCATTTACTAATCCATTTTTCGCAAAACCGCACGGACCGGACTGCCGTCTGCTTCCACTAATGGAAGGGGGAGAGCGACCAGTTCATAATCACCTGGCGATACATCGTCTAGCACGAGTCCTTCCAAAATGTGAATGTTATGACGGGCAAGTTCATGATGCGCGGAAAGCTCCTTGCTATCAATCGGATCGACAGACGGCAAATCAAGCCCAATCAAACGCACCCCAAGTTCAGATAAATAGGAAGCTAATTCAGGTTCGATAGGAGGGATAGACAATGGAAATACACTCCGGTCCTTCCAAGCATCCGTACGAATTAACAACCGGGTTACACCTTCAAGTTCTAAACTGGAGAGTTCCTTAACGCCAATACTAGTCAAATCCCGTAGATGGATGACCCGCGCTTTGCCCATATATAGATCCAAATCCAATTCAATCACTTTTTTTCCATCATTATCAAAATGAAAGGGTGCATCAATATGGGTTCCCGTATGAGCACTCATTGTGATTTGGCCAACGTTTACAGAACCGCTCTCTTCTTTACTCCAACTGACTTGGTAATTGAAGGGGGTATCCCCCGGCCAAACTACGATATTGTTATCAAGGCGTTGTGAAACATCAATCCAAGAACTCATTTATCCAGCCTCCAACTCTACAAATTCATCAACTTCATTATCTTACAACTTAGTGCGGAGACTCAATAGCTCCGGGAAGAATTGCTGGTCTAGAACTCGTTTTAAGTACGTCACACCAGAAGAGCCGCCAGTTCCCGTTTTATGCCCAATAATTCTTTCGACTGTTGTCATGTGATTGAATCGCCATAATTGCTGCTGGTTGCCGATGTCCACAAGCTTCTCTGCCAGTTCATATAAATCCCAGTATTGCTCAGTATTGCGGTAAACGTGCAGCCATGCCTCCTCGACACTGGCATTAGGCTCATAGTTCTCAGACCAATCTCTATTCAGAGCAGCTTCATCCACAGATAAGCCGCGGGCCACAAGCGCGGAAATGGCAGCATCATAAATACTAGGTGCATGAAGAGATTCCAACAGACGGGCATAAAGCTCTGGCTGATGCTGATAGACTGCTAGAGTATGAGCGTTTTTGTTTCCTAGCGCAAATTCAATTAACCTGTTCTGATAGGATTGGAAACCGGAGGAATGGCCCAATTTGTCCCGGAATTGCATATATTCAGATGGCGTCAAAGTGGAAAGGACGCTCCATGATTGAATTAACTGCTGCTGGATTCTGGAAACGCGTGAAAGCATTTTAAACGATGGTTCCAAATCATTACGGCGGATACACTCAATTGCCGCATTCATTTCATGCAAAATAAGTTTCATCCATAACTCACTTGTCTGATGAATAATAATAAAGAGCATTTCATCATGATGGTCAGAAAGGCGGTGCTGGCTTGATAAAATTTGCTCAAGGTGGAGATAGTCACCATAAGACATATCTTTTTTAAAATCTAATTGAATTTCTTTTTCGAGATTAGTCGACTTGCTTTCTTGTAGATTATCCAAGTTTCCCATTCCATTCATCTCCATTTCAAGTCATCTATTTAATCTGTTCTTCTAGAAAATCCTGCTGTGAAGCATCATTCCGCTTTTTTTTATTAAAAAAGAAATACGCTACACATAAAAAAACTAACCAAGGAACACCGAACTGCAGTAAAATCTTGAAATCAGTAAACCAAGTAGTAATCATTAAACTGACAAGAAGTACTGCTCCTAAAATGGTCAAATAAGGAAAGCCCATCATCCTTACCGGAAGCTTGCGGCCGCCTGACTTTTCCCACGTTCTTCGGAAAAATAAATGTGAAACGAACACCATTAACCAAGTAAATAAAGCACCGAACATCGAAATACCCATCATGAAGGCATAGGAGGTACCTGGGAATAACGCACTTACCACTGCAGCCACAACAATTCCAAGAGTGGATACGGCAAGAGCAGTTGACGGAACGCCTTTTTTATTTAATTTGCCTAAAATGGCAGGGGCAAAGTTACTGCGTGATAAGGAAAATACCATCCGTGTAGAGGCATACAACTGGCTGTTCATAGCGGATAATGCTGCCGTTAAAATAATAAAATTCATAATTCCAGATGCACCAGGGATATTCAAAATTTCCATTACTTTAACAAACGGACTCTTATCAACTCCGGCCGCTTTCCATGGAACAATCATTAGCATGATCGCAAGTGTTAAGACATAGAAAGTAGACAAACGGAAAACCGTTGCTTTTAACGCCTTTGGAACGGCGACATCAGGATCCTTTGCTTCTCCAGCGGTAACAGCAATCAATTCTGTACCGAGGAAGCTAAATAAGGAAATAAAGATTGCGATCCAGACGCCATTCCAGCCAAAGGGCAGAAAGCCTCCGTCATTCACAAAATTCTCTGCGCCTATTTTTGGATGATCAGACGTACCAAATAAAACATAGGCTCCAAGAATGATAAATCCAACAATTGCACTAATTTTGATCATGGAGAACCAATACTCGAATGTAGCAAAGGTATTGACACTTGTAGCGTTCACATAAATGAGCACGGCGCCAAACAGTAAAATCCAGACCATTCCCGGTACAGTCGGGAACCAATATTTCATATAAACCGCAATGGCACTGACTTCTACCCCAACAGCCAGCACATTCGCGATCCAATACGAATATCTGACAAGAAAGCCTGCCATTGGATGAATATATTTTTCAGAAATAACTCCAAACGAGCCCGATGCCGGGTGAGCAACTGTCATTTCAGCTAAACAGCCCATTAAAAGGAGTACAATAAAGGCGCCAATTGCATAGCTGACTAAAACACCTGGTCCTGCTGTTTGAATAGCAAGTCCGCTGCCGAGGAAAAGCCCCGTTCCGATCGCGCACCCCATTGCAATCATCGTAAGCTGGCCTGTTTTTAATTCCCTTTTTAATCCCTTTTCTGGTCCATTAGTATTCATATTCGTCATACTTTCCCACCTTTCCCTCGTTCAATTGATTATTTTTAAGCCACTACTTCACGCTCATTCGCAAATTTTTCATATTGCTTTTCTGTCATAATGACTTTAAGAGTTTGAACAACTTTCCAAACTTCTTCATAAGAGGTATAAAGTGCAATCGGAGCAAGGCGAATAATGTTCGGAGCCCTGAAATCGGGAATGATATGGTTCTCCTTTAAGGATTTGCAAATGCGTGCTGCTTCCGGATGCTCAAGGCAGACATGACCACCGCGGCGTTTATCTTCTTCTGGATTTCCAATTTCAAAGCCCATATCGGCAAGTTCAAGTTCAATTAAGTTCATGAAATATTGATTGATTTGAAGTGATTTTTCACGAATATTTTCAATACCAGCTTCTGCAAAAATTTCTAAAGAGCCGATTAAAGGGGCCACGCTTAACACATGTGGTGTCCCGATTTGATAGGCTCCTGCTGTTTCTGCTGGTGTGAAGGTATGCTCTAGATCAAATTGTTTGTCTTTTCTTGAGCCAAACCAGCCAGCTAAACCAGGTTTTGTCCCAAAATGGTTTTGATTGACGTATAAACCGCCGACGCTGCCAGGGCCGCCGTTTAAATATTTATAATTGCACCAATAGGCAAAATCAACATCCCATTCACTGAAGGAATGAGGGATGGCGCCAATGGAATGACATGCATCAAACCCGATTAAGATTCCTCTTTTATGGGCTTCATCTGTTAGTCGTTTCATATCCAGTATTTGACCGCTGCGATATTGCACAGTTGGCAAAATAATTAAGGCAATGTCATCGGTCATCGCTTCGATAATATCCTCTTCTTCAATGATTCGACCATCTCTGCTTTTAACTCGGATAAGGTGAGTATCCGGATCATATCCACGGCTTTGAAGCTGGCTTTGTAGTGCATAAATATCGGTTGGAAAATTTAATTCATCTGCTAAAATTTTTGTGCGGTTTCCGTGAGGTTTATAAAAAGTAGCAACAAGTTGATGGAGATTTACTGTTGTGGAACCGCTTACAATCACTTCTTCTGCAGAAGCTCCGACTAATGGTGCCATCATTTCGCCTAATTTTTCTGATAAGAAATACCATGGGTGATTTCCTTTTGTCCAGCCATCAATTCCATAGTCCTTCCAAGAGGCTAAAACTGTAAGGAGTGCCTGTTCTGCTCGTTTCGAAAGCAATCCTAAAGAGTTCCCATCCATATAAATCGAATCAGGTTGTAGATAAAATTCGTCCCGGAAATTTCTTAGGATGTCTTCTTTATCGAGCTTTTGTGCGTATTCTTGTGTTGGTTGAAATGCTGCCTTCATAAAAATCCTCCTTTATCCAATAATTCAAGGTGAATCATAACAAGGAATATGACATAATGTCAATAATATATTTCAGAAAATTAGAAATGTTGATAAAATATATTCAAGACCTTTTATTACTAGAGAAACCCTAATTTGCATGTGTTGTAGGTACTGGAGGATATTAAAATGAATGACGAAAAAATAATCGATAAACGACATCTACGCTCGTTAAAAACTCGTGAAAAGCTTTTAGAATCCGCAAAAGAGGTTTTTCTAGAAGAAGGGTTTCAAAAGGCGACGATTTCACAGATGATCAAAAAGGCTAATATCGGGTATGGGACGGCATACGTCCATTTTGAAGGCAAAGAGGAAATATTAATTGTGCTGATGGAGAAGGTGATGGAGAAATTCTATGAGATTGCCGAGATTTCCTTTTTACCTAAAACAAAAAAGGATGCTGAGCAAATTATCCTAAAGCAAGCCACTGCCTTCTTAAAAATGGCCGAAACAGAACGGAACATGATGCAGGTCTTCGAGCAGGCGATTGGGATTTCTTCATCCATTTCAAACAAATGGAAGGCGATTCGTGAAAAGTTTATCCAACGAATTTCAGAGGATATTGCCTATGCCCAGAAGGCCGGACTTGCGAGACCAGAATTAAATCATAAGCTTGCCGCAAGGGGCTGGTTTTTCACCAATGAAATGTACTTATGGGAAATTGTCCGGAACGAACATCACGATTCTGTAGATGACATTACGAATACCATTACGGCTGTTTACACGAGGGGGCTTTATCTGTAAAAAGGGGAAGGGGGATACAATGAAAGAACTTCGCTTTAAATGGGAGCCATTTTTAAAGTATGGTCAACGGTTTGAGGCAGGAAAGAATAAGGTCATTTATCGCCAGGGGGAAAATGGCAGAGGTTTTTATTATCTTAGTATCGGAGAAATAAATATCACGCTTCTTTCCGATAAAGGGGATGAACGGATCATTAATGTTGTGCCGCCTGGGATGCTGTTTGGAGAGCATGGTGTCCAGCAGGAGCCCTATTTGACAAGTGCTGCTGCAGCCTGCCCCTCGATTATCTATTTTTTTTCTGATGAGGCAGTCGCAGCTATTTACAAGAAACACCCTGAGGCCGCGGTCATTTATACGGATTCATTAATCTATAAATTTAGAACACTAGCTGAAATACTTACTCTTATCGAAAGTCCGGTAGAACAGCAAATGGCCTATTTTTTATTAAAGCTTTCCGATGAAAATGGCAGCGCTTCTATGAATCAAACCTCATTCGCCAAATACTTAGGCATTTCCCGCATTACTTTAAATCGGGTGATTCAAAAGTGGAAGCAGGAGGAATATATCACTCTTCAAAACCGGCAAATTGTGATTAAGGATATGGAAAAAATCAAGGCCATCGCCAAACAATAAAGAAATTCTATTTTACCAGGTTTCTTAAGAAATCTGGTTTTTTTACATAGTATTTTCGGTTGGCAATTTCGAGTATGCCATCCTCCTGCCATTGCTTTAGGACTTTATATACCGTGATTCTCGTTAGTCCTGTACAGCCGGCAATATCTTGCTGCGAAATAGGAACCTCGTAATTTTTAAACTCATAGCAAATATTGTGCAGCAGTAAAGCAATTTTTTGCTCGGATGTAAGCGTATCCAAATTAATGCGGTCTAAAAGGATTTTCATTTTATGAATAACCGTCCGTGAAAAAAGGGACACCAGATTGGGATGTTCTTTAAGAAGCTCTTTAAAAGTTTCGCACGAAAAATGATAGACGACGGAATCCTTCACGGCAATTGCTGACGTAAAATGTTTCTTTTGATCCAAAGACTGTACTCCTAAAAGCTGGTTTGGTATGACGATGTTCAAGATTCTCTCTTTTCCTGTTGCGTTCACACTGACAATCCGCACTAATCCCTTTTGAAGAAAATAAAATCCATCTCCGCATGTTCCTTGGCTATAGATAGCCTGCTTTCTTTTAAAAAATTGCCGTGTTCCAAATTCTAAATAGCTGTTCCAATCAAATACCTGTTCATACAAAGTGGTCATAACACTACCCCCAAAAATATGAATGGTTTGCAATTTAATCATATTGGAAAACGAAGTGAAAAGCCAATAGTAGACCAATTATTTCGATAATTTAAAATATTAAATCGAAAAATATGTTAAATAGGCTACACTTTCATTTGGAGGAAGCGGTTACAATTCAGTTGTAAATTTCCAAAAATCAAGGAGGCAAGAAAAATGGGAATTAGAACAGGTAATCAATATATTGAAGCCGTAAAATCCAGAAAACCTGATGTGTGGCTACATGGAAAAAAAGTGGTCAATTTATTTGAAGAACCGGTATTTAAACAACCAATTCTTGAAATTGCGAAGTTATATGACTTACAACATAACCCAGAGTATCAGGATAGAATCACCCATATTTGCGAGGAAACAGGCGAAAGAGTCAACAACGCCTTTTTAGTGCCAAGAAGCTACGAAGATTTAATGAAGCGCAGAGAGGTTTTTGAAGTGTTTGCCAAGGCGACATTTGGTTTAATGGGCAGAACACCGGACTTTTTAAATGTCGTGGTGACATCGATGTACCACAATGCTTGGTTTTTTGAAAAATACAATCAAAATTGGGCTGAGAATATTCGTAATTACTATAAATACCTTCGTGATCATGACCTATTTTTAACCCATGCGATTATCAATCCGCAAAATGACAGAAGTAAAACATCACATGAACAAAAGGATACCTATACCCATCTAGGTGCTGTTAAGGAAACACCAGATGGATTAGTCGTAAGGGGAGCGAAAATGCTGGCAACGCTTGCTCCGATAACGGATGAAGTCATCATTTATTCATTCCCTGGCTTTAAACCGGGTGATGAAAAATATGCGCTTGCGTTTGCCCTTCCAATCGACACACCAGGGCTAAAAATTATCTGCCGTGAGCCGATGCAGGACGGAACTCGTTCTATATTTGATCATCCGCTGGCATCAAGATTTGAGGAAATGGATGCACTGCTTGTGTTTGAAGATGTTGTTGTTCCTTGGGATAGAGTCTTCTTATATAACAATGTGGAAGCGGCAAATCAGCTTTATCCTATGACAGGAGCAGGGCAGCAGCCGGCTCATCAGTCTGGTGTTCGAGGACTTGTTAAACTGCAATTTGCTACTGAAGTTGCTATGAAACTAGCAGATTCCATTGGTGTTGATGTGTATTTAAATGTTCAAAATGACCTCGGCGAATTAATTCAGTCGCTTGAATCCATCCGGGCCTTGCTGCGTGTAGCTGAAATGGAGTATACAATGACGACTCATGGGGAAGCGATGCCTAGTTATGTTCCGCTTGAAACCATCAGAGGCTTGCTGCCAACCATGTATCCACGAGCCATTGAAGTGATGCAGATTATTGGTGCAGGCGGGCTGTTAATGTCACCAACCGGTGCCGATTTTGAAGCGGAACCATTAAAGGATGCAATGGAAAATTATTATGTAGGCAGAGAAGGCGTATCTTCGCTTGACCGAGTAAGTCTGTTTAAACTGGCTTGGGATTTATGCGGCGAAGCGTTCGGACAGCGTTTGCTTCAATATGAACGATATTATACTGGAGACCCGATCCGTAAAAGAGGTATTTTTTACAATAATTATAAGCGGACTCATTCACTTGACATGGTCGAAGAAGCCTTACAGGTAAGTGTATTAGAGAAGGGGTTGGAGAAACAAGTATGAAATTATTAGGTATTTCAGGCACCATTATTGGAGCGAAAACAGGAATTCTCGTCAGAAAAGTACTAGATGAAGTAAAGCAGAAGCATCCCGAGATTGAAGTGGAGTATTTAGACTTGATGGACTACGAGATTCAATTTTGTGATGGCCGGAATCCATCTGCCTATTCTGAGGATACAAAGACCGTAATTGAAAAGGTTTCTACTGCTGATTTCTATATTATTGGGACACCGATTTTTCAAGGATCGATCCCTGGACCGTTAAAAAACCTATTTGATTTAATCCATCCAAACGATTTCCGAAACAAAGTGATGGGATTTGTAGCAAATGGCGGAACCTATCAGCATTATTTGGTCATTGAAAATCAATTAAAACCGATTGCCGGTTACTTTCGTGCCTTTGTTGCACCAGGTTATGTCTACGCGAATAATGAGCATTTTAACCAGAAAAATGAAATCGTTGACGCTGATTTGTTGCAGAGGATTTCAATTTTGGCAGATGAAGTGGTTCATATGCAGAAATCATTAAAAGGTGAGTATGTAAATATATAGGTTAACCATTACGGAAATGGAAGGGAGAAACAGAAATGACGAAAACACAGTTTTTACCTATTAATCTAATGAAATTTATTGAGGAGAATAAGGATCAGCTTAAGCCTCCTGTTAATAATAAAGTGATTTGGAAGGATGCCGAGTTAATGGTTATGCTGCTTGGCGGGCCAAACAAAAGACGTGATTTCCATGTCGATCCTTCAGAAGAAATCTTCTATCAAATAAAAGGAAGCTGTTACGTGGAAGTGATTAATCAGGAAGGAAAACGTGAGGTAGTAGAGGTGAAAGAAGGGGAAATGTTCCACCTCCCGGCAAATGTACCGCATTCACCGCACCGTGTGGCAGATACGATTGGTCTCGTGATTGAACGGAATCGGGATCAAGGGGAGCTGGAAGATTTCGTCTGGTTCTGTGACGAGTGCGACCAGGAAATGCATCGAGTAACCATTCAATTAACCAATATCGAAGTGCAAGTAAAAGAAGCAATTGCTGGGTTTAACGGCAACAAGGAGATCAGAACATGCATGAACTGTGGGCACGTAATGCCAGAAGAAGCGAGTGAATGGAAATGCGAGTAGATTTTCATACGCATATCATTCCGGAAGATTTCACAGAACTTACTCAGCATTTAACGGGAGAAAAATGGCCGAAGCTTGAACGGACATGTGCATGTGGCGCCAATATAATGGTCGCTGGAAAGGTGTTCCGTGAAGTTACCGATCAGGTTTGGAGTCCGGAGAAACGAATTTATGATATGGAGCGGGAATCGGTAGACATCCAAGTGCTGTCACCGATTCCGGTTACTTTCTCCTATTGGGCACCGGCTGAAGAAGCGGAAAGGTTAGCACGGATTCAAAATGATTTTATTGCAGAAACAGTTAACCAATATCCAACGAAATTTATTGGTTTGGGGACGGTTCCGCTGCAAAATGTGGAGATTGCGATTCGGGAAATGGACCGCTGCATTCACGAGTTAGGTTTAAAGGGCATTGAGATTGGGTCAAATGTAAACGGCAATAATTTGGATGACCCCTCTCTAATCGAATTTTTCGAAATGGCGGAAAAATGGGAGGTTCCACTCTTTATTCATCCATGGGAAACGTTAGGGAAAGAACGGATGCCGCGTCACAATTTGATGTACACGGTGGGAATGCCGAGCGAAACAGCGCTTGCCGGAGCGAGCCTTATTTTAGGAGGAGTTATCGATAAATTCCCTAACTTAAAAATTTGCTTCGCGCACGGGGGAGGATCTCTTCCATACCTGCTTCCAAGACTTGATCAGGGCTGGAAAGTATGGCCGCATTTAAGATTGCTGGATAAGCCGCCAAGCTATTATGCGAAAAACTTTTACTTTGATTCGTTGGTTAATGACCCTATTAATCTCCGTTATTTAATTGAAAATTTTGGACATGAAAAAATTATCATGGGTTCTGATTATCCATTCCTATTAAGAGAAGTACCGCCAGGAAAAGTGATTGATGAAACGCTTGGACTCTCGCAAGAGCATACTGAAGCCATGCTTGGAAAAAATGCGCTTCGATTCTTAAATATACCGGTAAAAGCAGGAGTGTGACGATAATGGAAAATAAAATTCTTACACCAGAAGACAAATTAGTGGAGCTAGGTCTGACATTACCGCCGCTTCGCCCGGCCTCAGGCAATTATGTAAGCTGCGTTCGAACGGGAAATCTTATTTTTACCTCAGGGCAGGGGACGAATGAATATCGTGGTCAACTGGGCAAGGATGTAACCATTGAAGTGGGCTATGACGCTGCAAGACAATGTATGCTAAATCTATTAAGCGTGATTAAAAATGAAATTGGCGAACTTAGTAAAGTGAAGCGAATTGTAAAAGTATTAGGGTTCGTCAACAGTACACCTGAATTTACTGATCAGCCGAAAGTGATAAATGGTGCTTCCGATTTACTTGTACAGGTATTTGGTGAAAGAGGTAGACATGCTAGATCAGCCGTGGGAAATGCTCAGCTTCCACACAACAACGCAGTGGAGGTTGAAATGGTGGTAGAAGTAGAGTAGGAGGAGGGATAATTGATGAATTTAACCCAGCAACAAGTGATTAAGGATGCAAAGCTTTTCATTAATGGCGAATACAAAGATGCCTTCTCAGGTGAGACCTTTGATACGATCGATCCTTCCACCAATCAAAAGCTGGCTTCGGTGGCTAAAGCAAGTGAAGAGGATGCTAAGCATGCTATTGAAGTGGCGCAGCGCACTTTTGAGAGCGGGATTTGGAGTGAAATGCCTGTCGCTGAACGGTCAAAGATTTTGTGTGAAATGTCTGATTTGGTCATGGAACGAGTCGATGAATTGGCACTCGTTGAAACATTAGATGTCGGCAAACCAATAAAAGAGAGCCGTGGCTTTGATATCCCGAGGGCAGCTGCTAATCTTCGTTTTTTCGCGGAAATGGCTAATTATATTCATCATGAACACTATGACCAAGCAAAATATATGTCTTATTCTAAATATGCACCGGCAGGAGTAACCAGCTTGATCATTCCGTGGAATCTTCCGTTTATGCAGATGACGTGGAAGGCATCCGCGGCCTTGGCCGCAGGGAATACGGTAGTGGTGAAACCGGCTTCTTATACACCGCTAAGTGCTGTTATGCTAGGTGAAATCGCTAATGAAGCTGGACTACCGCCTGGTGTATTGAATATTATCACGGGACCTGGCGGAACAGCTGGGACAACGATGACCAACCACCCATCCGTCCGCCGTATTTCATTTGTAGGAGACAGCACAACGGGGCGGACGGTTATGCAAAATGCTGCTTCCCAATTAATTCCTGTTTCACTTGAATTAGGAGGAAAATCAGCGAACATAGTCTTTGAAGATGCTGACCTGGATGAAGCGGTAGCAGGATCGATTGAAGCGATTTTTCGAAACCAGGGAGAAATTTGCTTAGCAGGTTCGCGGTTATTGGTTCAAGAGAGTGTTTATGATCTGTTCCTTGATAAATTTTTAAAGGCTGTTCGAAAAATAAAAGTCGGAAATCCGCTTGATGAAAACACCGATATGGGGGCATTGGTTTCAAAAGGTCACTTGGAGACTGTTGAGCAATATGTACAGATTGGTATCTCTGAGGGGGCGAAATTGGCAATTGGCGGAAAGAGAGTGCTAGAATTAGGAGAAGGCAATTTCTTCGAGCCAACTGTTCTTTATGACGTGGATAACAAAATGCGTGTGGCCCAAGAAGAAATTTTTGGCCCAGTCCTTGTCGTCATTCCATTTAAAACAGAGGATGACGCGATTCGAATTGCCAATGATTCCATCTATGGTCTTGCAGGTGTCGTTTGGACAAATGACCTTCGCCGTGCCCACCGCGTGGCAGCCAAAGTGAATTCTGGTTTGCTATGGATTAATTGCTGGTACTACCGGGATTTACGAACTCCATTTGGTGGAGCAAAAGCAAGCGGTATTGGCCGTGAAGGCGGACGCCATAGTTTTGAATTTTATACAGAAGCGAAAACCATTACGTTAAAGCTTTAAGGAAAACCGAAGAGTGTTTTGATAGCAATCTTTACCTGAGTTCATATAGAAAGAGTGAGTGTATGAAACTGTTAGTGGACAAAATTGCGGAAAGTCTTTTAGAAGCAGAGCGTACGAAGCAGGGTATCGCGCCCCTTACACAGCAGTATCCAGATTTAAAAGTTGAGGATGCCTATAAGATTCAACTTGAAGTCATAGCCAAAAAAGTGGGCCAAGGCAGTAAAGTTATTGGGAAAAAGGTTGGTTTAACCAGCGTGGCCATGCAGCAAATGCTTGGGGTAGATGAACCTGATTATGGCCATTTATTAGAAGATATGAAAGTGAAAGATGGCGATATCGTCAAGGTTGGCGAATTGCTTAGTCCGAAGGTCGAAGCAGAGATTGGTTTTATTCTTGGTGAGGATCTGGTTGGACCGAATGTCACGTTTTTAGATGTTCTCATGGCCACCAAGTATGTGGTACCTACCCTCGAAATCATTGATAGCCGAATTGAAGATTGGAAGATTCAATTAGTTGATACGGTTGCTGATAATGGGTCTTCCGCCATGGTTGTGGTCGGTAATCAATTGACCTCTATTGATGGTATTGATTTGCGAACCGTAGGAATGGTGATTTACCAAAATGGGGAGATGATGGAAACGGGTTCTGGAGCTGCTGTTCTTGGACATCCGGCGCAAGCAGTCGCCTGGCTGGCGAATAAACTGCATGAATTCGGCATTACGCTTAAAGCGGGTGAATTAATCCTGCCAGGTGCTCTCACGAAGGCTTTGCCTGTCCAGGCTGGAGATCAATTTTCTGCCCATTTTGGTTCAATGGGATCAGTTTCGGTTGCTTTTGAGTAGGAAGATGTTATTTTGTACATGGAATAAGAATTGGAATAAGAAATTATTATCCACAAGCTAGACTACGTGACCGGAAGGGTTCAGGAATCAAGAAGAGGGTAACGTGGAAAGGGTCTACGTTACCGGAAGGGTTCAGGAATCGAGAAGAGGGTAACGTAGAAAGGGTCTATGTTACTGAAAAGGTTCAGAAATCGAGAAGAGGGTAACGTAGAAAGGGTCTATGTTACCGAAAAGGTTCAGAAATCGAGAAGAGGGTAACGTAGAAAGGGTCTACGTGACCGAAAAGGTTCAGGAATCGAGAAGAGGGTAACGTAGAAAGGGTCTACGTGACCGAAAGGGTTCAGGGATCAAGAAGAGGGTAACGTAGAAAGGGTCTACGTGACCGAAAGGGTTCAGGAATCAAGAAAAGAGTAACGTAAAGAATTCTATGTGACGTACTTTGCATAATTAGTGATAGGTCGCAAATTGGAGGTATAACAAATGACGTTAACCAGCGGTGTTGACTTAGAAATTGTAGAGTATTTGTATGCTGCCGAAAAAGAACGGCGTGAAGTGGTTAAGGTTACGGATCAATACCCTGAATTGAGAATCGATGAAGCTTATTTAATCCAAGAAAAACTCATTCAAAGAAGAGAAAAAGATGGAGCGCGCCGTATTGGATTAAAGCTTGGGCTAACTAGTAAGGCGAAACAAGAGATGATGGGCGTCCATGAAGCCATCTATGGTTATTTAACCGATGATATGCTTGCTCTTGAATGGGAACCTCTTGATTACAACAGGTTCATTCATCCTAAAGCAGAACCGGAAATCGCATTTATGATTGGTGAAGACTTGCAAGGAACGAATATCACGGCTGAAGATGTCTTACAAGTCACCAAATATGTAGCACCCGCAATCGAGATTATTGACAGTCGTTACTTAAATTTTAAGTTTACTTTGACCGATGTGATTGCCGACAATTGTTCCTCCTCGAGCTTTTTTATTGGGAGCAAGTGGATGTCACCAAAGGTATTAAACTTGGCTGATATCGGAATGGTGATGTCAATGAATGGTCAAGTAGCCCAAACTAGTTCGAGTGCCGCTGTGCTGGGACATCCTGCCACATCAGTAGCCTGGGCGGTAAATAAGCTTGGGGAAAGTGGAAAAGGAATCAAAAAAGGGGATATCATTCTAAGCGGAGCCATTTCCGAAGCCATTGCCTTTGAACCAAAAGATACCATTCTCGTACAATTTGCCGAACTGGGAAGTGTTTCGTTTTCGTGTAGGTAACCCTTGGGTACCTGAAAAACATTTTCCAAAAATCATTTCTATGAAATGCACTAATACTTAATTTTTCCCAAGGCTAATATGATACAAGCCTTGGGTTTTTTTATATATTCGAAAATATCAGATGGTGCCTGACACTCTATCAAATGACTTTTTTCCCAATTATGCAGATAGTTTTACCGTGCTATGATTAAATTCCAAACAAAATCTTTATATCTATTAGGAGGCCAGAGAGAATGAAAAAGAGAACGTCACTAGTTTTAGCATTGGGACTAACTGTAGGGGCGATATTGCCGATTACGGCTGCTGCACAAACACAGAGCGCAGTTCCATACAATGTTATGGTCAAGGATGCAAATCAGTTTGGAAAAGATGCAAAGGTGAACTGGAAAAAGGGGCAGACAGTTCCATCTTTTGTTCATGGAAAACTATCAACTAAGGCATATAAAGATAAGACAGCAATTAAACAATTTTTGAAAGAAAATAAGGAACTCTACCAATTAGATACAGATAAAGATTTGACCCTACTAAATGTCGAGACGGATGAACTCGGCAGCACTCACTATAATTTTGTGCAATCTGTCCAAGGAATTCCTGTGGATGGGGCGAAATTTAAGGTTCATACTGATAAAAATGGAATTGTAACAGCTGTAAATGGTGACGTTTTCCCAAAGGCTTCCTCCTACTTTAAAGGTGCCCTTAAAGCAAATCTTTCAAAATCTGAAGCACTTGATAAAGCTTGGAAATCTATTAATCTAACAAAGAATGATACGTTGACTAATGCACAAGTGGACCCTACTGGCAAAAAGGTAGAGGATACGGCTGAAAAAGCAGAATTGGTCGTTTATAAAAAAGCTAATGATTTTTATCTGGCTTACAAAACAAATCTTCAATTCATTCAGCCATACGGAGCAAACTGGGTCGTTTATGTAGATGCTGTAAATGGCAATATCTTAAACTCCTATAATGCTGTTGCTGATGGTGCAACTACCGGTTCAGGCTATGGTGTATTAGGAGACTATAAAACATTTAATACTTATTTTTCAAACAGTACTTATTATTTGTATGATGTAACAAAACCGATGACAGGAGTTATTGAGACAAGAACAGCACAAAATCGTACCGTTTTACCAGGCAATTATTCCGTTGACCCTGATAATCAATTCAATGCCGTTTCTCAAGGTGCAGATGTTGACGCTAACTACTATGCTGGTAAAGTATATGACTACTATAAAAATACTTTTAACCGCAATAGTTTTGATAATAATGGGGCAACTATTCGTTCCTCGGTCCACTACAGCAGAAATTACAATAATGCCTTCTGGAATGGCCAGCAAATGGTATATGGGGATGGAGATGGAGTACAGTTTAGACCACTGTCAGGCGCTCTTGATGTTGTAGCCCACGAACTAACCCATGCTGTAACGGAGAGAACAGCAGGTTTAGAATATCAATACCAGTCAGGAGCATTGAATGAATCAATTTCTGATACGTTCGGTGTATTCCTTGATAAGGGCGATTATTTAATGGGTGAGGATGTGTATACACCTCAAAAATCTGGGGATGCCTTAAGAAGTTTATCCAATCCGCCTCTTTATGGACAACCTGATAATATGAGTAATTATGTAAATACAACCTCTGATAACGGCGGTGTTCATACAAACAGCGGTATACCAAATAAGGCTGCTTATTTAACTATCAACAGCCTTGGTACATCTGTCGCGGAGAAAATCTATTACCGTGCGTTAACGGTATATCTTGCTCCACAAAGTGATTTCAGCGATGCTCGTGCTGCCCTTCTTGCAGCCGCAGCTGACCTTTACGGTTCAGGAAGCACGCAATATAATGCAGTTGCCAGTGCTTGGTCATCGGTAGGAGTATACTAAAATTTAAGTCAGCCATCACATTTGTGGTGGCTGACTTTTCATTCTCTAGGTCCTCCTGGTGGATAGTAGTAGGGAGGTACTTTGATCCAGCCTCTTTTTCTCATTAATTCTTTTAGGGATGTCCCAAATTTCATTTTTTCTACCATAGCGTGGGTAAACAACGCGCTCACATCATTTCTGATTGATTGTGATGCTGCGGTCGCACAATGAACGATTGCCGCAACCGTTTTAATACTCACTCCGTTCATGATCTCATCATCCGTTAATTTGGTGCCTAATGGTACTCCATTCGGGTCTGAGAAAGGCCTCTGCTCACTAGTTGGTGGTAATTGAACACCTTCTTTGATCAAAAAGTCCTTAAATCTTTGTCCTTGGGTATCACATTGTTTTAAACTTTCTTTTATAATCCTGACTACATCATCATCTGTTGACATATTTAAACTGACTTGAAGAAAAATGCTGGACTCGTCCATGATTGTTAGATACAGCCAGCAGCTCATCACTTCTCCTACATGAAGCGGGTTTTTGGGTTCATTATCTAAATTCATTTGCAAGTAATCCTTTAACGATTCAAAAAAATTTGTCACAATAAGCCTCCAGTTTTTTATAATTATTTTTCCAAAAAAGGAAATTCAAATACATTGGTGACTACTATTGTGACAAAAAAATAGATTGGTGCAGGCACCAATCCAAAATGGGAAGTTTTTAAGAAATGAGTTCATCGAACCAATTTCTTAATTAAGTTACCCTTATATTAATGAAAACTTGTGTAGAACTTAGGTAGAACTTGTGTGGAAGTTGTGAAGATTTATGATGGCCTATGCCCGTTCAAAACGACTTCCGCCATAAATGGTGAGTAGGTCTTCAGTATTTGTGCCGACTCTTCACTCAGAATACCGCCAACATAATTATGTAATCGTTTTTTGATATAAATAGTAGAATCAATGAAATGCTCCATATCCATGTAATTATCTTTAATTGAAAAAACTACATTATGAATATTTGCTAACGTAATCGTAGATAAACACATAATGCAAGGTTCCACTGTTGTGTAAAGAATACATTCGCGAGCATGTTTTCTTAAATAGGAAGCACATTGGTTCATAGCATTAATTTCAGCATGAGCAAGCTCGCTATCCATTGTATGAATCCTATTAGATCCTCGCGCAATTATGGTTCCATCATGGACAATAATCGCACCAATTGGCCGGTCGCCACGTCTTCCAGCCTCTTCTGCTTCCTTTAATGCTTCCTGCATAAAAAAATTATGATTAAAGTCTTGAAAGTTAGGAATCAACTCACTCACTCCTTTTATTTCCAAATATTACTTAATTATAGCATCCGAAAGGGCAGAGGAAGTTTTGGATATGTTAAAATTGTATTGAAAATAATATCCGTAAGTGTGTGCAAAGTGACCTTATTGACAGATTACTAGTGTTTCCTGTATGCTTATATTATAAATTTCATAGTTCTCCTAAAGGGGAGTAGCTTTCACAATGAAGTCGTCATTACGGAGTATTTGCTCCCGGCTTTGTTGGCAACCTTACGTTGTTAGCAAGACCTTTGCCTATTTGGTAAAGGTCTTTATTTGTTTTAATAAACCTTTACCGGTCGTTGGTAAAGGTTTTTTTGTTTTTAAAAAAGATAATTCGAAATAATTGAAAAGCGGATGGATGAAAAAAATGTAGAAGCATATAATGGAATGTTTCATCCGATAAAGAATTAAACCAGGAGGATTTTACATTGATACTTAGAAGATATTTGTCACTTATGGGCATTGGTTCAGCGGAGATTGATCTAATCCTGCAAAAAGATACCTTTAAGGCAGGGGATTCTGTCGGCGGTTATTTCTTGATTAAAGGCGGCACAATCGAACAGCAAATCAAACAAATAGATTGTGATTTGGTGTTAATGGATCAGGTTAACGGGACAGAAAGGGTTATTGATAGCACCACAATTATGCTATCAGCTCGAATTGATTCTGAAGCATCGAATAAGGTGGAATTCATCTTTCAATTGCCTGAATCGGTTCCTGTATCGTCCAAAAATATTTCCTACCGGTTCAAGACGAAACTCACATTTGATAAAGGTGTAGAAAGCTTCGACCAGGATATCATCAAAATCAAATAAATAATATAAAAGGAGACCTCGAATGTAAGAAAAATCGCCTTCTCAATTCCAGTATATAAAATACTTTTATAGGAGAATCCGATTTTAATTGAAATCTAGCATTATACGCTCTTTATTCTTTGCCATTACTTTATTAACTATTATAGAAACTCAAATGGTTGCAGCAGCGACCTTGGAAGTGAAGAATCCCCCTCGTTATCAAAACAACATAATACAGATGATCCAAAGTTTCACCTAATAGGAGTAATTTTTATAGAAAATAAAGAAAAATGGCTGTCGATACAATAATCGACAGCCATCTTGTGCTTAAAGTGCCTAGCGCCAAGATTTTAATAAAAGGCTCTGTTAAACAATATTGTTGTTTTTCATACTCTGTTGATTGGAGCGGAGGGCGCTCGACTCCTGCGGGAGTACGGGGCTGGGGAGACCCCACAGGCGCAAAAGCGCCGCGGAGGCTCCCCGGCACGCCCGCGGAAAGCGAGCGCCTGGAGCGGAAATCAACAGCTAAATTTAACAGAGCCTAATAAAAAAGTTAAACTTTTTTCCTATTTGTACGTCTAACATTATTGAGGTGATTATAATGAAAGCAATTATATTTGATTTTGATGGGTTGATTGTCGATACTGAAACCATTTGGTTTGAGGCATATAAAGAAATTTTATTTAACTATGGAATTGAACTTTCATTAGAACAATTTTCTAAGGTAATTGGAACCGATGATACCGAGTTATACTCATACATAGAACAAAATTTAATATCCCCAGTTGATCCAATGGTAATAGAAGGATCTGTAAAAGATCTTGTAGAGGTAAAACTGGGCTTGCCTGTGCTCAGGGAAGGCGTTGCTGAATATTTAAAGGAAGCAAAAGAATTAGGGCTAAAAGTTGGTTTAGCTTCAAGTTCAAGGCGGGAATGGGTAGAAGGCTTTTTAACTAAGCTTAGTATTATCCAATACTTTGAGGTCATTAAAACACGTGATGATGTTCATGAGGTAAAGCCAAACCCTGAATTGTATCTGAAAGCTGTGGAAGCACTAGGAGTATCTCCTTCAGAAGCCCTTGCCTTTGAAGATTCTTTAAATGGATTGAAGGCAGCGCGGGCGGCTGGCCTTCATTGTGTGATTGTACCGAATCCCGTTACCGCTCATTTAGGTTTTTACGACTATAGTCTAAGACTATCTTCAATGGGTGAGAAGGCACTGAAGCATGTATTACAAGTAATTGGCGGGAATGCCGATAAACCGAACGTATTTAATCTTAGACTAGGCACAACAGCAGACGAAGATTTTTTATGGGAAATGTTGTACCAAGCTATTTTCATTCCCGAAGGAGTGCCTCGTCCAACAAGGGATATCTTAAAAGAACCTCATATTGAAAAATCTTTGAAAGGCTGGGGAAGAGACGGCGATACAGCCTTGATCGCAATCGATGCCAATAATACTCCAATTGGGGCCGTTTGGGTTCGATTATTTGATGAATCTAACAAGACATACGGTTACATTGATAACCAAACCCCGCTTTTAGGTATGGCGCTTATTCCGGAATACAGAGGAAATGGTATTGGAACAGCACTCCTTGGGGAAATGCTAAGAATAACAAAGGAAGCAGGATTTGGTGCCGTTTCGTTAAGCGTTGATCCAAATAATCCTGCATTGAGCCTTTATAATCGATTAGGATTTAAAAAGGTCGGTATCGATGGAACATCCTGGGATATGATCGTGAAACTAAATGGATAAGAAGGAGTGGGGGTATGTCCTTTAAAATCATTCTCCAATTTATTTTGGGACTATCATTGATCTTATTTGCAGCCGTCGTAACATGGTATGAAGGCAGTGAGATAATAGATAATCCTTGGGAATGGAAATATTCAGCTCCTTTTTCAAATATGCTAAATGGAGAAATAAATGGGAAGCAGGATATATCACAACTCGACTACTTTATCTACGCGATGAAATTTAAGCCTGTTTTCCCAACCGTCCTCCTTCTTAGCAGCCTATATTTTTTTATTCTATCAGGCTATTTATTTTTAAAAAGAAGTCTGAACAAGTTTTGTTATTTTTTAAGAATTATTGGGGCATTGCTTATTTTCCTTTCAACCTTTCTGTCTAACTCACCTTCGATGGGTGCTGAAGTAATTAGAAATACTTTATTATCATGCTCGGCCTCATTAATAGGAATATCATTCATCATTTATTTCCTAGCGGTCAGAAAAACAACAATTTAAAGGTGTCAGGCACCATGTGAAATTATCACAATGGTGCCTGACACCTTCAGTTTTTAATGCCCTCATAATTTCCTATGGTTTTTCCCTGATTTAATGATAATATTTACCCCATTGGCTTCACCGCTATCAATGTGGTGAGGCATCTTAGAGACATTTATATTTGTCTCGATTTTCACACGTCTGCTCTCTTTCCCACGTAACTTGACCTTGTAAGGAGCATTGTTGTTCATTAGAGATAGAATTGGGACATCATTTTCGAAAGCATATTCTTCATAAAATTCAATGGAGAATTGGTCATCGTCTTTGCTGTAATTTTCAAAAGGGAGTTCACACTCCCCATGCAATATTGTCTTATTGGTCATTTCAAATCGACAATTACTTTCATCATGATTATAAGAAATCGCATAGATTCCGGTTGCAATCGTTCTTTGGAATAATTCAGCAAAATAAGTTGGTGCAATGGTGGAAATCAGTATTGCGAGTAATACTAACCTGCCTTGATATTTTGTTAATGATTTTGCTAAAAAAAATAAGCCCGCAATAAATACTGAAAAGGAAGCAATTCCTACAAGGGATGGCCCATTAACCGTGGTGATTGGTATATTAAATACTGACATCAATGATTCACCATACCGGTATTCATGTGGGAAAGGAAAATTTAAAATTAACGATACAATTAAAAGAATGAGAGCAAGTATTAAAAATTTCTTGTTTTTTAACATAATAACTCCCCATTTTATATGAAAATATTAGATACATCTTTAACAAGAGCAACGGACACAACTAAATTATCCTAGGTAGTATAATTTTACCATTATCGCTCATTTAAATGGGTATATTTTGAAATTCTTTCAATATTGGAAGAACGCATCAAGGGAAAGGAAATACAATAGCTTCATAAAGCCCGTCAGCCAAGAAAAACCGTTATGGAGGTCAATATTAGCGGAATTACCTATAATCATTAAAAAGATTGGCGGCAAAATTATTGAACCATCTTAGCCGCCATTTGCTTTTCACTGGAACCGCCTAATTTAAAAACAAAAATACCTGCGACTATGACTAACACACCAATCAACTGGTTGACTGTAAAAGGGACTTGATTTAAACCAAACCAGCCAAGTGAGTCCATCAGTAATGCTATACCAAGCTGTGAGGTCATAACGATTGAGATCGTATACGTTGGACCAAGGAGCTTCATCCCCTGGACGATACAAGTTACCACACCTACTCCAATCATACCGCTGAACCAATACCAGGTCTTCATATTTTGCAGGACAAAAAGTTGTTTCCCATCAAAGATGAGACCAATTGTCAGTGATGCTAGGAATCCCAAACCTAAAACTAATGTAGTGGTTGCCCATGTACCAGCCCGTTCATTTACCTTACTGTTGAAAATGTTTTGCAAGCTGACTAATGAACCCGCGACAATCGAAAATAATAATCCTAGAATCATACTCTCAACTCCTTCATTTATAAAATTTCCGCACTCGATGACTATTCGTAAATATTATCTCCTGCCAGCGCTCTTAGCCCATCTCTGTCCTTAACTAGAATAAATCCTTTATTTCGCTCAATGAGCCCATTCGTACAGAACTGCCCAATAACCCGATTAAGATGACGATAACTTGTTCCAATAAAGTTCGCAGCATCCTTAATACTGATGCGCAGCTGCCCTTTATTCATGGAATCGGAATCCTCAAAGGAGACAGACAATAAATAGCTGGCAAATCGTACTTCCACCGGATACAACAAATTGAAGCTCATTGTATTGGTTTTAAGATGAAATTTTTGTGTGATGATTTCTAGTAAAAATTTCAGCAGAGGAGCATAATCACTACCGTATTTTTTCAACCAGCGGTGATGAACTCCAATCATGTGAACAGACGATACGGCTTCAACCGTATTAATAATGTTAATATCCTGTACATATTCAATGTCTCCAATCACCTCAAGCGGTGTCTTAAAGGAGAGAATAAGCGTTTTACCTTCCGCCGATGTGGTATAGACCTTGATCTTACCCTTGACAAGTACATATAAATACTGAGAAGACTCGCCTTGAGAACAGATGAATTCCCCTTGTTCATAACTGTAAAGGGACAAATGTGGTATTAATGGTTCATTGAATACCGACTCAATTTGATGGGTTTGTAAATAAGATCTAACTAGGTCCTGATTGTTAATTTCTTTCATAAGCCCAATCACCTCTATCCATTACCATTTACATTAAAACCGTAGGATAATCACCCCAGCTATCATCATCCCGATACCGATGAATTGAGATAGCGTGATCTTTTGTTTTACTGTACCGAACCAACCGTTACTATCAATAATATAGGTCAGAACCAACTGGGCAATCAGGAGGGCGGAAACCGTTAGGGTAACACCTATTTTCTGGATAGCCGTGACATTACCGAAAATAACAATCGCTGCAAAGGAGCCGCCAGCCAAATATAACGGTTTCACTTGTTTAAACCTTTTCCATTTTCTGTCCCCTACGAAAAATAGGATAAGCAAGGCCATTATAAATCCAGTTAACTGGGTAATCGTCGCCGCCTGCCAAGTACCAATATCCTCGCTAATCCGAGTATTTGCAACACCTTGGAGTGTAATAAAGGCTCCACCTAAGAATGCAAATAAAATCCCTCTCATTTTTTCTCACCTCGATTTGTTTCTCTCCTTTATTAAAAAACATATCCAGGTTTATTGGATAGGACATATGTCCTTAATCTGTTTAAAATTATTTTTTGCCAAGGATACTAAAAGGGTTTTCCTTAATAATAATCGAATTAATTTTTAGGAAAATGAATTAACATAGGAGTGTAGGTTCATGCAAATGTTACTTATTTATACAGACGGTTCATCAAATAAATTTTGGAAAATTAACGTTACCGGAAAATCGTATACTGTTACATATGGTAAAGTCGATAAGGTTGGAGCTGTTAAATCAAAGGAGTTTGATTCGGAAGAAATCTGCCAAAAAGAAGCCAATAAACTGATTCAATCTAAGTTAAAAAAAGGATATGTCGTGGCAGATTCATCTAGACGAGTGATTAAAGAAAGTGATATGACAGAAGCTCTTTTTTGGGAACTACTTGAGACTACTAAGAAAAAAGGGGAAGACCTAGAGGAACAGCTTGAGTGGTTAGGAAACCACTTATCCAAAAGACCGGTAATGGATATTGTCATGTTTGACTACTTTTTTAACCAAGCTTATTATAAATCTTATATATCAAATTTATGGGCAGCAGCTTACATAGTCATGGGTGGGTGCTCAGATGATTCCTTCGATTATTTTAGGGCTTGGCTGCTATATCTAGGAAAAGACTCTTATGAAGCTATTTTAACTGATCCGGAAAAAATGATTCCTCATCTTAGGGAGTTAGAAGAGGAAGGGGACGTACCAGAATTTGAGGATTTGCTTTATGTTGCAAGTATGGCTTATGAAGAAAAAACTGGATTTGATGATGAGCAATATTACAATTTATACAAAAAACTCTCGGGTGATAATTATGTCCAGCCTACAATGGAATTTGATTGGGATGAAGATGATGAAGAGGGGTTAAGAGAAAAATTTCCTTTGCTATGGGAAAGGTATGCTGAAAATCCCTTGGGATGACTACTTAAAAATTACTTCCATGAAATCGTGAAAGGACTGATATTTATCAGTTCTATTTTTTTGACTAAAAGTTTAGATAGGGAAGAGCAGTTGGATCTTGAATACGCTTTGCATAAAGTGAATTACCTGCTGAAGCAAATGGAGGAAAGATAAATATGTCCTTAAATTTACAATCCGTTCAAGCTACAATGCTCATTCCTCTTTGGGGACGCGCCACAGCGAGTAAGGAAAATCCTGAAATTTTGTATGACAAGGAAGCGATAGACATCATTGCAGGCTGCGATTTTGATTTTAAAGAAATAGCTAAGACTTTTGGTGAATACGGTGGTATCAGCTATATAGTACGAGCACGAAAGATTGACGATACCATCCGAGCCTTTATTGAAAAACATCCACGGGCCACCATTGTCAACATTGGTGCGGGACTTGATACGACCTTTTCAAGAGTAGATAATGGCACCATTAACTGGTATAGTCTCGATTTGCCAGATGCGATTGCTTTCCGCCAAAATTTTATCACTGACTCTCCGAGGAATATTAGTATTGCCAAGTCCTTTTTTGATGTTTCATGGTTTGATGAGGTGATTTTTAATGAAGAGGACGGTATCCTTTTTATATCCGCGGGAGTTTTCTACTATTTTCATGAAGATCAGCTCAAAGGAATTTTACAGGAGATGGCGAATCGCTTTCCATGCGGGGAGTTGTACTTCGATGCAGAATCGAAATTTGCCATAAATATTTCAAATCGTACAGTGGAAAAAACGGGGAACAAAGGTGCAAAAATGTATTTCTATGTTAACAATCCAAAAGTACTTGAGGGATGGTCATCACGAATCAAGGTACTTACCTGTGAACCATACTTCAAAGGTATACCCGCAAGCAAGAAGTGGGAGGGTGCAACCCGTGTCATGGTGAGGGTGGTAGATTTATTAAAAATGTTGAAGTTTATTCATATACGCTTCGTGGCAAAGTAAAAAGCACCCTATTTGGGTGCTTTTCACGTTCATCCTATTTACTTACTGAACAAACCTTTTACTCCCTTATAAATTAAAACGAGTGAGAATATTATTACCGTTAGGAAGCCAATGATATCAGTAACCGGTGAAACGCCTTCAAGAAATGAACCGTCTAAAGGAACTCTAATAAGTGCAAAACCAGATAAAATTGTAGCAAGGAATAAGAAAATCCTATTATCCATGGGTTTCTCCTCCTTCCTATGTGATTGATAAATTATATGTCAATGATATTACGAATATGTCAATCGTGTAAAAATGATTCTTTTTTACCAGAATCATGCATACCATTCTCTCATGTTCAAAAGGGACTAATGATTTATAATTACTAATTACCAGTAAATAACACCTGACATTTGTAACCGCTTACATTAAAATAGAAGTAAGAAATAGGAGAGGGGATACTAACTATGGAACAATTAATGAAACAAAGTGATCATAACCAATCAGAAGAAGCTGGTGAAGAAAGTTCCCCAAAAATAGAAACGGAAGAGAATTTCGATATCTCAGATTATGATTATCATAAAAGATTGTGGTTTTAAAAATTAATAGATTATTAAACAAAGAACACCCTGCGGGGTGTTCTTTGTTTAAGTAATCGTAATCATCGTTCTACTTCGTCATGCTGGAATCCTTTTTGGGTAGCGAACACTTCATACCATTTGTATTGTGGAGATTTGAACCATTCGTAATGCGGTAAATAAACTAAATATCCTAAATTGCCCTCGGCATCAAGTAGCGATTTGAAAATTTTAACTGTTCCAAATCCAAACGTTCGATCTAAATATCCTTCAATTCCTTCTCTGATAATATTTTTTTTCTCTTCCAATTCTTGCTTTTGTAATTCCATAAGACCATCAATAAAAACACTCAATAAAATCAAAGTAATAGCAATTAGAACGAAAACTAATAATTTTAGCAATAGAACTCCTCCTCCATTTTTTCCAAAGATTCGTATAAGTGAAAGATTACTATGTATGATTTATACTCTTTTGAGCTCCGATGTTTACTTCATCCCCTTTTCTTTTAATGAATTCAATACGATTGTATAATCGATAATTTAAAAAAGGTGTGATAGAAACCACTTGTTTCTCAAAGTTTGATATTTTGTCACTTTTAGGTATTGAGGTGGGCTCTTAATTATCGAGGAATCGCTTTTTATCGAAGTTCGGAGTAGAATAGTTTATGGGAATTGATTCAATCATAGGTAACTTTGGGAGTGATATTTTTTGTGTCAAAAATTAAAGACATTTGATACTTATTTTATAGAAATTTTTAAGGGGATTTTATGGTGCTAATTACCGGTAAGGTTATAATAATTTCAATATTTTTATTGATCATAACAATGATTGAGACATTAGCCTATTCAACTAGGATTTCAGGTGCACGAGTAAAACTAATTGCAACAGCATTATCTTTGTTTAGTACTCTAGTTATTGTTTCAAGGTTCTCAACCATGATTCAACAACCACTAACAGCAAAACTAATTGCAGAGGCACCAAATTTAAATAAATTAAACTACATAGAAGAACAATATCGGATATTGATTGGGGTAACATCTATCGGAGTGTTGTTTGGTATCCTGCTATTTCCTACATTCATCAATATCTTTTCTCGGGCCATTGTTCAACTTTCCAATCAACGTGGGTCAGTAATAGCGTTATTTAGGAATCAATTTAATCGAAACGGCATTAAAAAGATAGTAATGTGTTTTAGACGCCCAAGATTAACATACTTAAAAGGAATTACGTTAAAAACAATTCCTAAGCGTCTTTTTGTGATGAATGTTATTATTTCGGCAGTTTTTACCATTGGGGTACTTTCTTCTATATACGCATCAATGTTGGTTCCTAAAGATTATGCACAGGCGGCATTAATGTCATCGGGCATCATAAATGGCATCGCAACCATTTTATTAACATTGTTTATTGACCCTAAAGCATCGGTTTTGGCGGATAGAGTAATGAAAAAACAAAGTGATTATATTTATTTGAAGAGTTATTCCTTGACAATGATTAGTTCGAAATTTTTGGGTACCATCGTTGCTCAACTTTTGTTTATTCCAGCTGCATATTATGTTGCATGGTTCGCTAAATGGATTTAATAAGTCCCCATCTCCTTAAAGAACTGGCTGCTAAAATAGCAGCCTTTTTGTTATGAGTTAATAAATCTCGATTATCCGTATATTTGAAATAATCTAATTTGTTTATTGTCTTTTTATGGTAATATTAATGTAATAAATTATAAATTGGGGGAAATTCCTTGAAAAAAAGAAGGCGTAATACTCAACACTTTACGTTTTTAGCCTGGGCAGCATTCGCTATATTTACAGCACTTATGCTGGTAGGACTTTACACCTTGGAAGAACCATTATTTGTTAAAGGCTATTATTTCATGGGTACAATCGGCATTATTGTATCATCCTTCATGGTTGCAAAAGTGACTCGAGATAACCAGGAGGACATGGAAGACAGCTTCTATGAGGATGACAGTAAAGGAAAAAAAGAAAAATTAGATATGTAATGTGCAAAAACATGAGTTGTTGCGGCAACTCTTTTTTCATTATCCTATTCGAAGGGAATAGGAGTTTGGAGTGGTTTTGGGGTGCTAAATATTGAGATAAGAAGGCCAATAGTTGAGGATATCAATGAGTTGAATCAATTGTTTAGAACAGTGATTACAGACACCTTTACTAAAGAAGGTATTGAGGAGAAGGTAGATGATATTGAAAAAGAAATCGAGGTGAAGAATAAATATTTAGTGAATGATTTTGAAAGTCTAGGCGCAGAACGTTATTTTTTGGTTGGTATCCACGCTGACAAAATTGTCGGTTCCATTGAATACGGCCCAGCAAGTGAACTAATTTGCGATTGTACCAACAATGTATTTAAAGGGCTGATGGAAGTAGGTACAGTATTTGTTAATCCGGATTACCAGAGAATGGGGATTGGGAATCAGTTATTGAAAGATATGTATTTTGTATTGCAAAATAAAGGAATAAAAGAGGTTTGTTTAGATAGTGGATATACTAGCGCACAAAAAATCTGGAAAAAGAAATTTGGAAATCCGGATTACTTGTTAAAAGATTATTGGGGCGAAGGATTTGATCATATGATTTGGAAAATCAAGGTCAGTGCTTTGGTATAAGGATTTTGTGGGGGGAATTGTAATGAAGGTAAATCCAAAAGAATTTTATATTCATAATTTACGGTATTTGGTTAGGTCTGCACTAGAAGAGGATGCAAAAACCTTATCTGAAGTAAGAGTACAGATAGATGGGGAAACTGAAAACTTAGACCGAGAGCAAGGCGAGGCATACATAGATGAATTAGGATTTAAACAAATCATTAAAGAAGATACAGAAAGTAATAGTAACCTATTTTTAGTGGCAGAAGCTAATGAACAAATTGTAGGTTTTTCTCGATGTGAAGGAAATAAGTTGAAGAGAACTTCACATAAAGTTGAATTTGGTATATGTGTGTTGAAAAAATATTGGGGATACGGGATAGGAAAAAACTTATTAAAGGAGTCACTGCATTGGGCAGATTCAAATGGAATTAAGAAAATAACTTTGAATGTTCTTGAAACCAATGATAAAGCGAGAATGCTTTATGAAAAATATGGGTTTGAGGTGGAAGGGATTTTAAAAAAAGACAAAGTTCTTTCGGATGGAAATTACTATAATACTATTTTAATGGGAAGGTTTAATGAGTAGGAATTAGAAGTTAAAGGTCATTAATTTTACTTTATATGGCAATACTGAAATGTATATTATCATTATAAAGTGGAGGGAAACGATGCCAAGAAAGGCTGTAACCACAAGCAACGAAACTGAAGACATGGAAACGGACGAGCTATTGCCAAATGAAATAAGTGAAAAAAACGAAGATGAAATTGGTAACCTTAATCGTATGTTAGCAGCTACATTAAATTATCTTTCAGACGATGAAGTGGAAGAAATAGATATCGAATACCTCTTGGATCATACAGATGGTCTTAGAGAATGGTGGGATAGATACCGAGAAAGCAACAGAAAGCTGCTTGAAGAGGAAATAAAAAAATCCCTCGGCGAACTTTCATTGAAAGAACTTGAAATGATCCGTGAGCAAATAAAAGAAAAGCATGATTGAAATTCTCCCAATTAAATAATGGAAAGAGAGTCGATTAAATCATATGAACAACCTTACGAAAATGAAAATCCTAGTACCGGCTAATGAAGTATATGAAGCATTCGTTGACCCAGCGAAAATCGGGAATTTTTGGTTCTCATCGAGTTCAGAAAGATGGGAAGCCGGCAAAACGATTACACTGAAATATGATGAATATAATGCTCAAGGTGATATAGAAGTAATAGAAATTGAGGAGAATAAGAAAATCGTATTTGCGTGGGGGTCCAATGGGGAAGGTCATATTGTAACCATTAACCTGGAAGATCTAGATAATTCAAGTACAATTATTGAAGTTACTGAAGAAGGTTTTAACGAAAATGACGACGAGTTTGTAGGTCAGATCATCGATAATAAAGAAGGCTGGGTTTATATGCTGACCTGTTTAAAAGGGTATTTGGAATTTGGTATTAAAAATTTAAGGGCAGGACTAGTAAAATAATTATATATATTATCATGTGAGCCGTATGGCTCGTTTTTTTATGGAAAAATTGTATTTTTTTCATAGTCGTATTATTGTAAAGTTATAATTTTGAAAAATATCAATAGATATAAATTTTTTATGCAATATTAGGATGTGAAACTATTGACTGCTCAAATAACTAAAAATGAAAATATTCATTTAAGTGCCGACTGTGAAAACTGTTTTGGATTATGCTGTGTAGCATTGCCTTATGCAAAGTCCGCTGATTTTGCTTTTGATAAGGATGGTGGTACCCCGTGTCGTAATTTGCAAGCAGATTATCGTTGCAGTATTCATAATAATCTAAGAAATAAAGGATTTCGGGGCTGTGCAGTATATGAATGCTTTGGCGCAGGTCAAAAGGTATCTCAAGTCACCTATGGTGGAAACGATTGGCGGGATTACCCAGAGCTGACTAAAGAAATGTTCGAGCTATTTCCAATTATGCAGCAGCTCCATGAAATGCTGTGCTACTTAAATGAAGCGCTTGGTTTAGAAGATACAAAGACTATAAGAAAAGAATTGCAAGCTGCTGTTGAGGAAACGGAAAATCTCACTAATCTAAGTCCAAAACTACTACTTGAACTTGATGTTCCAGCCCATAGAGCGTCAGTTAATGATTTACTTTTACGGACAAGCGAACTGGTTCGGGCAAAAATTTCTCGTAAAAACAATAAAAAAATAAGTAAGAGTTGGGACTTTATAGGTGCAAAGTTAAAAGGTGCTAACCTTCGTGGAGCTAACTTAAGAGGTGCTTTGCTAATCGCCGCTGATTTAAGAGATGCGGACATAAGAGTGACAGACCTCATCGGTGCAGATTTAAGAGACGCAAATTTAAGCGGTGCTAATCTAACAGGATGTATCTTTCTTACCCAGGCACAGATTAATTCAGCAAATGGTGATATTAAAACGAAATTACCAGCTTCATTAAGGATTCCAGATCATTGGATTAAATAAATAAGAAGACGGGGTATAGAAAATTTTCCCAAATGTAACTAAAGTTGTTTATAAAATGCTATTATTATTGTGTAATAATGGAATTATTTCATAATAATGGAGGCGGTTTGATGATGGGCAACAGCAGTATTTTTGGTCTTTTTGCAATCATTCCTATTTTACTTTATTTAGTAATATTAGTGTTTAGTATTTATTTTGTAGTCAGAACCATAAAGTTCATGAATGAGAAAACAAAATTAGATCAACAGCGAAATGAGAAATTGGATTTACTCATTGAGGTTTTACAAAATAGAAATAATGATCAATAAAAAAATCCATTACATGGGGTTGCTGCGGTAGCTCCATTTTTATTTGTTTTTACAGTTTTGCTTTAAAGAAAAATGCAATATAATAGGATTATAAATGTTCAAGAAATTGTCAAAATTACAATTTAATTAATGTAGATTTAGAGGATATTCATATAAAAAGTTATAGGAGGAAAAAATAATGATCAGAGCGGCGATAGCAGGTGTTGTTGGGTTTATTCTTATTTTTGTGGAATCCATGATAATTATGAAGCTTAAAGGTTATGAAACGATTGAATTTGGCGGTTTAGCTCCATTTATTAATGTCTGGGCGATGAATTTCTTTGTTGTATTTGCGATTCTCACACAGGCAACAAATTGGTACGAAAACAGAACTGGTATAGAAGAAAGTGAAGATAGTTATTAATTAGAAAGCGCCCATGTCAATGAGTATGAAACTCGTAAGCATAGGCGCTTTTTTAATTAGCTATTGTGTTTGACTGCTCGATTGCCTTTGAATGCTGCTCTGCGAATAAATGGGATTACCCAGCGGTCAAGACCGATGCGGCCTGCGTTAAATCCAGAGAATAAGATAATCGCTCCGATGAAAAGGTCTGTTGGAATATGAGAAACCGTACCAGCCATGAAGAACGCAAAGTTCATCACTAGACCAAAGAACATTGCAGCAGTTGTTAAGCATCCAAGAATAAGTCCAAGTCCTACTAAAAACTCACCAACAGGAACGATTGTATTGAAAATATCCACGTTTGGTAAAGCAAAGTGCTGTAAGAAATCCACATACCAGCCATAAACGATGCTGCCATCAGGTCCTTTTACCGGATTCGCGATCACTCCTTTTAAAAATCCAGAAGCATCAAATCCGCCTGCTAATTTGTGGTACCCAGCTGTAAGCCAAGAATATCCAATATATAAGCGAAGAATTGTTAAAATACCAGCGGCAATTTTGTTTTCTCTTAACCAATTGACTACCATTTGAAACACTCCTTAGTAAAATAAGTTTTATATATTGTTTACATTGTTAAAATACCATGTTTATTTTGAATTAAGGATAAATTGTTCGATGTTTCACAAGTTTGTAAAAAAGTTTTGAACAATTTTTTAACGGGAATGATTATGCCTTTTGTTTGCTAATTGTTTTACTTTTATAAACAGTGTTGCGGATAAAAGGGATTACCCAGCGGTCAAGACCAATGCGGCCTGCGTTAAATCCAGAGATTAAGATAATCGCACCAATGAATAGGTCTGTTGGAATATGTGATACTGTTCCGGCCATAAAGAACGCGAAGTTCATCACTAGACCAAAGAACATTGCCGCAGTTGTTAAACATCCAAGAATAAGTCCAAGACCTACTAAAAATTCACCAACAGGAACGATTGTATTGAAAATATCCACGTTTGGTAAAGCAAAGTGCTGTAAGAAATCAACATACCAGCCATAAACGATGCTGCCATCAGGTCCTTTTACCGGATTCGCGATTACTCCTTTTAAAAACCCAGAAGCATCAAACCCACCTGCTAATTTGTGATATCCAGCTGTAAGCCAAGAATATCCGATATATAAGCGAAGAACTGTTAAGATCGCAGTGGCAACTTTGGTTTCTCTTAACCAATTGACTACCATTTGAAACACTCCTTAGTAAAATAAGTTTTAAATATTGTTTACATTGCTAATATACCATGTTTATTTTGAATTAAGAGTAAATTGTTCGCTATTTCACAATTTCGTAAAAAATATTTGAACAACTTGTTAACACGGTCATGAGAGAAACAAAATAGGTATTCACATTCTATTACTCTTTTTATTAAAATAAAAATATAGAATTTTCAGTAAAGTGGGGATTACATGCAAAAGGCTGATGAGTTAGAAACATTTCCTTACCCATTCAAGGGAGAGGTTTATCGTTACTCTAATAACTCGATTCCAATGGATTATCCAATGAGCATTGAAATAACACCGGGCTATATTACTGAAATAAACCTTAAGCGGGGATTACTTAAAAAGCATCCTGAACGATGCTATCAGTCATTGCCCCATACGCTTCAAGGTCAGTGGGAAATCCTTGAGATAATAATGGAGCATCTAACAACCTATTATCCTAATAATTTTCATCTTGATAAAAAAAATGAAAATTGGACATTCGAAAATAAAATTTTACAAGAGAACCAGACATTTATATTTGGTGATGAATCTACATTACCATGTGAGCCCCTCGATTTTATTGGAAGGCATGTGCAAGAGGATCTTATTTTCATGATGCAAAAAGATGGGGATTTGTTCTTGGATGCCGGTCAATTATGCTTCCCTGCCAATTGGTCGTTGGCCTTCGATCTGGGAATGAGCTTTAAAGAAATTCATCGTCCGATTCCTGGCTTTAAGGAGGAGGAATTGGATGAGCGAATCCTTCAGTTCTTGTTAAAGCTGGAAGCGGGTAATCCATGGTGGCGGAAAAACTGGTCCTTGATGGCCGGGAATCGCCTTGATACTTCTCTTGAAACCTTTGACGTCTGGGGGAAAGGTAGGAAAGAGGTAACCTTAGCAAATGCCGGTAAATTTGTTCATTTACGTGTGGAGGTACAGAAGCTTTTCCGTTTACCGCGCTCAGGAGGTCTTCTTTTTACCATTCATACACACCTGATTTCATTAGAAAAATTAACATCCAATACGGAATGGGCTGAACAATTTTACAAAATCCTCCGCGAGCTGCCGGATCATATTGTCGAGTATAAGGGCCTTGCTCTCTTCAGGAATACAGTAATCGATTACTTGAAGGATAGGTTGGAAAGCAGAGGAGTATGGTGATGGAGAAAGTTTCGTTTGTTCCTGGAAAACGCAAATATTTATTTTGTGCTGACAAGCAGGGGATGGAAATTTTACAACCAGTTATAGATTTGGTCATTGAGAAAAAACTACCTTTTGAATTGTTTTCTATAGAACATCCAGTTTTTGAATGGTTGAGTAAGCAGAAGATGGGGAGTTTCCTTTATGTTGCTATGGAATGGGATAAGCTGCATGCTATGAAGCAATTGGCTGAAGAGGTAGGTTTTTCAGCGGAAGAAATGCAGTACATTGGTTATGGTGGGCAGAGTGAGAATGTGTTTTGCTGCCGATGCCATGGGATAACGGAGACAATATGGCAGGAAAAGCTTGAAATTAACTGTCGTCATTGTGATTTATTGCTCGAGGTTTCAGATCATTATTCTTCGCTGAAAAATGCCTATCTGGGCTATGTTGCAAAACTTTAAAGGGATGGTCAGCATGTATAAGGAAAAAACGATACCTGTTGTTGTAAAAGAAATTCATCAGGAAACCCCAAATGTTAAACGGTTTACGCTTGCTCCATTGGATGGGTGGGGGTTGCCATCTTTTAGCGGCGGTTCAAATATCACTACATATATAGAAGGAAACAGCGGCTTACTGGAAAGACATTATTCTATAACGAGCCATCCGGATAACCGGCAATACTATCAAATTGCCATAGGCCTTAGTGATGTTTCCACTGGCGGGTCTCTTTATTGGCATCAGCATGTTAAAATCGGGGACAGGCTAAAAATTAGTTATCCAAAAAATCATTTTTCTATAAGTTTTAAGGCTAAGCACCATGTTTTTTATGCTGCAGGTATAGGTATTACTCCATTTATATCAATGATGGCTGATTTAGATAGCTCATTTGAACTGCACTACACTGCAAAATCTAAAGAGAAATGTGCATTCTATGATTATTTGCAGCAAAATTATCCACAGCAATGTAAATTTTATTTTTCACAGGGAGAAGGGGCTAAGCGACTTAGTGCTGATTCGCTACTAGAACATAAAATTGGAACTCATGCGTATTTTTGCGGGCCAGAATCTTTTATTACAGCTTTTACGGATTTCGCGCTAAAAAACGGTTACCCAAGTTCGAGTATTCACTTTGAACGGTTTACTTCGCCACGTCCTAAAAGCGCTAATTCTTTTCAGGTTCAAGTTTCAAATGGTTTGACGGTAGATGTCTTAAAGGACCAGACTTTGTTGGAGGCGTTACTTGAAGCAGGGGTCAAGGCTCCTTTTTCTTGCCGAGTAGGGTCCTGTGGGACTTGCGCGTTAAAGGTGATTGAAGGAGAAGTCGATCACTACGATTCTTTTTTGAGTGAAAAACAAAAAACCGCGCAAAATGTGATTTTATCATGTGTTTCTAGAGCAAAATCGGAGAAATTGGTAATTGATCTCTAAAAGTTCTTTGTAATAGGGCGGTTTTGTGAATCTACTTACTAAGGTAAGATGAAATATATCGGCAAATGCAAAAAAATCACATTATTTCACAACTGAAATAATGTGATTTTCCGTATTATCCTAAATATTTTTCAATTGGGCTCCAATAATTCGCTCCCCAGCCTGCTGCAAGATGCTCGCCTTCCTCTTCAGGGAAACCAACGTGGTCGAAAACCAACTTAGTCTTCGAACCTTGTTCTGTAAGTTCGAATTTAGCGATAGAATATACACCCTCTGGCCAGTTCTTTACACGCCATGCTTGAACAACTCGTACACCTGGAACTAGTTCAATATTTCTCCCTAAAATCATCCCGCCAAAGCAAGAAAATGTGCCGCCAGCTTCTGGACTAATCTCTGTCGGCGCACCGCCTGTAACCTCGCTAAACTCTTTTGAACCTGTCAAAATTTCATAAATGCGGCCGGGACTTGCGTTGAATTCTACTTCCTGATGGATTGTATTTGCCATTGTTAAAATTCCTCCTCAAATATAATTATTTTTCAGTAGCTTTTTTTTATAAATATTAATGCATAGACAATTCGGACCAAGGATCAACACCAGGGTCTCTTCCTTCAGCAAAATCCTTAATGCGGGGCATGTAGTGAGACCAGCCTTGCTGATGTGACGGAATTTCTTCGACTGGCAAATCATAATGTGTTAAGACTAAGTTTGTTCCATTCTCTTTTGGAGTCAAACGAAATTCAACCTTACTTGAACCTGGAGGGACAATCTTTGATTTCTCCCAGCCCCAAGACATAACAATTTTTTCATAAGGCACAATTTCAACGTATTCCCCCATGGCAATATCGCTGCCATTAACATCAATCCGGTATTTACCGCCGATTTTTGGCTCTAGAAGGATCTGTCTGCCCATCCAGCGAACCATTTTATCAGCATCAGTAAAGAACGAAAATAATGTTTCCGGGCGTGCTTCAATAAAGATTTCTTTTACGATGGTATCATTGCTTGTTTGAGTCATTTTTTCTCCTTTCTTCCTCTTCGGCAGCTTCTTTCAAGCGAAGTAAACTATCATCCCAAAAACGGTCGATGTATTGTTTTAATTCAGCAAAACCGTCCCTTCTAATACCATAGTACCGTTTTGTTCCGTCTCTCCGGACAACTACTAGGCCGGATTGTTCGAGAACTTTGAGATGCTGCGAAACTGCTGGTGCGGAAATATCAAAATGTGAGGCAATCGTGCTGGAGGTAAGTTCTCCATCACGAACAAGATACAAAATATCTCTACGTCTTGGTTCTGCTAATGCATGAAGGACTTTTTCAATCATGATTTTATTTTAGTCTATACTTAATTAAGTGTCAACTTAAATAGTGTGATTTCTCCTTAGTATCATTTGGAAAATACCAAATTTATATAACTAATTTATTTTTTCCAAATATTAGAGAAAAAGCGCTTGATAAAACTAATTCCATTAGTTAAAATAAAACTAACGATATTAGTTAAAAGGGGATGGCTATAATGAGATTGATTAAAAAAGGCTTTTTGTATCAAGTGACGTTTATGGCTAATGTGTTTCCGGTCAACTGCTATTTGGTAGAGGAACAGGATGGATTGACTTTGGTTGATGCGGCTCTTGGCTTTTGTGCAAAAGGGATACTACAGGCCGCGGAAACAATCGGAAAGCCCATCACTAAAATTGTTTTGACACATGCGCACGAGGATCATGTCGGTGCATTGGATTTAATAAAGGAAACACTTCCAGAGGTACCCGTTTATATTTCTGTCCGAGATAACCGATTAATGAATGGTGACCGCTCTCTTGATCAGCATGAAGACCAAACACCAATTAAAGGTGGCGTCCCTAAAAAGTTAAAAACGAGAGCTTCTATAGTATTAAACGACGGAGACCAAGTGGGTTCCTTAAAAGCAATAGCTTCACCAGGCCATACACCAGGTTCAATGTCTTTTTTAGATAATCGGACCAAAGCATTAATTACCGGCGACGCTTTCCAAACAAGAGGCGGAATCGCAGTGGCAGGCGATATAAAGCCGTGGTTCCCATTTCCTGCATTTGGTACATGGAGTAAAAAGACAGCTTTAGAAAGTGCGAAGAAATTAGTGGAGGTTGAACCAAGTATACTTGCCGTAGGACATGGTGAAATGGTGGAAAGTCCCGTTAAGGTAATGAAACAGGCTATTAATAATTTTCAGCAGAAATTGAAATAAGGAGCATAAGAGATGTCACCCAGACCTAAAATTGGACTCGAAATACCGACTATACTTGAAGTTGCAGGGGAACTGGCAGACCAATATGGTATGCATGAGGTTACCTTGGCAAATCTCGCAAAAAAATTAAATATCCGCCCGCCTTCATTATATAATCATTTTGATGGCCTGCCAGGGCTGAGGAAGAAGTTAGCTATCTACGGAATCGAAATGCTTTACGAAGAATTAGCCGAGGCAGCTATCGGGGTGTCGGGCACTGATGCCGTTCTTGCTCTAAGTAAGGCATATGTCGATTTTGCACGTAAGCATCCAGGTATCTATGAAGCGACCTTATTGGCACCCGACCCGGAAGATCAGGAAGTCCAGCAAGCTGGCTCGAAAATAGTTGATTTGACTATTCGAGTTTTACAGGCGTTTGAACTTGAAGGGAATCAAGCGCTGCATGCCGTCAGAGGTTTAAGAAGCATTCTACATGGATTTTCTTCTTTGGAGCAAAAGGGCGGTTTTAAAATGGCGCTGGATTTAGATGAAAGCCTTTCAATCGTAATCAGGGCTTTTTTAAAAGGAATGTCTGCCTAAAATATTATCGAGCAATTTATAAGGGACATTTTGGAGATAGGATACTATGCTAAGCTCTGATATAATAGGATAAACATAATTGTTAAGGAATGATCCAATTGCTGAAACAAGAGAAATTCGGTTTGATATTAGACGTAGAGACGACCGGTTTAGGTCCTACAACGGATGAGGTTATTGAACTCGCTTTAAAGCTATTTTCCTATCGACCTGATACTGGTGAGATAATTGAAATTATTGAGGAAGACTCTTTTTTGAGGGAGCCGCTTAAGCAATCAGCACTAAGAAATTATGACCGTGCCTATAGAGTTCATGGTATTCCCTATGAAATGGTAAAGGGGAAGAGCTTCGAGGATGGAAAAATCAAAACCTATTTCCACCGGGCTGATTCAGTTTTTGCTCATAATGCCTCTTTCGATCGAAGCTTTCTTTTTCATATGTATCCGGAAGTCAATGAGTTGAAGTGGTATTGTACAATGAGAAATATCCCTTGGAAAAACTATGGTTTCCCAAATGGCAAGCTCCTGACACTTTTAGAAGCACACCAAATAACAAATTATCAGACACATAGAGCAATGGACGATATTACATACCTAATGGAACTGCTCAAGAAATCCAGTCCAAATGGAAACCTTTATCTTCAAGAGGTTGTAGATTATGGGCCAATGAGAAAATATCAGCCAGCTTCTTCAGGAACTAAAATGGGTTAAAACCTAATCAACCATTGATTAGGTTTATTTTTTCATTTGTAGTTAATAATTGTGATGATTCAATCTTGGAAAAGTAGGTGAAGTAATGTTCGTTATTGGTGCGACTCAGAAGGTTTTAAAAGAATTACAGGTTGAAGCAAATAGCGATGTAGAAATACTCGACGGCCTTAATGCTTGGCATATGAATCTATTTAAGATTGGACGCTACCAATGTTTAATTCTAGTTAACGACCTAACTCTTTATAGTTTGGTAATTCCTGGTGTTAAAAAGAAGGATTTTGCTAAAATTGGTGAATTGTTAACCCGCCACTTAGCAGAAAACCTAAAGGCTGATGGATTAGATACTTCTCTTATCGAAAAATTTATAGAACATGGTGACGAGATTATTTTCACCAAAACGCATAACCGAAGTGTAGTGGGGGCTATGGTTGAAATGGTCAAAATGATTCAAAATATATATCAATCCGGTAATGAAATCATGGCGAAAAACCCTATAGAAATAAATAAATTTAATAACGGACTTATTTATTCACCAATTGGATACGCTCAACCTAATAATTTAATAAAAGAACAGATTGAAAAGTCCTTTTCAAAGCCAATTGTATAGAAATTGATGATTTAGTAACAAAAATTGCACTTTTTTTGCAGAGAGAGGCACTTCCTCAGCGAAAAACTTGGGTACCTAGAAATTTAAAAGGACTTTTTGTTATGATACTATGGTTAATCGCCTAATTTAGTGTAATATTACACTGATTTAGAGTGTTAATATGATATATTAGAGCATCAGAAATTTTTATCGGCGAATTAAACCAGTTTATCGGCGAATTTTCGATTTTATCGGCGAATCTAGCCACTTTATCGGCGAATTTTCGATTTTATCGGCGAATCATAAAAAGGCACAATATTATAGACAGAAAAGAGAAAAAAAGAGCGTGGGGCACCACGCTTTTAATATAATTTAATGTATTGTCCGTGTGGAGTGTACAAAGTTAAGGATATGTCCACAAACGGTGCCTGACACCGTTATTGACACCGTTATTTCAATGCTCCAATATACTTCGATTGTGGTCGAAAGATACTGTTATTTTCGGACTGCTCTAGGATGTGAGCGGTCCACCCAACCATGCGGCTTGCGGTAAAGGTGGGAGTGAAGAGGTCTGTATCCATGTTAATGGCTTTCATGATAGCAGCCGCATAGAATTCTACATTTGTATATAGGGAGCGTCCGGGCTTCAGCACAGACAACACTCTAATAGCAATCTCTTCTACCTCCATTGCTAGATCGAACCATTTATCCTCGCCAACCAACTCCTGTAATTTCGTCTTTAAAGCAATAGCTCGAGGATCACGAGTTTTATAGACTCTATGGCCAAACCCCATCAATTTTTCCCCATGCAATAGCTTTTCTCTAATCACCTTTTCGGCATCTCCTACAAGGGCAATCTCATTTAGAAGTTCAATCACTCCTGATGGTGCCCCGCCATGTAGTGGGCCTTTCATCGTTCCGATAGCTGAAGTCACTCCAGACACCATATCTGACTCAGTGGAGACAGTAACTCTGGCAGAAAAAGTGGATGCATTCATTCCATGTTCAAGAGTCAAAATCATATACGTTTCAAGTGCTTCTACATGGGCAACTATTGGATTTGATCCTGATAGCATATAAAGATAGTTTGCAGCATGGTCTAGATCATCCCGAGGTTGGACGAACAATCGGCCCTCAATCTGTCTTTTTCGATAGGCGATAATGGTCGGTACAAGTGACGTAAGCCGAATTGCCTGTGAAATCTTTGGTTCCCATTCATATTCGAAATTTCCGCCCTCTGAAGAAATAGCCGTCCTTATGACACTCATTAAATCCATGCTGGGAGGCAGCAAATCGATAATGTCCACCATATTTTTCGGAAGTTTTCGATTACGCTTCATCTCCGTTTTCAACTCAGATAACTGCTCCGGATCCGGCAGATAACCAAACCAAAGTAGATAAGCAACCTCTTCAAAAGAATAACTTTTTGTTAACTCTCTAATTTCATATCCCCGATAAATTAACTGACCAATTTCTCCATCAACATGGCTAATCATTGTTTCAGCAGCAACAATCCCTTTTAATCCTTTTTGAACCTCCATAAAGAAATCGCTCCTTCCCTTATTTAGTAATATTTTATAAAATAAATATAATTAAGAATATTGAATGTTCTTAAAGAGATTGATTAATATATTTAATCAGAGGTGGAACATGGAATTTGATTGGCTCAACACCTTCATAACTGCTGCGGAGTGTGGAAACTTTCGAAGGGCATCAGAACTCTTATATATATCGCAACCATCGGTAACGGTTCATATTAAACAACTTGAAAAAGAACTTGGAATTCAATTATTTGACCGAGAGGGGAAAAAAATTAAACTGACAGAAGCAGGAAGGAGGTATTTAGTCCACACAAAGAGATTGCTAGAGGTTTATCAAGGGGGACTTGAGGATTTACATTCCTTTACCCAAGGATATACGGCACAACTAACACTCGCCATTTCGCCGTTGATTGCGGATACCATCCTGCCATATGTCTTAAAAAGCTATACCAAACAGCATCCGGAAGTAGAGATTACCGTTAAAATAATAGAGTCTGAAGAAATAGAACAAGCAGTATTAAAAGAAGAAGTTGACCTCGGTTTGTCATGTTTAAGAAGCACAAACCAAAATCTAATTTGTGAGCTCTTATACAGAGATAGAGTCATATTTGTTGCTCCCCATGACGGAAGGGACGCGGAAACAGCCCCTCCTCTGGATGAGGAAGAGGTTTTATCAACAAATTATTTATTAACGCATAATCATCCAGGGTATTGGGAAAGTCTTTCACGAGAAGTAAAAAGTAAATATCCAAATGTTCGAATGATGAAAGTTTCGCAAGTGCATATCACGAAACGGTTTATTATAGAAGGGTTGGGTGTTTCCTTCCTGCCGACATCAACGGTAAGAAGGGAACTTTTAGAGGGAAGTCTGCTAGAAGTAGATTGCCATACCATCCATTTGCCTGAAGCAAACACATACGCGATAATGAAATACGACCATTCCAAACAAAAAGAATTTCTAAAATTCATCTCCAACTATCGTCTTTAAAGTAAAAACAGCTCTGTCCCTACATCAAGACAGAGCTGTTTTTTCCTATGTAGGAAATTATTGATGCTGACCTTCAGTGAAAATTTGGAAGTTAACACCAAACTTGTCTGTTAAACTGCCATAAGCCGGACTAAAGAAAGTTTCTTGAAGTGGCATACTCACTTGACCGCCATCTTGAAGTGCATCAAAAAATTTGCGGGCTTGATCCGCATCATTTGTTGAAATACAAATGGTAACTTGATTTCCGCTTTGATGTGGTTGCCCCGGGAAAGTATCAGAAAACATAAGTTCAGTCTCACCAACTTTTATCGTTGCGTGACTTACACGATCCTTTGCTTCTGCAGGTAGTGGGAATTCCGGATTCTCTGGCATTTCACCGAAAGATTGACTAAATAGAACTTGAGCGTCCAACGCATTTTGGTAAAATCGGATTGCTTCTTTTGCATTTCCGTCCATCACTAAATAAGGAATCAATTTTACAGTCATTAATAATCTCTCCTTTAGTTTATAAGTATTTATCTTTCTATGCACGATAACATAGAGACTGAGCAGCCGGGTTAGCATCCAGGCCCACTTCTTATTATTACCGATATTTCAATTATAAAACAAAGAACATTTGTTCGTAAATAAAAATTTGGTTATAAAGGAAAAATTTTTTAAAAAAAAGACCTCTACGTAAAAAAGGTACTTACGGGCTCTGGCTAATAATAGTGCATGACACCCATTAAAGGGCTGCAAGGTATCTATCATTAATAATTTTTCGATGGTGGATTTCGTGTCCGGCAATGATATAGGCGACAGCCCGGGCAGTAACTTCAGTGTTATTGGCATTGCCTACGTTGGCCCACGCCCCCTCCGGCATATTTTCAATCAAGGTAATGGTAGCTTTTCTAGTTGCAACAAAGTCATCAAGGATATTTTTCACTGGTAACCTGTTGATTTGAGAGGCGGCAACATAATCATTTTCTTCAAAACCAGCTAAAGCTGTCTGATCGCCTCGGCCAATTCGCAGCAAGCGGTAGCTCATGATTCTTTCGGTATCTGTCATATGTCCAAGAACTTCCCTGATGCTCCATTTCCCAGAGGCATAGCGGAAATCTGCATCTTCTTCTGAAATATTTTCAAAAAGCTCCGTAATCTTCGTAAGATTTTCTTTTAAATGCGTTAATAGGTCCCCTTCTGGAACTGAATTTACATAGGGCACATAATACTCTGGATACTCACTTTCTTGTGGTCGTTGAAGCATGAACATTCTCTCCCCTCTATTCTTGAAAATTACATATCAATCCTACACGATTTTTATGAAAATTGAAATAATGGAAGTTCTATAAATATCTTAAATTTCAGGCAAGATATTTTCTCAAAAAACATAAATAATATACATCCAATTTGTGCATATTAAAGATAAAAAAGGAATGTCTATAGATGAAACATAAAAAAATGATACTGCTGGTTATGATGTTATTGCCGTGGCTGTCCGTACCCTTTTTAGGAAAGAGGGCAATAAAGCGCTTTTATCCAGGAGCACTTTTCATGGGTGCTTGGATTACAGTAGAAAGTATATTTGCTAAAAAAAGGATCTGGTGGCAGTTTTACGAGAAACTGATTCCAGGTGTAATGGGTGAAATTCCTTTTTTCTTGGGTCCTTTTTTTGTGGGATCATTATGGATTTTCAAATTGACCTTTGGTAACTTTTTTCGATATCTAATCGTGAATCTAATTACGGCCGTCCTACTTTCATTTTTAGGTATGACCTTCTTACGAAAACTGGGAATTGTGTCGCTTGTTCGATTAAAACATTACCAAATGACGATTTTATTTATTGCAAAATCGGTATTAATGTATGGGTTCCAAAAATCGGTTGATAAATTACGAAAAAAACCTAAATCCATCATTCAAAAAATTTTTTCATAAGCTATAAACACCACAAAAATAATCGATTAACATGTGGTGTTTATTTATTACGGATACTTATTCTCAGACAAAATGAAACGCGCATATGATAAATAGACAAATAGATAATTTTACGGGGGGAGAAGAGATGGATTTCTTCTTGGTGGGAATTGTTTATTGGCTATTAATCGGTGCTTCCATTTTATTATTCATTTGGGGTCTTTTGAAAAAATCTTGGAAAGCATTTTTATGGAGTGGAATTGCTCTATTATTACCGAGCATAGCTATATTTGCAGGAGATGCGGATGGACTGTTTAGATGGATTGGAGTTCTTGCAATCATTTTATTTGGATTAGCCTATTGGACGAGAAAATAAATTGCTTGCTTATTTAAAAGATGCTAATATTTTATTAACTAATATTTTAGCTGTATTGATTTAATCAGTGCAAGCACCTCAGAAATGTCAAAACGGTATGGATTTATTTATGTGGACCAAGATGATTATGGTAATGGTACATTGGAAAGAAAAAAGAAAAAATCCTTCTACTGGTATAAAGATGTTATAGCTTCAAATGGGGAGCAATTATAATTTTTCTAGAGCCTGCCCTGCACGGTACCAAAATACTGTGCTAGGGACTGGCTTTTTTTATTATTTATTATGTTAGCAAATGGTACAATGATTAGAAATGAAGACTTTGGGGTGAGAGAAATTGAAACTTCCAATTATTAAGCAAGATTTAAAGTCTGTCCTCTTAAATCAAGACAAAAATGAATTAATTACTATCCTTCTTAATCTGGCAAACGAATACCCTGACATTGAAAAAAGTTTGTTGTTTAAGTATGCACCAAATCAAGACGAAATTTCCTCAAGTAAAAAGCTCATTCAAGAATATATAAATAGTGCCAAAAGAAACGGATTTATTGATTGGCGGCATGTCGATCATGCTTTAAAAGGTGCAGAACTTACTTTGCAAAAAGCAGAGGGAAAATTACAAAACAATGAATTCGAGAGTGCCATTTTACTATCTTTGGCTGTATTAAACCCAGTCGTTAGAATGCTCAAATATTCGGATGACTCCAATGGTTCTGTGGGATCGGTCATCCATTGGGCTGTAAAAATGATTGATGAAGCGGCAGGAGAGAGTTTAAGCCGTTTAAATGTAAAAGAACAAAAAAAGCTTTTTGAGGCAGTATTAAAAGAAGCTTTAAAAAGTCAATATAGTGACTGGAATGATATTCGCTTTAATCTCTTAGAGGCGTGCACCTATTTTGTGGCGAATAAGGACTTGAGAAAAAAACTGGAAAAACAGTTAGATACCCTTTATGAACAAGAGGGATCTTCCTGGAGTGCAAATTATAACCAAGAACAAGTATTGCTTCTGCGGCTTAACATTATTGAAAGATGTGACGGAGTCAAAGAGGCAGAGAGATTTATATACCAATATATCCATCATAGCGAGTTCCGTAAAAAAGCGATTGAAATGGAGTTTAAGAAAGGCGGATATAAGAAAGTTGTTCAGTTGTGTTTGGATGGAGAAGAAGCCGATAAAGATTACCGAGGACTTGTTCACGAATGGCGAGAATTCCGATATCAAGCGTACGAATTGCTTGGAGAAGTTGAAAATCAAAGGCAGCTGGCGAGAGAACTTTTATTTAAAGATGAATATCAATACTATTTGAAGTTAAAAAACTTATATGATGAAAACGAATGGGAAGTAATTTTGCAAAATATTTTGGACGAATTTGAAAGAATGAATTTCCAGCCCTCTGTGTACCTTACCATATTACAAGAGGAAAACTTGACTGCTCAACTATTAATATATTGTAACCATCACGTCTCTAAAATCACGGATTTATATCCACATTTAATAAAGGATAATTTAGATGAGGTAATAACATTGTTTATTAAATATATCGAACAATCATCAGAAGAAGCTTCTGAAAGACGAAGTTACCGAAACGTCTGCCGTGTGATTAAAACATTCAAAAATGCCTGTGGAACTATCCATGCACATAAATTAATCGGAGAATTGATAGAAAAATATAAAAGGCGGCCGGCTTTTGTGGAGGAGTTAGGAAAAATTAAATAAGGTTACCTGAGAGAAATAGGCTGATATTAACAAATTGTTCATATCAGCTTATTTTTATGAAAGTACCTTTAATCCTGCGACACCAATGATAATCATCAAAACACTGATAATTCGCCCCAAGCTTTTGGATTCCCCAAAAAGGAACATGTTAACTGAAACTGCTCCGGCGGTCCCGATTCCAATCCATACCGCATAGGCGATACTAACCTGCAAAAAGTGAAAAGATGAATACAAGAAGCCAAAGGAAGCACCGAAGCCCCCAATATAAAGAACCCCATTGCGGAGTGTTTTCTGTTGACTATATAATTTTAAACCAGCTGCTCCGATAATTTCACTTGCACCTGCTAAAACAACCAAAAACCAGCCCAAATTAAGCAGCTCCTTTCAATTCCTCTTTTACCTGTTGGTTATCAGCCAGATTTAAGCCAATCACGCCTAAAATAATAATAGCAACAAACAAAAGCTTCCCTGCACTAAAACTCTCGCCAAAAAAGAAGACATCCATCATGACAGTTCCAATAGTTCCTACCCCTGAAAATATTGCGTAAACTGTTCCGGTCGGAAGACTTTTACAAGCTTTAGGCAAAAAGTGAAAATCAGTTAAAATGATTCCAATAATAATCGCCCACTGCCACCAGGTTTTGGCCACATTAAAACCGTACACCCACATCAATTCAAACAAACAGGTTAATGCTACATATATCCAAGCTTTATTCATTCAAACGCACCCCTTATGACTAACCATATCATGTAAATTTATCTTTCGGTTAAACCTATATTAGAATACCATAACCCTTTCAAAAAACTATTTTAGAACGGTGTAAATTTATGTAAGTTTATATGGAAGTGTGATATAAATCACGAAACTTCATTTATTTTATCATTATAATAATGGGAACAAGGAGCAAAACCAAAAGGGATGTGAAGGAGTATGGAATACGCATTTAAAACACTCTATAGTGAAATCGGCGGACAAGAGACAATTGATAAACTAGTCGATGCTTTCTATCCACGGGTGTACTCAGATCCGGAATTAAGACCGTTATTTGAAGGGGATATGGAAGAAATCAAGTGGAAGCAGCGGATGTTCTTGCCGCAATTCTTAGGTGGACCTGCCCTATACAGCCAGGAATTCGGACCACCGGCGATGAGAGAGCGTCATTTGCCATTTGAAGTGACTCCTAGAAGAGCACAGTGCTGGCTCCGCTGTATGAAGGAAGCCTTTGAGGAAATTGGCCTTGATCAAAACCCAGCAGGTTTAGCGTTTTATGACCGCTTAACCCAAGTAGCCGGAATTATGGTAAATAGTCCGGATAGGTAAAACATGTTCAGATTAACTGGACATGTTTTTTTATTGAAGGGGAGTAACAATTAGAAATTGTAGAATACTCTCTGAAAATTGTAGAATGTTCTTTGAATTTTGTAGAATACCCCCTTAAATTTGTAGAATGTCTTCTCAAAATTGTAGAATGCCCCCTTAAATTTGTAGAATATCTTTTCAAAATTGTAGAATACCCTCTCATTATTCCGTGAAAACGGAATTTTCCTGTTTTCCGGAATCTTCATATTAAAATTTTTCCGCAAAAACGGAATACCCTCACTTAAAAAACTTATAAAAACCTTAATTTTCAAATAATTTTAAAATGGCACAGAACTTGCAACTATTAATCAATGCAAGGGAATTTTCGTAAAGGAGGTTCGATTTGTTTTGTAAACGCTTTCCAATAATAATCGAACAAGGGGGATTTTCATGGATTTAATCGTTATATTCTTGGCCCTAGGCCTATTAATGTTTGTTGCATACAGGGGTTTTTCTGTTATTTTATTTGCACCCATTTGTGCACTATTTGCCGTTTTATTAACCGAGCCTAGCTATGTGTTGCCTTTCTTTTCTAGTGTTTTTATGGAGAAGATGGTCGGATTTATTAAAAATTATTTTCCTGTCTTTTTATTAGGAGCTATTTTTGGCAAGGTCGTTGAAATGTCAGGATTGGCTGAGTCGATTGCCAAAACGATTGTAAAATTAATCGGCGCCAAACGAGCCATTTTGACCATTGTTTTATTGGGAGCCATCCTAACCTATAGTGGAGTAAGCTTATTTGTTGTCGTATTTGCCGTTTTCCCATTTGCTGCCCATCTTTTCAGGGAAGCAGATATTCCAAAACGCTTGATTCCTGGAACGATTGCATTAGGTGCCTTTACATTTACAATGGATGCCTTACCGGGGACGCCGCAAATTCAAAACGTTATTCCGATTGCCTTTTTTAAAACGGATATTTATGCTGCACCGCTCCTTGGAATCATTGGCGGAGTATTTGTCCTAATACTTGGACTTTTATATTTAGAGTCAAGAAGAAGAAAAGCAGAAAAAGCAGGGGAAGGTTATTTTGGATTTGGTACCGAAACGGCCTCTGCCGCTGAAAACCTCGCTAAAAACGAAGAACCAGCAGCAAACTTTTCAACAGATCAATCAATAGCCCGGCAAATTTTCGCCTTCGTTCCGCTCATTCTTGTTGGGGTCATGAACAAAGTATTTGTGACCAATATACCGAAGTGGTATCCAAATGGATTTGATTTTTCGCAAATTGGTTTAAAAGCCTTTGGTGTAGTAGATGTAGGGGCTGTTGCGGCGATTTGGGCTGTTGAAATGGCATTGGTTGTTGGTATTATTTCTACTATTTTATTTGACTGGAAGCGAGTCACGCAAAACTTTAAAGAGGGGTTAAACACAAGTATCGGGGGTTCATTACTTGCCACGATGAATACGGGCGCGGAATATGGCTTCGGCGGTGTCATCGCTGCATTGCCAGGTTTCACAGCCATTAGTGATGGGATCTCTAATACATTTACAAACCCTCTTGTAAATGGTGCTGTAACTACTTCCACACTCGCTGGGATTACCGGCTCCGCATCAGGCGGCATGGGAATCGCCTTAAGTGCAATGGCTGAAAAATATAATCAAGCGATCGCGGCAGCTAACATTCCGCCTGAAGTGATGCACAGAGTTATATCGATGGCATCCGGTGGTATGGATACTCTTCCGCACAACGGTGCAGTTATCACACTTCTTGCTGTTACCGGACTTACTCATAGGCAATCCTATCGTGATATTTTTGCTGTTACCATCATCAAAACACTAGCAGTGTTCTTTATCATTGCCATCTATTCTTTAACAGGCATTGTCTAAGCTATCACGCATTCGAAAAAGGCCACCGCTTTTTTCGAATGCGTGAATCTTTATTAATGGAGGAGAACGGAATGAAGAGTGGAAAAGTAATCGATTCTTTTGAAAAGGCAATCGATGATATTCATGACGGAGCCACCATCATTGTTGGCGGGTTCGGTCTTTGCGGTATACCGGAAAAGGCTATTTTAGCTTTAAGAGATAAGGGAGTTAAGGACCTAACGATTGTCAGCAATAACTGTGGTGTTGATGATTGGGGACTCGGCCTATTACTTGCCAATAAACAAATTAAAAAGATGATTTCTTCCTATGTGGGTGAAAACAAAATCTTTGAATGCCAATTTTTAAGCGGAGAATTAGAGGTGGAGCTCGTGCCACAGGGGACACTTGCTGAACGCATCCGTGCAGGCGGTGCTGGAATTCCTGGTTTTTATACAGCTACCGGGGTTGGAACACCAATCGCCGAAGGAAAGGAACATAAAGATTTCGACGGAAAAACTTATCTTCTTGAAAAAGCTATTGTTGGCGATTTTGCTCTAGTAAAGGCTTGGAAAGGCGATTTGTTAGGAAATTTAGTTTATCACAAAACAGCGCGAAATTTTAATCCACTTGCCGCAATGGCTGGAAAGGTAACTATTGCAGAGGTAGAAGAAATCGTTGGCGAAGGTGAGTTGAACCCCGACCACATTCATACACCAAGTATATATGTCCAACGCGTTCTAGCCGGGGATTTTTACGAAAAGAGAATTGAGAGAAGGACGGTTACCCAAGCATAGAGAGGAGAATCATTTATGGATGTTCGCCAAAAAATTATTAGACGGGCAGTGCAGGAAATTCAGGATGGTATGAATGTAAATTTGGGGATTGGCATGCCGACTCTCATCGCAAATGAAATCCCTGAAGAATACAGTGTGCTGCTTCAATCAGAAAATGGACTTTTGGGAATTGGCCCTTATCCAAACGAAGAACATGTCGACCCGGATTTAATCAACGCAGGAAAAGAAACGGTAACCGCAGTCTTGGGGTCTTCCTATTTTGATAGTGCCGAATCCTTTGCGATGATCCGCGGCGGACATATTGACTTGGCCATTCTTGGCGGCATGGAGGTTTCAGAAAAAGGCGACCTCGCCAACTGGATGATTCCAGGGAAAATGATAAAAGGTATGGGCGGTGCGATGGACCTTGTTAACGGCGCGAAGCGGGTAGTTGTCATTATGGAGCATGTGAATAAATATGGGGAATCAAAAATAAAAAAAGAATGTACCCTTCCGTTGACAGGTAAGCGAGTTGTGCACCGGCTTATTACCGATTTAGCCGTATTTGATTTCAATGATGAAGAAATGGTATTAACGGAATTGCAGGAAGGAACCACTATAAAAGAAGTGCAAGAAAAAACCGAGGCAGCTTTTATTGCAAGTCCGCAGCTAATGTCAAAACAACAATAATCAGGGAGAGTGCTCGTATGGGGAAGCCTCTAGATGGAAAAACCGCTTTTATAACCGGTTCTGCCAGCGGAATTGGATTAGAAATAGCGAAGGCTTTTGCACAAGAAGGAGCAAAAGTAGTGATTTCAGATTTGAACAAGGAGTTAAGCTATAAAACAGCAGATGAGCTAAATAATCAAGGCTTTCAAGCGCTGGCTGCCCCTTGTGATGTAACGGATGAAGAAGCCTATAAAAATAGTATCGAAATGGCCTATCAAACTTTTGGAAGCATTGATATATTAATTAACAATGCAGGTCTTCAATATGTATCGCCGCTTGAGGAATTTCCGACAGAAAAATTTAAGCTGCTGGTGGATGTAATGCTGACGGCGCCTTTTATCGGAATTAAAAACGTATTTCCTCTTATGAAAAAACATGGCTATGGAAGAATCATTAATATGGCCTCGATTAACGGCCTGATTGGGTTCGCCGGGAAGGCTGCCTACAATAGTGCAAAGCACGGGGTCATCGGCTTAACAAAGGTGGCAGCTTTAGAAGGGGCTGAGCATGGAATAACCGTCAATGCTCTTTGTCCTGGCTATGTCGATACACCGCTTGTTCAGAACCAACTTCAGGATCTGGCGAATACAAGAAATGTTCCGTTTGAGAGAGTCATAGAAGAAGTCATTTACCCGTTGGTCCCGCAAAAAAGACTTCTATCCGTATCGGAAATTGCTGATTATGCTGTCTTTTTAGCTAGTGAAAAAGCACGGGGCGTAACAGGGCAGGCCGTGGTGCTTGATGGGGGTTATACTGTTCAATAGAAGAACCCGGATAGGGTTCTTTTCCTATTTTTTTGCTCTGTTAATTTTGAGATTTCTTGTAATCAAAATAATTGGAGGTTTTGGGTAATAGAGAAAGGGTCTACGTGACCGAAATCGGCTGAAAAAGAGGCTTAGGGTAACATAGGAAGAGTCTACGTGACCGAAGCTAGGATGAAAAGAGGCTTAGGGTAACATAGGAAGGGTCTACGTGACCGAAGCTAGGATGAAAAGAGACTTAGGGTAACGTAGAAAGGTCTACGTGACCGAAGCCGGGATGAAAAGAGGGTTAGGGTAAAATAGAAAGAGCGTTTCATTGACCTAAAAGCAAAAAGTCAATCTAGTCTTAATTTTTTAAAGGTTCTTGTAAGTCTTTTGCTATAATAGAATTAACACTATTGAAAAGGTGAGAATGTGGATGAAGGTTGAAATAATTGAGCATATTCCCTATCACTGGCTCGAGGAAGTTATTAATCTAGCGGCAGAAATGATTGTCATTGTTGATTGTCAAGGAATCATCAAATATATTAATGCCGCCTATTGTGAGTTTATTGGAACAACAGTAGAATATGCGATTGGGAAACATGTCAATGAAGTAATTGAAAACACTCGCATGCATATTGTCGCCAATACAGGACAAGCAGAGTTAGCCGCTGTACAACGGATTAATGGCAGCGAAATGATCGCCAACCGCCTACCGCTTGTGGTAGACGGGGAACTTGTTGGGGCGCTTGGAACAGTGATGTTTCGTAACCCCGAAGAATGGCGGCAATATCAATCCAAAATCCAGTCACTTGTAGAAGAACTAAAATATTATAAAAATCGATTCGAAAAAGAAAGTAAATATAATTTTGCAGACTTAATTGGAAATAGTCCAGCATTTTTAGCATCAAAGAAACTAGCTGAAAGAATATCAAGCAGCCATTCATCTGTTTTATTACTTGGAGAATCAGGTACTGGAAAGGAGTTATTTGCCCATGCCATCCATAATGGCAGCAGCAGAGCGGCCTTTCCATTTGTTCCAATTAATTGTGCTTCGATTCCTGAACACCTATTAGAATCTGAGTTATTTGGATATGAAGACGGAGCTTTTACGGGAGCCAAAAAGGGCGGTAAAAAGGGACAATTTCAAGCGGCCCATCATGGGACGATTTTTCTCGATGAAATCGGCGATATGCCGCTTTCGATGCAAAGTAAGCTTCTTCGCGTACTACAGGAAAAAGAAGTCCAGCGAATAGGCAGCCAAAAATCGATTCCAGTTGATGTCCGTGTAATTGCGGCTACTCATAGGGATTTAGAAATGATGGTGCAGGAGGGAACTTTTCGGCAAGATTTATATTATCGCTTAAATGTGATAAAAATCGAAATTCCGCCGCTCCGAAAAAGAACGGATGATATCCCGTTAATTTCTGCAGGCTTGTTAAAAAAACTTGAGAGAAATTTCCACCGGCAAAACACAGTGCTTTCACCTGAAGTAATTGAAAGACTTCAAGAGCATAAGTGGCCAGGCAATATCCGTGAGTTGGAAAATGTTTTAGAGCGGGCGATTAATGTATTAGATGGAAAAACAATTGAGATTCATCATCTCCCACTATACCTTCGAGACCAGGAAGTGGATTATTATATCCCCAAACAACAAAGGATGGATATACAAGTAATGCCCTTGAAGGAAACCATTGCCTTAGTCGAAAAACAAGCGATACATCAAGCCTTAAAAGTAACAGACGGAAATAAGCTGGAGGCAGCCAAGCTCTTAGAAATCGGAAAAACCAGTTTTTATGAAAAATGTAAAATGTATGGTATTTAGAATTAGGTTCCTCACACAAAGTGAAGAGCCTTTTTGTTGAGAAGAAATAATAACATTAGTTATGCAATATTTATCTTGCATAACTAGTAAAATCCCACCATATATATGTAAAGAAATTCATAAAAACTTTACATCATTGGAGGGGTTTAAATGCTCACTGCTTCAGCGATTGTGTTTGCTCTTGCTGCTTTAGGGGGACTCGTTCTTGCGTCTCGTGAAGAAAGACCTTTATCAGTTGCCATTATTCATGGCCTTGTTGCAGCCACAGGCTTAGTTTTATTGATTATTGCCGTTATTCAGGGAGCATCGGGCACTTTACCTTTAACTGCGCTTGTACTGTTTGTCATAGCGGCGCTTGGCGGTTTTGTATTATTTTCTTTCCACTTGCGAAATCGGCCATTACCAAAAGGACTAATTTTTCTTCACGGACTGCTGGCAGTAATTGGAGAAGTATTACTAATTATTGCCATTTTATAGAGGGGGATTGAATCTGGATGAGCAAGAACAAAAGTGGATCAAAACTTTTACGCCATCCTATGCACCCGATTTTTACCCATTTTCCTATGGCTTTGTGGACAATATCCTTGCTTTGGGATCTCCTCGGTTTTTTGCGGGGAGATTCACTTTGGTGGAGCTTCTCGAAATGGAGTATTGCCGTAGGCTTGATATTTGCTTTCCTTGCGATTATAACGGGACTGGTTGATTTTGGGAAGGTACCAAAGGAAGGACCTTCTGAGACGATTGCTATGAAACACATGCTACTCGTCATTTCCGCATCCGTTTTTTATGGAGGAAGCTTCTTTTTTCGATTAGGTTCACTAATTCCAACTGGGTATCACTTTATTTTTGCTGAATCTCTCTCGGTAATTGGATTTTTTCTCTTACTTATCGGTGGTTGGTATGGAGGAGAGCTGGTATATCGACATGGTATTGGCAGAAGAAATTCCGATTCGTAGAGAAAGTGAACAGTGAAATCTCCAGTTAGCAGAATAAATTTGAGGAGGAACTTTTAAGTGAATATCGAACAACTTTCGGAAACTCGTCAGGCTCTCCTCCTAACTCTTAAACGAGAGGGTCCAGCGACGATTGCTTCATTAGCTTCAAGACTAGAGATGACACGTGAGGCCGTGCGTCAACAATTTTTACAGCTTGAGAATGAAGGATGGATAGAAGGAAACATAAATAGGGAGACATCGAACGGAGGAGGACGCCCTTCGATGCGCTATAGGTTAACCGATGCAGGCGATCACTTATTTCCAAAGCATTATGACGCCTTAACGGTTGAAGTGCTTGATACCGTCTCGGATCAGCTTGGATTGGAAGCATTAAAACAGGTACTTTTTACGATGGCAGAGGTGAGGGTACGAGAGTGGGAGTCACGACTCCAAGGACTTAGCCTTGAGGAGCGAATGGAAGCTTTACGGGAGTTATACCTTAAAGATGATAACTTTATGGAGGTGGAAAATTTAAATAATGACCTCTTTTTAATCGAAAAGAATTGTCCTTTCTATAATGTCGCTTACAAGCGGCCAGTCCTCTGTAATGTAACCGTAACAATGCTTTCCCGTTTACTTGGCTATCGAGTGATACGTAAAGAACGTTTTCAAAATGGAGATGGCCGATGTGTCTTTCAAGTATTATTGGACGAGCCAATTGATAATGAATCGACTTATTTTGCGTTTGAAGCATAAAAGGAAAATGTCCACCCTGGGTGGACATTTTCCTTGTTTGTCTTTTTGTGGTGCCTGTCACCACTGATAGAATTCTTATTTCTTTAATTTAGCCCATGTTGCATCTAAAGCTTTCATTGCTTCATCTTTAGATTTTTGACCGCCTACATATGCTTGTAATGTTGCACCGAATTCTTGACCAGCACCATCAGGATACTTCATGAACTGCCAAGAATAAGTTTTGCCGTCTTGAGAATATTTCTGAAGATCTGCACCTAGAGGTCCAATATCTTCTGCTTTTGCTTCGATTGTTTTGAAGGCTGGGATATACTTGAATTCTTTTACTAATGCGGCTTTACCTTCTTCAGATGAAACCATCCAGTTTAAGAAGTCTTTTGCTGCTTTTTTGTCAGCATTTGGTGCTTTATTATATACAACCCAGTTCGTTGGAACGTCAACCATTAACTTATCAGCTTGTGCTGCATCATCAGTAAGTGCCAACGGAATGAATCCAACTTCCATGCCAGGGTTTAATTTATCAAGCATTGGCTGAATCCAGTTACCTTGCTGAATCATTGCCGTTTCGCCATTCGCAAATTGGGTAACTTCTGTATTGTAGTCAGTAGTTAATGGGTTTTTGTTGCCGTATTTTACTGTTAAATCAACAAGCTTGAAGTAGTCCTCAAAGTATTTGTTGCCTTCAATTTTAGATTTTCCTTCATTTAAGCCTGCAATAAAGTTTTCGTCATCCGCTTGTTCGTAAGCAAATGGAACGTTAAGACCATGATTTGCTAATACCCACCATTCTGCATAGCCAACAGAGAAAGGTGTGATGCCTGCAGATTTCAGTTTCTTGGATACTGCTTCTAGCTCTGAATAAGTCTTAGGAAGTTCTGTGATTCCTGCTTTTGCAAATAACTTTTTGTTATATGCAAAGCCGTAACCTTCCATGTTAACTGGCTGTCCGTATACTTTTCCGTCGATGGTCATTGGTTTTAAAGCATCTGGATAAGCATCTTTCACCCATGGTTGATCAGATAGGTCTTCGAATTTATCTTTCCATGTTTGCGCTTCTTGATAGCCGCCGTTTCCAAAGATATCAGGTGCTTTGTTAGAAGCGAATTTAGCTTTTAGAGCTGCTGCTCCATCGGCGCCGCCGCCCACTGATTCAATATTAAACGTAACTTCAGGATGCTCTTTTGTATATTTATCTGTTAACGCTTTCAATTGGTCGGCGATTTCTACCTTACCGTTAAAGATATCAACAACTACTTTTCCATCCTTGCTGCCAGTGTCTTTCTTAGTTCCTGATGCGCTGTCGCTGTTGCCGCAAGCACCTAATAGAAGTGAAGCTGATAGAATCCCCGCTGCAATTGAATATTTTTTGATAGCCATTTGGTTTCCCTCCGAAAAATGAATTTTATTTTTATATAATCCCTGCTGTCTGAAATTCAGACAGCAGAGGGTGTTACTTAATCGAACCGCTTGTAATCCCCTTGATAATGTGTTTTTGCATCGAGAAGAAGAAAATTAACAAAGGAATAATTCCAAGAACAAGTGCTGCCAATGCTAAATCCCATTGCTTCGTGTACTGGCCAAAGAAGAAGAAGGTTGCTAATGGAATGGTTCTTAATTCTGGATCTTGAAGGACCAAGGATGGTAATAAGTAATCATTCCAAATCCATAAGCTGTTAAGGATGATAATCGTTACAGTAATCGGTTTTAATAAAGGGAATACGATTCTCCAAAACACGCCAAACCTTGAACAGCCGTCGATAATGGCAGCCTCTTCTAATTCTACCGGAATACCCTTAATAAATCCGTGATATAAGAAGATGGTCATCCCTGATCCAAAGCCTAAATACATAATGACTAGTCCCCAAATGCTATTTAGCATTCCTAAGTTGCCGGCTGTTTTGATAAGCGGAATCATGATGGATTGAAAAGGAATAATCATCGCAGCAACAAAGGTCATGAAAATTACATTGCTGATTTTCTTTTTCGTTCGAACGAGCATGTAGGCTGCCATCGAACAGAAGACGACCAGGACGACATTACTTACAACCGTAATCAAGAAAGAATTTGTAAATACTTTTAGATAGTTCAATTTTTCAAAGGCATTCACATAGTTATCGAACATGAACACTTTTGGTAAAGCCGATGTATTCGATAAAATCTCGGCAAACGGTTTTAAGGAGTTTGAAATCAAATAATAGAATGGAATTAAGAAGACAAGACCAAGCAGGATGGCAAAGATTTCGCCGATAAATGTCTTTCCTGTATACTTGTTTCCCATTATGATTCAACCTCCCGCTTCTTCGAAATCGTTACTTGAAGAACAGTAATCGCGGCAACGACGATGAAGAAAATTAATGCCTTTGCTTCCCCAATACCATAGCGGTTATTGACGAAGGCTTCAGTATAAATGTTAAGGGCCAGCATCTCTGTCGATTTGAACGGACCGCCGTTTGTTAGCGACAGGTTTGCGTCAAAAATCTTAAAGGATGAAGCCGTTGTTAAAAATAAACAGATTGTAACAGCTGGTGCTACCAGTGGCATCGTGATATGGCGAAGAATCTGCCAGCGATTTGCTCCGTCAATTTTCGCCGCTTCAATTAATTCCTGTGGAACATTTTGCAAGGCGGCAATATAGATAATCATGATATAACCTGCTCCCTGCCAGACACTAACGATCACAATTCCCCAGAATGCCGTATTGGCATCCCCTAACCATGCTAACTCGAAAAAAGGAATTCCTGTTAATTGTCCGATAGAAGCAAACCCTTTTACAAAAATAAACTGCCAGATGAATCCGAGTAAAAGTCCACCAACCATGTTAGGCATGAAGAAAACGGTTCGCAGAATATTTCTTGTTTTCAACATTTGAGTTACTAGTATGGCTAACCCAAATCCAATCAAGTTCGTTAAAATAATCGCTACAACTGTATATTTTGTTGTCAGCAGGAAGGACTGTTGAAATTGCTTGTCTTCGGTAAATAAGTATTTAAAATTATCAAATCCGACCCATTTGATGTCACCTGTGATCCCGTTCCAGTCAGTAAAGGCATAGTAAATACCTGTAAAGAAAGGGATTAAGACGATAATTGCAAAAGCTAGAAAGACCGGGCCGACAAATAAGGTAAATAATCCTGCTTCTTTCAGCTTCTTCTTATTTCTTATTAAAACTGCCTCCGAGACTTTCGAGCTCGAGTTACTTTGATACGCCGCACTTTTTACGTTTTCAAACTTACTCTCGTTATTCACTGACTGCACCTCCTATAACTCCATTTTAGAGATTCAAGAAAATTATGAAACGGCTTACATTGACCAGTAGGGTGGAAAATATTGAACAGTCAAAATGGGTAGGTGGAAAATTCCACGATGAAAGGCCATGGAGTATTGTGCTAAAATGAGAGAAAATATTTGGGTTATGGACAGGGGGGATGTTAGTTTCTTCATGGAAACTAACGAATCAATCATGCAATGGGGTATTCGGAAAAAGCTTATCATTACGTTAATGGCTGTCATCATACTCCCTTTTGGAACGGCTATTGCGATTACTTACAATCAAACGACAAAGTCGCTCAATGAGCGTTTTGTTTCCACCAATCATGACCTAATTGTAAAAGGTGAACAAGAACTGTCTACATATTTAGAAGATGTTGCCAAAATGTCAACAGTTCTTTATCGCTACACTCCCTTTATGAATGTAATGAGAGACGGGATTTCACGGAACTTAACTTATAATCAGGAAGAAGTACGCAGAGCGTTGGCTTATTTGTTTAATTCAAGACCAGAAATTGAGCAAATGCATCTTTACATCGATAAGGAAAAAGATTCTTATACGAACTACCATTCGACAATAAGCGGGCGGGGGACATATGAACATATTTTTTCACATCCTTATTATGCTCGTCTAAATCGGTTGAACAGCTTTTCGGTAATTGAGCCGCCGCACGAAATTTATAGCTATAACAATATTTCTGTTATCCCCAATTCCCAAAAGGTGGATGTGTTAAGCTTTCATAATATCCTACGGGATGTCCCTTCGGACAAGTTTTTAGGATTTTTATCAATTGATATTAATCTTTCAAAAATCGGTGATATTGCCGGCCGGTTGTATTCGGAAAATATAGAAGACCTTTATATTATGAATGAAAATGGAGTGATTATTTACTCTTCCAATAAAGATGAGATTGGAAAGGAAAATAAAGAAAAGTGGTTCCAGCAAGTGAAAAAGAATCCTAAGAATGGTAAAAGTCTTGAATGGAAGGATAAACAATTCTCCGGGGTAATCGTCTATGAAAATTTCTCTAACTCCTTTAAAAATTGGTATATTGTTAAACGAATTCCTTATGATGTACTTTATCAAAGTGCCAGACAGACAGCTCTCACTAATATTTTGATTGGCATTATCACCCTTGTTATTGTATTAATGGCTACTCTTTTTATTTCCTTTAGACTCACGGCTCCGATTAAAGTATTAATTGCCAATATGAAAAAAGTAGAGAAGGGTGAGTTTGAGGCTGATTTTGAATCACTCGGGAACGATGAAATAGGGATGCTCGGGAGGCACTTTAAATTAATGATTGCTAAAATTAATGAATTAATTGAGCGGGAATATAAACTGGAAATTGAGAATAAGTCCTCACAGCTAAGAGTGCTTCAGTCCCAAATCAATCCGCACTTTTTATATAATGCGTTTCAATCCATTGGCACGCTCGCGTTAAAAATGAAGGCGGTGCCGGTGTATTCCTTGCTAACGTCTTTATCTAGTATTATGAGATACAGCATGAATATGAGGGAGGATATTGTTCCGTTTGCTTCCGAGCTAAAGCATGTGAATGCTTATTTATCCTTACAAAAACAACGATTTGATGAACAATTTGAGTTTAACCTGAGTATCGAACAGGAAGTAGAAGAGATTCTTGTTCCGAAAATGATTTTGCAGCCAATTGTCGAAAACTGTTTTAAACATGGATTTGATCAGAAGGTTGAGAAAGCTGTCATTCATATTGAGGGTTATCTGCTGAATGATGATTATGTGTGCATTAAAGTTAAAGATAATGGCATTGGTGTAAATGAAGAGCAGCTAAATAATATCAAACATGAATTAGTCCAGGGTGTACAAAAAGAAGAAAAGCAAAGAGAAGCAATCGGGTTAAAAAATATATATGACCGCCTGCAAATCTATTACAATAATCAAGCTAAAATGGACGTTTTTAGTGGTGAAGAATGCGGATTTACAGTTACCATTGAGATTCCAAAGGTCATGCCAAAAGAGGTGGAACATCTATGAAGGTCTTAATCGTTGATGATGAAAAACATGTGCGGGATGGTATTAAACTGCTAGGAGAATGGGAACAGAACGGGATTAACGAAATCTTTGAGGCGGTAAACGGAGAGGAAGCTATTGGGCTGATCCAAACGATTAAGCCTGAAATTATTTTTTCCGATATGAAGATGCCTAAAATGGACGGCACCCAACTGCTCGAATGGATTAAGGACAATCAGCCCAATAGTAAAACAATTGTTGTCACCGGTTACGATGATTATCACTATATGAGAAAAGCGATTCATTTCGGAAGTATAGATTATTTATTAAAGCCGATTGATCCGGAAATCTTAAATCAAACGCTGGTGAAAGCAGTAGCGGAATGGAAAAAGGAAGAAGCGGACAGGCAAAGAAAAGAAAGCAGCTCGCAATTAATAAATGAAATGAAGCCTGTCTACCGTGACCGAAAGTTAACCCAGCTATTGAACAGTGAAAGCATGAAAGAAAATTTGTACGAAGAATTTGGTTTTCAGCTATCGCAAAATTATCTAGTTGCTCTAGTCCGGATTAATGGCAGGACTATTGAAGCATTTCAGGGAGATCGAGACCTAGCCTATTTTACAGTCCTAAATGTTATTAATGAAATATTATTGGAGAATGAATGCGGAATAGGATTTCGCTATTTATCTAATAAGGGTGAAATCGTGATTATTTTCTGGAACAAGTTTGACTTAATAGACGAACTTTTAGGACGAATTTATACGACAGCTAGGAATGTGATGGAAATTTCATGTCCTATTTCAATTGGAAAACCTGTAAATCAGAGCTTCAAATTAATCGATTCTTATCACCATGCCAAGCAGGTTTTATTGAATAGTAATATTTTAGAAAAAACAAAGAGAGTCTATCGGCAGGATGTTTTGCAGCCTGATGCTTTACGTAATTTGATGGCTTATTCTTCTAGTATTGAACTAGCTGTCCAGGCTGGCAAAATAGAGGCGTTTGAAGACGTTATCAATCAAATCGTCAATGACTATACAGAGAACGGATATTTATCATTAAATCAGTTGCTGCATTTTGAAAACGAATATTTAGTTATCAGCCGTAAATGGTATAAGACTTATAACCTCCCTTTTAAAGCAACAGACAATATTGAGAAACGAGTCGATTTGTTTTTTTGCAAAAACGGCACCTTTCAGTTAGAAAAATATATAGAAAGAAAAAAAAGGGAGATTTCCGTCTTCTTGAAAAAAGTAAGAAGGAGCACGCAGGAGAAACATAGTAACATCATCTATGAAATCGAAAAGTACCTGCAGGCAAACTTCGATCGGGATGTGAAACTGCAGGAGATTTCTGAGCATTTTTATATCAGCCGTGAATATATTTCAAGGAAATTTAAGCAAGAATTTAATGTGAATATTTCAGACTATGTCGTGAAAATTCGGATAGAAAAAGCAAAATCATTATTGAAAAATAGCCAGTTAAAAATCTATGAAATTGCAAACATGATTGGCTATCAGGATGATAAATATTTTCGTAAGGTGTTTAAAAAGGTGGTGGGTGTTACACCGAATGAGTATCGTGCGGAATATGTTAATCAATAGTTAAGGCTCTTTTCGTAAACTTTGTTGCTTTTGGAACTTAATAAAGGGCATTTACTATGTTCCTAGGCAATTTTCGCAAATGTTCTTACGAAAAGATGCCACGAAGCTTCTAATTGTACGGGTTAATAAGCTTATACGAAAAACAACAATTTATGCGAAAATAGCCATAGTTAAAAATGAGCAGAAATCGGTAATAACCTGTTTCTGCTCATTTTTTTATAGCCAAAGGAAAATAGTACGACTTTTTTGTGAAATTGTGAATGTTTATTTGGTTTCGCTAATCGTTTTTGTCATCACATCGAGTAAATAGTTCTTTGTATTCTTGGTAATGGACCCGCCGTCTCCTTTAAAGATGGTGGACTTGGTTGTATCAGTTGGTTCAATGTGAACAGGTACTTGTGTCTGTCCTTCTTTTAGAGTAAAGGAATGAGTGAAATTCATATCGTTTCCGACCGTCACTTTTTCCCCGTTAATGGTGAGGTCAGCGCCCTTAATGGCATTCCCTTTAACGGTCATAGTCGACCCGTTCACCTCGATTTGGCTGACTACTAACGGCTTATCAATCCAGCGTAGGATCGTATCCTGGACAACCATTTTGTTGTTTCCTTGGTTTGTGACGATAATTTTCATATCGGTTCCTTGGGCACCATAGCCGTAATAGCTGATATCTTCATCTGAGGAATCAGATGGGGTATGGTCTGCCAGCCCTTCCTGATCCCAAGAATTGTCCCTCGTATATTTATAGGTTAGCTCAGTTCCTTCCTCTAGTTCTACAGTGTATTCCCAATCAGGAGTTACAGCACCGTTGCGGCTCATTTCCCAGGCACTTGTATTCCACCCATTTAGAGTGCCTGGCATATTCACTTTTGCCGACAAAGCTGTGTAATCTGGTGCATGCACCTTAAAAGTGACCTGTACCATGACGATTTCCGGCGTCACACTTACCGTGTTCGAATCCACCTTATTTCCAGCTTGATCATAGACGCGAATTTGGTATTTATACGTGGTACCATTTGCTACTTGATAATCACGGAAGGTAGTGGCACTGCCGTCCAGTGTTGAAAGAATTTGGCCGTCACGGTAAATGACCGTTTTAAATGGCTGATTTGGATCAGTAAGTTTCCAATTTAAGTTAACCTGACCGGATTCTTTAATCGGTGTCTCCAAAGTGACATCATTGGCAGGCGGGGTAGTATCTGCCGTACTCCGTGAATAAGTCACTTCTCCTGTCGTTGAGTAAACAAAAGAATTTCCTAGATCCGGCGTAAAGGCCATACGGTATTCATATATGCCCGCTTCATATGCTGTAAAGCTTCCCTGAAACTCATTTGCTTGGTCGTCCTGGGATTGGCCATTATATTGGGCTTGATAAGAGGACCAAGTGGTTTGGCCTTTTAATCTTACTTGAAGCTCCGCCGTGATTCCTTCTGCTGCACCGGATTCTGTCGCACCCGGCAGGTAAAAAGCGGCATTAACATTAGAGGTCTGTGCCAAATTCAACTCTCCGTTGTCTAATACAGTCAAGTCCTTAACACTGGCTTTACTTACATCATAATGGGGCACCAGTCCAGCTGTGGAAGCAGGTGCAGATTCGTTACCGTTTTTGTCCACGGCTGTTACTTCAAAATAATAAGTGCGACCATTATTTAAATCGGAAATATTCACAGTAGTATCTGTTGTTTCCTTCACTTTTGTCCAAAATCCCCCCGCAACGGTAGATTGATAGACATTGAATTTCGTGCCGCTTCCTGCCCAGCTTAAAGTAATCCCTTTAGAACCTGCTGTACCAGTTAATTCTTTAACAGATTCTGGTTTTTTCATTTCATTTACACTGATTAACATCCTTCCTGAATCAGCTGGCACTGTTAATGATAGTTTGCCTTCCTTCGTTTCAGCCGCATACTTCGGATCCAATTGATCCACCAACCGAAGGCCATTTCCCAGCAGTGCTTTTGTATCGATTTCAACAGTTTGTGCTGCAGTACCTCTGTTAATAATAACAAGGCCGGATTTTGATCCTTTTGTCCGGACATAGGCTAACACATCATCCTTTGCGTAGACGTGGTGCAGATCGCCATAAGCAAAAAGGTCAGCATTTTCCTTACGAATTTGACCTATCTTTTGATAGTGTGCAATTAAATCTTTGTTTTCGTTCCCCCAAGGATATGTGCGTCGGTCATCTGGATCTTTGGATCCAGTTTGACCTGCTTCGTCGCCATAATAGATGGTCGGAGCCCCGGGGTAACCCATTTGAAGGATGGAAGCCAGCTTTAACCGTTTTACACCTTCAGTGTAATTGTATTTCGGATCTTGTTCTGCTCTGTTATACGTATCTGTGCCGTTGCCAAGAAGAAATATCGCCCGTGCCGTGTCATGGGAACCCATCAGGTTCATGAGGGCATAAAAAGCTTCCTTCGGATAGTCCTCTTGTACAGCCATTAGCGCGTTTTGTGCATTAACGGCATTACCGTTCTTTAAGTAATCTAAAATGGCTCCGCGGAAACGGTAATTCATAACGGAATCATATTGATCCCCTAAAAAGTACTTGGAGGCATCATCCCAAATTTCTCCCAGAATGAGGGGCTGTTCGCCTTCTTTAAGGGTCTTCCCTGCTCCTGTCATAGTTTTGGATTTCATTTGCTTGCGGAATTCCTGCCAGAATGAGCTGTCCACTTCATTGGCTACATCCAGGCGCCAGCCTGATGAGCCCCGGTTAATCCATGTTTTTCCTACAGAATCCTTTTCATACATTAAATAATTAGACAATGATGTGTTGTTCAGTTCACTTGGATGGTCGACCTTTGTGCCGTTAACGGATTCGAATACAGGGAGACTATCATAGCCCCACCAGCCTTCATACTTATAATGCTCTCCAGTTGAAACACCGTTTACTTTTTCATTGGGAACTTTTATGTTTTCTATTTTGAACCAGTTTTCAAAGCCATATGGGCTAAAGGTTTGCCCCTCTGCTATGAGTTGTTCCTTGGCCTTAGACTTAGCAGCCGTTTCGGACAATTTTTCTTTATTCATCAAATCGTAAATTCGGGACCAGTATTCATATGCGCCTACAGTTTGATATTTGTTATAACGGTCAAAATAGATGGAATCGTCGGATACATGATTGAAAACTCCGTCCAAAATAAGGTGCATGTGACGTTTTGATAATTCTTTGGCGAAATCCTCAAATTCTTTTTCGGAGCCAAACATCGGATCCACCTGTTTATAGTCTGTTGCATCATACTTATGGTTGGATGGTGCCGTGGCGATTGGATTTAAATAAAGTGTATTGACACCAAGAGATTGCAGATAATCAAGTTTTTCCTTAATACCGGCAATATCTCCGCCAAAGAAGTCGTTGCTAAATTCTCCATCTCCAGTATAGGAATCAGTGCCTTGTTCATATGGATTGTCAGGCAGGGAAGACCAGGAAGCGGGATGTTCAATCGGCTGGCTTCCGCGAGCTCCAATCTTGTCCTTTAGATGGTCATTTGCTTTGTTTCCGTTATAAAAGCGGTCAGGAAAGATTTGATAGACCACAGCCTCTTTCATCCAATCCGGTGTTTGATATCCCGGATCGAATACTGTCAATTGGAAGAGCCCAGCATTTTTATCTTCAGCTTTACCGGTGTGCCCTTCCTGTGTGTCTTCTCCATATTCAGCTGTTTTATCCTGGTCCCCGGCGATGAATTTATAGCCGTGAACTCCTTTGTCAGCCGGTGTAAAAGTGGTTTCCCAGTACTCAATGGCACCTTTGTCTTTTGTGTCTGCCCAGCCGACATTTTTCATAGAAAGAACCTTTGTTGTGCCTGTATTATAATTTTTCACATACAGGCTCGCTCTGGTCAGGTCACCCTTTTTAGCCGAAAAGCGTAATGTGACCGGCTGTCTTGCAGGAACTGCTCCAAAAGGGGAACGGTAAACTTGATCCCATGAATCATGATAAAGAGCATTTTTATCAATCAATCCATCAGCTCCAGTTGGTTTATAATCTGTAGAAACTTCTTTTGTTTGGTTGTTATAGAAAAATGTGATTGTCGTATCAGAAAGTACATTCAACTTTTCATTGGACGCAGGGTATGACTCTGTCCAGTCCTTACCCAAGACAACTTTGTATTCGTAGTTTCCTCTTGGAACCTTTGCAGTAAAGGAATAGATGTTGTTAAAATGGGTGTCCTCCATCAACGCTGTTGAATCTGAAGGGCTCCATGCAGACCCAGCCTGAATGGCAGGTTGAATGGTTCCCGCTAGACGTGGCTGCTTGTCTCCTGACAAGGGTGTATAGTAGGTACTATCGGCAATGGCGTGGGTATTGTCATTGTAGTAGAAGGTGACTTCTTTTTGTTCGGTCAGAGTTAGTTTTATGTTAGGCCCACCAGGTACTCCACCATCTCCGTAATTTTCGGACCAGCTGCCTCCCAAGGCAATTTTGTATTCATAATCACCTGCAGGTAATATGCCAGAAAAAGAATACAACCCATTTCCCTGGTAGGTCATTTGTGTTTTAGCGGAAGAGGGATTCCAATCTCCTGAACTTCCTAACTCTGTCTGCAGGTTGCCAACGAGTACAACTTGCTTTGGGGCTGTTTCTGCAGCTTTTGCTGTTTGACTCATCGCAAGCCCAGAAAACAATTGAAGAATTAACCCCAATGCGGTAACAAGTGACAGAAGTGCTCTGTGCTTTCTTTTCATGTAAAATCTCCTTTCCCTTACTCTATTAATCTAAAAACGTTTGCATGAAATTGCACAAAAAAACCATATGTAAGAGGCATAAGGGACAAATTCTTTTGTGCAACCGTTTGCGCAAGCGTTTTCAAAATTTATTATATCTATTTCTTAACACAAATCAATAGGAAATCAGTTTCAATATCTAAATTTTCTGAAACTATATTCAGGGGAAAATTTTGATTTTACCTGTTTCTAGAAGGAATTATCACTTCTAAAAGCATTTTTTTATATTAATAAATTAGCAATCGAAGTATCTTTTTTTTTGCTGTATAACTGGTTGTATACCAATTATAATAAAAATAGATTGTGCAACCGTTTTCGTAAATGCGGTTAAGAATAAAAATGGTAGATTAAAATATATACATGTTTCTAGCATTTTAAAAAAAAAGGGCTAAGAAGCATCGAATAAGAGGTGAGCTAAAATGGCCGTTACCATTAAGGATGTGGCAAAGCTTGCAAATGTCGCACCATCAACTGTTTCAAGAGTAATTGCTAACCATTCACGAATTAGTGAAGCAACGAAACGAAAAGTTAAAAAAGCAATGGAACAACTAGGGTATCATCCTAATGAAAATGCCAGAAGTCTTGCAAGTCAATCCACACAAACAATAGGCCTTGTCATGCCAAGCTCTGGTGATGTGGTGTTTCAGAATCCCTTTTTTTCAATGGTGTTACAGGGAATCAGTGAAGGATCCCATAAAAATAAATATGCCATGTATTTAACGACTGGAAAATCAGACGAGGAAACATTTGAAGCAGTTATCCGCATGGTTCAAGGAAAGCGAGTAGATGGTCTAATTCTTCTTAATTCCAAGGTGGAGGATAAACTCATCTCGTACTTAAGACGAAGGGATTTTCCTTTTGTAGTTATAGGAAAACCTTTTAAGGATGCGGAAGAAATCACACATGTTGATAATGATAATGTACGGGCAATGAGAGAAGCTACTGAATACTTAATAGACTATGGGCATCGAAAAATCGCTTTTATTGGAGGAAGTCTAGAACTAATGGTCACTGTTGACCGTTTGGATGGGTATAAACAGGCCTTAAATAAGGCAAACATTCCTATTAAAAATGAATATATCCTTCATGGGGAATTCCTGCGCGAGGGCGGTCAAGAGGCGGTGAGTGAGTTAATGGCTCTTGAACAACGCCCAACTTCGCTTGTAGTAGTTGACGACCTAATGGCACTAGGTGTACTAAGTACATTAGATGAACTAGGGGTTAAGGTTCCGGAAGAAATTTCTGTCGTTAGCTTTAATAACGTACTCTTAGCAGAAATGTCAAAACCACCACTAACATCAATGGATATTAATATTTTTGATCTTGGATATCAAGCAACAAGGAGTTTAATTGAAATAATCGAAAATAGGGCAGAACCAACCAAGCGCATAATCATTCCTCATAAATTAGTTGAACGTCAATCATGCAGTCACCAAGTTCCTTTACCATCAGATGATCAAAATACAGATGAATTCGAGATAGTCTAGCAGGCTGATAGATAAAGCTAAAATAAAAATTACCCCGGTCTTGTAATCAACCGGGGTAATTTTTATTTTTCATTAACTAGTAATGTAATGATTTTAAATTATTAAATTTTTCTGAAAAATATATTGAATTTATCTTCAGAATCTATTAGAGTGAAATTGTAAACGCTTACTGAAATCGATTACAAACCTAGAAAACATCTTTAATAAAGGAGGGAAAAGGGGGGATATTGTTTGGCAACGATTGCCGATGTTGCAAAAAGAGCAGGGCTTTCAAGGGCTACCGTCTCAAGGGTACTCAACAATCACCCAAATGTGACAGAAGATAAGAAAAGGTTAGTTCGCGAAGCAATGGATTTGTTAAATTATGTTCCAAATACAACTGCACAGAGGCTGAGGAATCAAAAAACAGACACCATCGCCATATTAGTTCCGGTCCTTACAAATCCATTTTTTGCTTATTTGCTGGAAGCGATGGATATGGTAGCAACTAGGAACCATCTCCAGTTACTCATTTGCCAAACAAGATATAGCAAACAGAAAGAACTGGATTTTTTGGAGCTATTAAGAACAAAGCAAGTAGATGGTCTAATCTTAACTTCTTATGAAAACGAGTGGAAACAAATTGAGCCTTTTTCAGCATTCGCTCCAATGGTTTTATGCAATGAATATGAAAGAGATGCAAAGATTCCCATCATCCGGATGGATCAATTTGAGGCCGGCTACATTGGGACACGGCATTTGATTGAACAAGGCCATCACAGAATTGCATGTACCTGTGGCGATAAGAGCAACTTAGCTAAGGATAGACAAGCCGGGTTCCGTAAAGCTCTAGCGGAATATGGACTTTTGGTTAAAGAGGAATGGATATTTTCAAATGTATTCGACATTGAGGACGGTAAAAGAGTATTAAGAACGCTTATGAATTTGAAAGAAGCACCTACTGCTGTTTTTACAGGCAGTGATCAGGTTGCAGCTGGAATGATTATGGCAGCAAAGGCACTGGGTAAAAAGGTGCCGGATGAGATCGCCATCATCGGTTTTGATGACCAGCCAATCGCCAAAGTGGTAGAACCCGCTCTCACAACGATTAGACAACCAATCGAAGATTTAGGAAAGACAGCAATGGAAGTTATAATTGATCTCATTGCTATTAAGAAAGAAGCCAATCACCAAGAGATTCTATTACCCTATGATTTGGTAATTAGAGATTCAACAATGTCAAAATTGAAATCGATTTCAAAATAGGGGGAAAAACCATGAAAAAGACAAATAAAGCCAAATTATTAGCTGTTTTTGCAACATTATCACTGGCGCTTTCTGCCTGCAGTTCCGATCAAACCAGTACAAAGGAAAAGCCAGCCGGTGACAAATCGAAAACAACAACCGAGCAAAAAGTTAAACTCGTCTATGCACGCGGGAAGGATGTAACAAAGGGAACTGACAAAATGGTAGAAGCATTTGAAGCAACCCATCCAAATATTGATGTAGAATTCCGGGAAATGCCTGCCGATACCGGGCAGCAGCACGATGCCTATATCACCGCTTTTAATGCGAAATCTTCTGATATTGATGTTATTGATATGGACGTCATTTGGCCTGCCGAATTTGCCCAGGCTGGCTATGTGCTTCCGCTTGACCGTTTCATTCAGCAGGATGGCGTTGATTTAAGTGAATATAACCAAGGTGCCTTGGGAGCAGCCCAGTTCAATGGCAAACAATGGGCCCTTCCCAAATTTGTTGATGCCGGGCTTCTTTACTATCGAAAAGATTTAGTAAAAGCAGAAGAAGTTCCAAAAACATGGGATGAGCTATTGGCACAGGCGAAGGCAAAGAAGGGACAGGGCAACACGAAATTTGGCTATGTGTTCCAATCGAAGCAGTATGAAGGTCTTGTGTGTAACGCTGTAGAATTTGTCGGTTCCTATGGCGGGGCTTTTATCGATAAAGATGGCAATGTAGCTATTAATAGTCCTGAAGCTATCAAGGGATTGAATAAAATGGTCGAAATTGCCAAGTCTGAGGTAGTTCCTGGCAACATCACAACCTTTACTGAAACTGAATCAGATCAAGCCTTTATTGAGGGCCAAACTGTATTCCTGCGCAACTGGCCATATGAATATGCTAGTGCAAATGACAAGGAAAAGTCCAAAATTGTAGGTCAAGTTGGGGTAGCACCACTACCTGCGGGTGACAAAGGATCTGCGGCAGCACTGGGCGGCTGGATGGCTGGTATCAACAAGTATTCCAAGCATCCAAAAGAAGCATGGGAATTTTTAAAGTTCATGGCGGGTGCTGAAGGTCAAAAGATTGATGCCATTTACGGCGGACACGCTCCAACGATTACAAAACTGTACGAAGACCAAGAGATTCTTAAAGCGAACCCAACTTTTGCTGATAAAGGCTTTGTTGATGGATTAAGTGCGGCAATTTCACGCCCGGTAGCTCCTAACTATCCTGAAATCTCTGAGATTATCCAAATTAACGTGTCAAAAGCGATTGCAGGAGAGCAAACTGTTGAACAAGCGGCTCAAAATATGGAAAAAGAAATGAAGGCAGTACTTAAGAAATAAAGTTTAAAAGACCAATGGTTAGCCTTCAGCTTGAAGGCTAATCCATTTTATCGCATTAAAAGGAGGGGGCAACGTGAAAAATACCATTAATGTAGAGCCGGAAGATCATCAAACACCGGTTATAAAGACTTCTTTTACCTCGAAAAAGAAAAGAAATAATTTTTTTACTGAAAAAACGGCAGGGTATTATCTTGTCGCACCTGCGATGATTTTAATTTTTCTCATTGCGATTTGGCCTGTGTTGCAATCCCTTTATTTCAGTTTGTTTGATTTAAAATTAAACGACCCCACTAAATCGGAAGTTCACTTAAGCTATAATCTCAACCTGGAGCATTATTTGAATAACTATCCGTTTTTGATCGGGGCGATTGATAATGAAATCAAGAATGAGAATGGAGCAGGGGAGCTTCAAGCATTAAAGGAAAAACTGCAAACACTTGATAAAAAGCTTCAAAGCAATTCCGAAATCAGCGCAAAATATGATTCAGTTAATGATAAATTAATGAATTTTAAACAGGTATACCCTGATGTCAGCATTGCCGAAATTGATCGAAGCTTGGCAAAAGAATATGAAAAAACGGCGAAAATAATAAATGACAAGATAAAGAATTTGTCCGTCAATGTTAAGTTTTCTCAAGAAAAGAAACTCACAGGTTTAGCTGCAGGATATGGAGATGCTCTCATTCAGCCCAACTTTATCGGCTTACAGCATTACAAAGATAATTTATCAACAAGCAGACTGTGGAAGGCGATTGGAAATACGACTACATTTACGATTATCTCCGTTTTAGTAGAGTTAGTTCTTGGACTAGCCATTGCCCTTTTAATTAATAAAGCTTTCGTTGGCCGGGGGGTTATCAGGGCAAGCATCCTGATTCCATGGGCTATTCCTACGGCTGTATCCGCCCTTATGTGGAAGTTTTTGTATGATGGTCAAAATGGAATTGTTGCCAAGCTATTTGAAGGTTTCGGGCTGGTTGATAACATGGAGAAACTGCTTGTAACCGATACAGGGGCAATGTTTTCAGTCATCTTTTCTGACGTTTGGAAAACCACTCCATATATGTCATTGCTGTTATTGGCCGGGCTTCAGACCATTCCTTCTTCACTCTATGAAGCAGCATCGATTGATGGGGCCGGAAAATGGAAACAATTTATGAAAATTACATTGCCGCTTTTAAAGTCAAGTATACTTGTTGCACTCCTGTTTAGAACGCTTGATGCATTCCGGGTCTTTGACTTAGTTTATGTTCTAACCGGCGGCGGGCCTGCCAACTCTACGGAAACCATTTCACTCCTCGCTTATAAAGTGATGTTCAATCAAACGAATTTTGGTGATGGTTCAGCTCTCTCTGTCATTGTGTTTATTTGCGTAGCGATCATATCAATGATTTATATCAAGTTTTTGGGCAGAGACCTGCTTAATGACAGATAGGGATTTAGTAAGGGAGGAAGTTTACCATGCAGAAAAAAGCAAGTCCATTCTTTTATGTGTTTCTCGTAGTGTTTGTATTTGTTGTCATGTTTCCATTCCTATGGATGCTGATTAGTTCGATCAAACCGGCTACAGAATTGTTTGGAGACAAGGCATTTACTCCATATACCTCACATCCTACATTGGAGAATTATATCTCAGTTTTTGTTGATCATCCGTTTTTGCAATATTTATGGAATAGTACAGTTGTTTCAACTATAACAACTGTGTATACCGTGGCCGTTGCATCGTTTGCTGCCTATGCCATTGCCAGACTTCAATTTAAAGGAAAAACATTCATTCTTGGAATTGTGTTATCTGTTTCCATGTTTCCGCAAATTGCGACGATCACACCTATTTTTATCTTCTTGAAGAATCTTGGGCTTACTAATTCCTATTTGGGATTGATTATACCCTATACAACGTTTACTTTACCGCTTTCCATTTGGATTTTGGTAACGTTTTTCCGTAAAATTCCTATGGATCTCGAAGAGGCGGCAAAAATAGACGGGGCATCCTTAATGCAAACTTACTGGAAAGTCATTATGCCGCTGGCAGTGCCGGGAATATTTACTACCGCTATCCTTGTCTTTATTGCATGTTGGAATGAGTTCTTTTTTGCCCTTACTCTCAATACAGATGAAAAGTATAAGACAGTACCGGTTGGGATTGCGATGTTCCAGGGGCAATTTACCATTCCGTGGGGGGAAATTGCAGCTGCAACAGTAGTTGTAAGTGTTCCTTTGGTAATCATGGTTCTAATTTTCCAGCGGAGGATTGTATCTGGTTTAACCTCAGGATCAGTAAAAGAGTAAAGGGTAGGGAAAGGCATTTCAAGCTGTTTGGGAATTCAAATGGTACTTGTTAACATAGGGAAAGATTGAAAGCATTCGCTGTGTTTAGAGCTCCGAATGCTATGTCTTTTTCTAGTAATATTAAAACCCTCACTTAATTCTAGTATTCTAACCGCCTGTAAGATCCTGGAGCAAGACCGTACTTCTTTTTAAATACTTTGTGAAAATATGGGTAGGTTCCGAAGCCGCAATCAACTGCAATCTGCTCGAGCGTCATAGTCGTATACTTCATTCGCTCGATTGCCGCAGATAAGCGGATTTCCTGCGCGTATTCCATTATCGTTTTCCCGATGCTGCTTTTGAATAAATGAACGGACCGGGAGACGCTGAGGCCTGCATGCCGAGCCACATCCTCCACTCTGATGGCGAGCGTGGCATGTTCTTCAATGTAGCGCATCATTCGTGTAACTGTATACGGGTGATGGAAGGAAGGGACTGTTTCGTTGACTGCTCTTTCCAGAGATAAACAGAGCGCTCGCAGCAAATAGCCTGAGAGCTCTTCATTTTGGCTCGAAGATGGACGACGCTTTTCAATCATGATATGGTGCCATAATGCTAACAGCTTTTCGTCAAGGTCGATGCGGGAGACATCAGGCTTAACGGAACGGTTCCACCATTCATCCACCCAAACTCCTTCGCAGACTAAGTGATAGTCCCCGCTGTTTTGCCCTGCTTTAACCAGCAGTTCATAGTGATCCCCTGGTTTAATTAGGAGAAGGTCGCCTTTCCGGAGTTCCATTTTTCTTCCTTTCACTACTACTTCGCAAAGACCTTCTGTTTGCAGACGGAAAAGGTAAGACGGATAACCTGATTTGTGTTGGGAATGATATCCATTTGTGTGATAAGAATAGCCGCAAAATAATATGTTTGTGGTCATTAGCTCCCTCCATACTAACAAAATAGCAAAATAGTACATGTTTTAATTATATCATCTATGTTTATTTGCAGATACACCCTTTAAGATGTAATCAAATAAGTAAGGTTTCAAGAAATGGGGGTTAAGGATGTCAAACATTCCAATAGCTGTACAAATGTTTACTTTGCGGGAAGAAAGTGAAAAAGATTTTGCAGGCACTTTAAAAAAAGTGGCAGAGCTGGGCTTTGACGGAGTTGAATTTGCCGGGTATGGCGGATTGACTGCAAAAGAAGTAAAAGCATTAATAGATGAGCTTGGCCTTCAGGCAGCCGCGAGCCATGTGCCGCTTGAACAATTGGAAAACAATCTGTATCAAGTCATTGAAGATCAGAAAATCTTAGGCAGCAACTATATCGTCTGCCCTTACTTAATGCCAGACCGCCGCACCAAAGAAGATTACAAAGCTCTTATCTCATTTTTAAATCATGCAGGTGAAACATGCCGCCGGGAAGGGATTACTCTTTGCTATCATAATCATGATTTTGAACTAGAGCGATTGTCCAATGGCAGCACGTTCCTTGAAGCAATATTTGATAAAACTAACACTCATAATGTGAAGGCAGAACTAGATGTGTATTGGCTGACAAAAGCGTTTGAAAAGCCGGTCGAGTGGATGGATCGCTACAAAAATCGAATACCCCTTATCCATTTAAAAGACATGACAACAGATGGAGAGCAATTTTTTGCGGAGCTTGGAACAGGCGGTGTTGATATTGATGCGGTGCTGCAAAAAGGAGAAGAAGCAGGTGTGAAGTGGTGGGTAGTAGAGCAGGATGTAAGCCGCCGTACGCCATTTGAAAGTATTGAAATCAGCATGAAATACTTGAAATCGTTACAAATAAAGTAATAATTCTAGTTCAATATTTTCCACCCCATAAGTCAATGTAAGCCGTTTCATTAATTCTCATATTCTCTAAAATTATATATAAAGCGAAATTTAAAAGGAGTGTTAAGTCATGTTGAAAGTAACAGTATGGAATGAAAACCGTCACGAACAAAAAAATCCGGTCGTAAGGGATATCTACCCAAAAGGAATCCACGGTACAATCGCAGAATTTCTTCAAGTTGAAGGATTCTCAGCAAGAACAGCTACCCTGGATGAGCCGGAGCATGGCTTAACAGATGAAGTTCTAGCCGACACGGATGTATTAGTCTGGTGGGGGCATCTCGCTCATAGTGAAGTTAAAGATGAAATTGTCCAAAAGGTCCAGCAGCGTGTCCTTGATGGTATGGGGCTGATTGTCCTTCACTCAGGGCATTTTTCAAAAATCTTTAAGAAATTAATGGGAACAAGCTGTGATTTGAAGTGGCGCGAGGCCGATGAAAAAGAACGACTATGGGTTGTAAGCCCTTCTCATCCGATTACAGAAGGAATCTCTGAATATATTGAATTAGAAAAAGAAGAAATGTACGGGGAACATTTTGACATCCCGCAGCCTGATGAGCTAATTTTTACAAGCTGGTTTGAAGGCGGGGAAGTTTTCCGCAGCGGTTGTACATACAAACGCGGAAATGGAAAAGTGTTTTATTTCAGACCTGGTCATGAAACCTATCCAACCTATCATAACCCACAAATCCAGCGAGTTATTATCAATGCCGTGAAGTGGGCCGGGCCTGTTAAACGGAAACGTCCAGTCTACGGAAATGCAAAACCTTTAGAAGAGATTAAAGGAGGCAAATAAACATGGAAAAACTAAGAGTCGGGGTCATCGGATGCGGCAGTATTGCCCAGCACCGTCATTTACCTGAATATAAAGCTAATAAAAATGTAGAGCTTGTGGCAGTTTGTGATATTAATGAAGAACGTGCTTCAGAAGTGGCGGAGAAATACGGCGTTAATTCTTTTACAAGTTATGAAGAATTATTGAGCAGCGGTACGGTCGATGCTGTCAGCGTTTGTACGCCAAATTATCTTCATGCACCGATTTCGATTGCAGCGTTAGAAGCAGGTATCCATGTTTTATGTGAAAAACCAATGGCAACCTCAAAACAAGAAGCAGAGTCGATGATCGCCGCAGCTAAAAAAAGCGGCAAAAAATTAATGATTGCCCATAATCAACGTTTCGTACCTTCTCATCAAAAAGCACGCCAGTTAATTGCCAGTGGTGAAATCGGTAAAATCTACAGCTTCCGCACTGCTTTCGGACATGGTGGTCCTGAGGGATGGAGTGTCGAAGGAAAAGAGGGATGGTTTTTCCAAAAAGAAAAAGCATTTGTGGGGGCAATGGGGGATTTAGGTGTCCATAAAACCGATTTACTCCGTTATGTGTTAGGGGAAGAAATCGTTGAGGTTGGTTCGTTTGTAGAAACTAGTGCTAAGAATTTCGCGGATGTTGATGATAATGCGGTTTGTGTTTTAAAAACAGAAAACGGGATTATTGGTACCCTTGCGGCAAGCTGGGCGTACGTAAGCAAAGAAGATAATTCTACTATTATATATGGAGAAAAGGCGATTCTTCGTTTAGAGGATGACCCAACCCATTCCCTGGTTGTTCAATATGCGAACGGCGAAGTGGTCAAATATGAGCTTGGAAAAATCCAATCCAATGAAGAGGGCGGTCAACAAAATTCACATGTGATTGAAAAGTTTGTTGAATCAGTTCTCCTGGACCAAGAACCACCTGTAACAGGTGTAGAAGGTATGAAATCACTTGAGGTTATTTTAGCGGCTCTTCTATCAAATGAGTCAAAACAAATTGTAAGAGTGACAGAGCGATGAAAAAACTTCGTATCGGAATAATCGGGGTAGGCGGGATTGCACAGGACCGCCATATCCCAGCTTTTCTAGAGTTAAGTGACATCTGTGAAATTACTGCTTTAAGTGATGTAAATGGCGAACGGGCTAGCGAAGTCGCTGGAAAATATCATATTCAGCACGTATTTGAGGATTATCATCAGCTATTTTCCAAGGTGGATGCGGTTTGTATCTGTACACCAAATAAATTTCATGCCGAGATTACCATTGCCGCCCTTGAGGCTGGAGTTCATGTTCTTTGTGAGAAGCCGATGGCTCTAAATGCTGAAGAGTGCAAGGGAATGATTGCCGCTTCTCAAAAAGCAGGAAAAGTTCTCGCGATTGCTTATCATTACCGTTTCATGAAGGAAGCCCAAGCAGCCAAAAAAGTGATGAGCGAAGTGGGAACCCCACTGGTGGCAAGAGTCCAAGCTCTAAGGCGCCGTAAAGTACCGGGCTGGGGTGTTTTTACCAATAAAGACCTTCAAGGCGGCGGAAGTCTGATTGATTTTGGCTGCCATCTCCTTGATTTAGCGCTATGGCTAATGGGGAATCCAAAGGAAATTACGGTGTCTGGCTCCACCTATAATGCGTTAAGTAAAAGACCGAATCAAGTGAACCAATGGGGAACATTTGATTATAAAACCTTTAATGTTGATGATCATGTCACTGCCTATCTTTAATTTGAAAATGGGGCATCAATGTTGTTTGAAACGTCATGGGCTGCAAATATCAAGGACGACCAGGCGAATGTCAATATCTCGGGAGTAGACGGCGGTCTAAACGTATTTCCGTTTGAGCTTTACACAACCAAGAACGGAATGCTGTTAAACAGTGAGGCCGCTTGGTTTCCGGGTGAGGAAAATCCGGGTGTGCCGCAGGCGAAGAATTTTATCAATGCTTGTCTAGGTGTGGATGAGCTGGTGGTAAAGCCAGAGGAAGCACTTCAAGTCTCACAAATTATTGATCGAATCTATGAGAGTGGAGGAAATTCATTATGAAACTAGGTGTTTTTACCGTTTTATTTGCGGATAAATCCTTTGAAGATATGTTGGATACTGTAAAAGAAGCAGGACTTCAAGCAGTAGAAATTGGAACAGGCTGCTACCCTGGGAATAACCATTGTGATTTAGATGCATTATTAGATAGTGAAGAAGCCCGTAAAGAGTACATTCAGAAGGTAGAAGGTCGTGGTCTTTCTATTAGCGCATTTAGCTGTCATGGCAATCCGATTTCACCTGAAAAGGAATTTGCCGCGCGTTCTCATGAGACACTTTTGAAAACAATTAAGCTTGCCTCGCTGTTGGGTGTGCCGGTGGTCAACTGTTTTTCAGGAACAGCTGGCGATCATGAAGGAGCAAAATATCCTAACTGGCCGGTTACTCCTTGGCCAAACGAAAACGGTGAGGTGTTAAAATGGCAGTGGGAAGAAAAACTGATTCCTTACTGGAAGGAAGTCGGAGAGTTTGCAAAGGAACATAATGTAAAAATCGGTCTTGAACTTCATGGGGGATTTTTAGTGCATACACCATACACGTTATTGAAATTACGTGAGGCAACCTGTGATGCTATTGGTGCCAATTTGGATCCAAGCCACTTATGGTGGCAGGGAATTGATCCGGTCGCGGCCATTAAGATTTTGGCCAAAGAAGGAGCTATTCACCATTTCCATGCCAAAGACACATACATTGATCAAGAAAACGTGAATATGTATGGATTAACAGACATGCAGCCATATGGAGAAGTGAGAACTCGGGCCTGGACCTTCCGTTCGGTCGGCTGCGGTCACAGTTTAAAAGAATGGTCTGATATGATGAGCGCGCTTCGTACTTATGGTTATGATTATGTAGTCAGCATTGAACACGAAGACCCAATCATGTCGATAGATGAAGGTTTCAAACGTGCTGTTGTTAATCTAAAATCAGTTTTAATTGAAGAATCCGTTTCACAGATGTGGTGGGTGTAAAGGGGATTTTACGATTCGCCGATAATTAGGCTAAATTCGCCGATAAAATGAAAGATTCGCCGATAAATACTCAGATTCGCCGATAAACCTTAGAAATTCGCCGATAAAATTTTTCCTCACCAAAATATGAAGCAAAAAGGATGAGTTTATCAAAAAAGCTGCTTAATTTTTTCAAAAAGAGGTGCCAAATGAACAAAAAATGGTGGAAAGAAGCCGTCGCCTATCAAGTCTATCCCCGCAGCTTCATGGATAGCAACGGAGACGGAATTGGAGACCTTAAGGGAGTAACCTCAAAACTAGATTATCTCAAAGAATTGGGAATCGACGTCATTTGGATGTCACCGATGTATAAATCGCCGAACGATGATAATGGTTATGATATTTCCGACTACCAGGATATCATGGACGAATTTGGAACGATGGCCGATTTCGATGAACTTCTAGAAGGTGCCCATAAGCGTGGGATGAAGTTAATCTTGGATCTAGTTATCAATCACACAAGTGATGAACACGCTTGGTTTATTGAATCCCGCTCTTCAAAGGACAATCCGAAACGGGATTGGTACATTTGGCGTGACGGCAAGGATGGCAAGGAACCAAACAACTGGGAATCGATTTTCAGCGGATCCGCCTGGAAATATGACCAGGAAACCGATCAATATTTCATGCATATTTTTTCCGCACGACAGCCAGACTTGAACTGGGAAAACCCAGAGGTACGAAATGCCCTTTATGACATGGTGAATTGGTGGCTGGACAAAGGAATCGACGGCTTCCGTGTCGATGCCATTTCGCATATCAAAAAAGAACCGGGCTTTCCTGATATGCCAAATACCAAAAAATTAGATTACGTTCCTTGCTTCGACTATATGATGAATGTCGAGGGAATTGATGAGTTCCTCACAGAATTCTCGCAAAAAACAATTCAAAATTACGATGTCATGACCGTTGGTGAAGCGAACGGTGTCGGCCTGGATGATGCGGACAAATGGGTCGGCGAAGAAAACGGCTATTTCAATATGATTTTTCAATTTGAATTTTTGGACCTTTGGGATAAAGATGCAGAGGGTTCCATTGATGTCCGCAAGCTGAAAAAGGTGTTGACCAAATGGCAAAAAGGCCTAGAGGGAAGGGGTTGGAATGCCCTTTTCATCGAAAACCATGACCAGCCGCGCCGGGTATCAAGCTGGGGAAATGACAAAGAGTATTGGAAAGAGAGTGCCAAAATGCTGGGCGCTATGTATTTCCTCATGAAGGGGACACCATTTATCTATCAAGGCCAGGAAATCGGCATGACAAATGTCCAATTCCCTTCGATTGATGATTATAATGATGTCGGCATGATTAATTACTATAACATTGAAACATCGAAAGGACGTTCCCATGATGAAGTAATGAAGGTCATTTGGGAAAAAGGCCGTGACAATTCCCGTACGCCGATGCAATGGAGTTCTGGCAGCATGGGAGGATTTACAACAGGAGAGAAAACATGGATTGGCGTAAATCCAAACTATACAGATATTAATGTAGCGTCACAATTAGAGGGTCCAGACTCAATTCTGTCATTTTATAAAAGATTAATCCGCTTAAGAAAAGACAATCCTTTATTTGTTTACGGGACCTATGAATTGCTGCTTCCGAACCACCCGAAACTGTTTGTCTACACACGGCAATTAGGCAGCAAGAAAGCTATTATCATCAATAATTTTAGTAAAAAAGAAACCAGGTTTAAATTGCCGTCAACTGTTTCCTATTCCAGTTCTGAACTTGTATTAAACAATTATGAAGCAACGGGGCATAAATTACGGAAAGAATTCACATTAAAGCCTTATGAAACAAGAGTGTATTTAGTAAAGTAAAAAAGGGGCCGAGGGGCCCCTTTCAATTTGTTTATCGGATAATCATTGATTTTTTATTATAATCGATATTTGTGTATACTATAACTAAAAAGGCAAATTGATGAGGAGATTCAATGACGAAAACCATTTCCGATATAGCCAAAATTGCTGGTGTTGCCAAGAGCACCGTTTCCCGCTATTTAAATGGAGGCTCTGTCAGTGACGCGACCAAAAAGAAAATTGAACTGGTCATTAATGAAACTGGTTATATACCGAACACGTTTGCTCAAAGTTTAAAAGCTAAAAAAACAAATATCATTGGAACGATTGTCCCCCGCCTTGACTCATATGCGGCTTCAAATACGTTGATTGGCATCGATGAACATTTAAGGGAACAAGGTTTTCAAATGTTGATTGCAAATACGAATCAAGATTTAGAAAGAGAGATTGAAAGTATTTATAGTTTCGAGCGTCAGAAGATTGCTGGGATTATTCTGCTTGCCACAGTCATAACGGAGGCCCATTTGGAGGCGTTTGCCAAAGTGCAGATACCTGTGATTCTAGTAGGGCAGCACAATGAACATACCTACAGTCTTATTCATGATGATTTTTTCGCAGGGTACGATTTGGCTGACTATATATTAAAAAAAGGACATCGGAAAATAGCTTATTTAGGAGTAACGGAAGCCGATATCTCAGTAGGGGTAAAACGTAAAAAAGGGTTCAATGCAGCGATTGACAAATATGAAGATTGTGAAGTGCATTATTTTGAGACGGGCTTTAAAATTAAGGATGCAATGAGCGAAGCTTTAAAAATATTAAGTGAAACAAAGCCAACTATCTTGTTTTGTGCCACGGACAATATTGCGCTGGGAGCATTAAAAGCAGCCTATTTAAAAGGATTGAAAGTGCCACAGGACATTTCTATAGTAGGTTTTGGAGGGTATGAAATCACTGAGGTCATTCACCCGGCATTAACAACCGCCAAGTTTTATTATAAAGAAGCCGGACAAATGGCAGCGCAAAATATTGTAAGGCTGGTAAATGGGGAACAGGTGGAAAAATTGACTTTATCAAAATATGAAATTATTGAAAGAGAAAGCGTTGACAAACTAAATTAATATAAAATATAATACAGTTAAGAAACCGGTTCCAACACTCGGTTTTCTTTTTAGACTTATTTGGAACCGGTTCCTAAACCAATACAAAAGACGCTTTATTTTTTTAAGAAAATTTGGAACCGGTTCCTAAGGGAACCTATAAAAAAGGGGGATATCGGAATGGATTTCAAAAAGGAAGCAAATGAGATTCTTGAAGCACTGGGCGGAAAAGAAAATGTTTCAGCAGCAGCACATTGTGCGACCCGCTTACGCTTAGTCCTGCATGACGAAGGAGTAATCAAGCAAGAAAAACTTGACCAAATGGATATTGTAAAAGGAACCTTCTCAACTGGAGGACAATATCAAATTATTATCGGTGCTGGAACAGTTAATAAAGTCTATCAAGAATTTGCTGCCCTAACAGGTTTAACCGAAATGTCGACAAAAGAAGTAAAAGAAGCAGGAGCGAAAAAATTAAACCTGCTCCAGCAATTTGTTAAAATGCTTTCTGATATTTTCGTTCCGATTATCCCAGCCATCGTTGCCGGTGGTTTATTAATGGGACTTAATAATGTTCTAACTGCTTCGGACTTATTTATAGAAGGAAAATCATTGATTCAAGCTTACCCGCAAATGGCAGATTTAGCTGCACTAATAAATACATTTGCTAATGCAGCCTTTGTGTTCCTCCCCGTTTTAATCGGTTTTTCAGCCACCCAGCGGTTTGGCGGAAATCCCTATCTTGGTGCGGCATTGGGGATGCTGATGGTTCACCCGGATTTATTGAATGGATGGGGCTATGGTGCCGCGTTAGCAGAGGGTAAAATTCCTGTCTGGAAAATCTTTGGGTTTGAAATCCAAAAGGTTGGATACCAGGGAACGGTTCTTCCAGTCTTAGCTGCTTCCTATATTTTAGCCAAAACAGAGACCTACCTAAGAAAACATGTACCATCAGCATTGGACAATTTAATTACACCATTATTGGCGACTTTCATTACAGGAGTATTAACCTTTACTTTGGTCGGACCAGTGATGCGGTCCGCAGGTAATTTCCTAACGGATGGACTAGTTTGGATGTACGATACGACAGGTTTCATAGGCGGAGCCCTTTTCGGACTAGTTTATGCACCGATTGTTATAACAGGTATGCACCATAGTTTTATTGCTGTTGAAACACAATTGTTGGCTGATATAGCAAAAACAGGGGGATCGTTCATCTTCCCGATTGCAGCAATGTCAAACGTAGCCCAAGGAGCTGCAACTATTGCTGTTCTGCTTATGACGAAAGACAGCAAAATTAAAGGAGTAGCTTCGGCTGCCGGTATTTCCGCACTTTTGGGCATTACCGAGCCTGCCATGTTTGGTGTGAACTTAAAACTTAGATATCCATTTATTGGAGCGATAACTGGTGCTGCTGCGGGTTCTGCGTTTATTTCATTATTTAAAGTGAAAGCCATTGCCCTTGGTGCGGCTGGTCTTCCAGGAGTAATCTCGATAAAACCCGGCACCATCACGTTCTATATTTTAGGAATGGCCATTTCCTTTGCGATTGCGTTTTTAACAACAATGATCCTGGCCAAAAGAAATGCTTCTAAACAAGCTAAGGAATCTTCAAAGGCTGCGGCATAATAAAACAATGCAAAGTATGGAGGATCAAATGATTCTCCTCTCTTTGTCCTAAAAGTGAGGTTGCATCAATGGAATGGACAAAAGAACGGAGATATAAACGATTAGACGAAACAGAGGAAAAGGAAATACACGAACTTTCAAAAAGGGTTAATGAATGTCCATGGAGACAGAAATTTCATATTCAGCCTGTCACAGGACTATTAAATGATCCTAATGGTTTTTCTTTTTATGAAGGAGAATATCATTTGTTTTATCAGTGGTTCCCGTTAGGGCCCGTGCATGGCTTGAAATATTGGTATCATACGAAATCTAAGGATCTGGTTCATTGGGAAAACGCCGGAATTGCCATTGAACCATATGATTATTTTGACAGCCATGGCGCCTATTCCGGAAGCGCGATTGAGAATAACGGAAAGCTTTATTTAATGTACACCGGAAATACCCGTGATGAAAACTGGGTAAGGAAACCCTATCAATGTATCGCCATTATGGATCTAGGCGGGAGTATTACAAAAATGAATAAGCCGGTTATTTCTACCGTTCCAACAGGGTATACTGAACATTTTCGTGATCCTAAGGTTTGGAAAGCGGGTGAAAGCTTTTACGCGATTATCGGTGCGCAGCGTTTTGATGAGACGGGATGTGTATTACTCTATAGCTCACCAAATATGATGGACTGGCAATTTGAAGGGGAAATCAATACAAACATGAGGCATTTCGGCTACATGTGGGAATGTCCCGACTATTTTGAGATAAACAATAAGGGCATTTTAATTTTCTCCCCACAGGGTATTCTTCCAAAGGAAGATGAATTTCAAAATATTTATCAATCTGGCTATCTGATTGGCGATAAGCTTGATCTTGCGGAAAAAAATTTTGTACATGGCAGCTTCACTGAGTTGGACCGTGGATTTGATTTTTATGCTCCACAAACGATGTTTGATCCAAAAGGACGAAGAATATTGTCAGGATGGATGGGGCTTCCGGAGATTGATTATCCGACTGATCGATACGGGTGGGCTCATTGTTTGACACTTCCGAGAGATATTACGATAAGAGACAATAAATTACTTCAAACCCCTGTCAGTGAACTAAAAAAACTTCGAGGTGAAAAAATTACTGTTGAAACCATCATTTACGGCATTCATGCGATTGATGATTTTCATGGAGAATCATATGAGTTAATTGCCGAATTTACTGAAGCCGATGCTGATGAGTTTGGAATTGAACTTCGTGTTGGAGAACAAGAAAAAACAATCGTTAAATTTGAAAAAGCCACTAAAAAAATTGTATTGGATCGCACCTTTTCAGGACAGCCGTTTGCTGAAAAATTTGGTACGATAAGAAAGTGTCATCTAGATGCTGAAAAAATTAAATTTCATATTTTCGTTGATGTTTCTTCTGTCGAAGTTTTTATTAACGACGGCGAGGAAGTGTTTACAGCCCGAATTTTTCCGAAGAAAGAAAGTACGGGGATTCGTTTTTTTGCCAATGAAGGTCAGGCTAATCTTAGGGTTGTGAAATGGACAATAGATTAGGCAGTATGGAAAAGTAGGTGGATAGGTTGGGGAAATTATTCGCAATAGGTGAGGTATTAATCGATTTCGTCCCGCTGCAAAAAGGGGTCAATCTGAAGGATGTCCTTTCGTTTGAACGCGCCCCGGGAGGAGCTCCGGCAAATGTGGCTGCAGCGGTGGCAAAATACGGGGAACGATCAACGATTATTACGAAGCTGGGAATGGATGCATTCGGTGATTTTCTGATTGAACAGCTGCAGGAGGCAGGCGTTGAAACGGATAAAATTTTCCGTACGAAGGAAGCGAATACGGGTCTTGCCTTTGTGTCATTAAAGAATAATGGTGAACGGGATTTTTCATTTTATCGGAACCCATCGGCGGATCTGTTATTAAAGGAAGAGGAAATTAAACCTTCCTGGTTTAGTGCAGGGGATATTCTCCATTTTTGTTCTGTGGATCTGGTTGAAAGTCCGATGAAGCTAGCACATAAAAAAGCGATCCAAGCAGTACTGGACAATGGTGGAATTGTCAGTTTCGATCCCAATGTAAGACTGCCATTATGGGAAGACCCGGAAGCATGTCAAAAAGCGATTCGTGAATTTCTCCCGCTTGCCCACATTGTAAAAATTTCAGATGAGGAACTTGAATTTATTACGGGGAAAACGGATATCGATGAGGCCGTTCAATCCCTATTCACCGGCAATGTAAAAGCGGTCGTTTATACAAAAGGAGCTTTAGGTGCTGATCTTTATGTAAATGGCAATAAGTATGAATCAAGTGGTTTTACTGTTGAAGTTCAGGACACAACTGGGGCAGGAGATGCCTTTATTGGAGGTTTTCTTTATAAACTGTTGGAAATGAAAGCGGAACTTGTCAGCCTCGAGGATTTCTTACAAAGAAACAACGAGGAAATACTGGCCTTTTCAAATGGAGGCGGGGCCTTGACCACAACTGGAAAAGGAGCCATTTCCTCACTGCCAACAAAACAACAAATACTGGAATTCCTTGAATGAATAAAAGGATTAATTAAAAAAGAAAGAGACGACTCGAATCGTCTCTTTCATTATGTTATTTTGCTATTGCTTTAGGGGCTTCGATACCAGTGCCTTTTTTGTTATATTTTCTGAAGAAAGGAATAACCCAACGGTCTAACCCGATTCTACCAGCGTTATAACCCGCAGTTAAGATGATAAAGCCAAGGAAAATGTCTCTAGGGTTGTGAGATACTGTACCTGCTAGGAAGAAAGAGAAGTTCATCACTAAACCAAAGAACATGGCTGTAGTTGTTAAGCATCCTAAGATTAAGCCTAAACCAATCAATGTTTCACCCCAAGGTACTAATACGTTGAACACATCCACGTTTGGAAGTGCAAAGTGTTTTAAGAAGTCCACATACCAGCCAAATACGACAGTTCCGTCTGGCCCTTTTACCGGGTTTGCAATCGCTCCTTTTAAGAATCCAGAAGCATCAAAGCCGCCACTAGTTAATTTTCCAATTCCTGCGGTAATCCAAGAGTATCCAAGGTATAAACGTAAGACTGTTAGGATAACTGCAGAAATCTTATTTTCTCTTAAAAATTTGTTAAACATAAATGATTCCACCCTTCAAATTTTGTTTGTTTTTTATAGTTTCACTATATTCTTTTTCACTATAAAAAACATGACAATAGTGATAAGTTCACAGTTTGTTTGAAATGATTTGACAGAAAATTGAACAAACTGGAAAAAACATTATTTTGTATAAACAGAGAGTCGTTAATATGATTATCAAGTGGATAAAACGGTGTAATCGCTTTCAGTTTTGTCGAATAAGCAATTGTTTTGTAGATAAATATTTGTTATTTTAAAGATAATAACCTAGTAATAAACAATCCTTATAAAGGAGGCTAGTATGAGAACCAAGATCAAGAATTTTAAGCTTAATTGGATACTGGTATTTTACTCTGTTGTTTTAACAGAGATCCTTGGTTTGTTATCTTCATTTCTTTTCCCCTCCTTTATCCTTATAAAGTTTGCAACTATTATCATACTAATAGTCATATTTCCTTATGTAATTGATTCTTTAAAAGGCATGAAGAACAATGAAGAAGAATTAAGACAAAGTAAACAGAAATTGAAAAATATTTTTGATACCCTTGATGTGGCTATCTGGTCCCATGACTTAAGAACAGATAATCTATTAATCACTCAAGGCATCGAAAAATTGTATGGTTATTCCTATATCGATTTTCACAACGATCTTAATCTTTGGAAAAAAGTGATTTACCCTGATGACTTACCTGTTTTAGCTGAAAGAGAAAAGAAAGTGGCAATAGGTGAAACAGTCACTAGTGAATACCGGATTATCCGGCCTGATGGTGAAGTCCGCTGGATTCATGATAGAGGCTTCCCAACCTTAGACAGTACGGGAAAATTAGTAGACTTTAATAGTGTATTGTTTGATATCACCGATCGAAAAGAAAGTGAAGATCGCTATCGGAGTTTAGTAGAGATGTCGCCTGACATCATTGCCGTTGTAAGCCGATTTAAAATTGAATATATAAATGAAGCAGGCTGGAAGCTCGTAGGGGCCAGCAATCGGGAAGAATTAATAGGCACATCTCCATTAAAGTTTGTTCCGCCAAATATTATCGAAATTTTTTCGAATAAGTCAAGCAGCGTGGATAATAGCTATCATGAAAGAAAAAGACTCGAATTTCAAGTGAAACGGTTGGATGGAGAGTCGATAGATGTGGAAATGGCATCAACCCCAATTCTTTATGAGGGCAGATTTGCTGTGCAAGTAGTTGGCAGAGATATCACCGAACGAAAGAAAACAGAGAAAACCATTAAAACAATGGCCTACTATGATACCTTAACTGGACTGCCAAATCGAAATCGTTTTAGAAAGCAATTGAACAAAATCTTAAAAACTCAAGAAAACAAAATATTAGCGGTATTGTTCCTTGACCTAGACCGCTTCAAAATTATTAATGATACAAAAGGTCATACAATTGGAGATATTATTCTTCAAAAAGTTGCTATCAGATTAGAAATGGCGGTCAATAACGAAGGGGTTGTTTCAAGGCAGGGCGGCGATGAGTTTATCATATTGCTTGAGGATATCGACAAGGAGAAAGTCACTGAGGTGGCAAAGCGGATTTTGAATGATTTTTCCAAGCCATTTGAAGTGAATAACCAAGAATTTTTTGTCACTCCCAGCATCGGAATCAGCATTTTCCCGGATGATGGAACGGATGAGGAAACGCTCATTAAGAATGCTGATACGGCAATGTACAAAGCAAAAGAACGAGGCAAAAATAATTTCCAATTTTACTCCTCTCAGTTTAATGGTATATCAATACGGAAAATGGAACTGGAAAATGGTTTACGAAAAGCATTGGAGCAGAATCAATTGATGCTTTATTATCAACCTCAGTTGTCCTTGACTACCGGAGAAATCGTCGGGGTTGAGGCTTTGTTGCGCTGGCAGCACCCTGAGCATGGATATATATCTCCTGCTGAATTTATTCCATTAGCAGAGGAAACAGGCTTGATTGTACCAATTGGGAAATGGGTGTTAAAAGAGGCCTGCAAACAGAGGAAAATATGGGAGAATGCTGGGTTCGTTGATTTTCCGATTGCGGTTAATGTCTCTGTAAGGCAATTTGAAGATGATCATCTGATTGAGTTTATTTCAGCTGTATTGGATGAAGTTGGGCTGGAAGCGTGTCAGTTGGAACTGGAAATTACCGAAAGTGTTATGCAAAACCTAGAGAATTCTACGATTATTTTAAATCAATTAAAAGAGCGGGGCGTCCTGTTAGCAATGGATGATTTTGGAACAGGGTATTCTTCCCTAAGTTATTTAAAGCATCTCCCAATTGATAAAATTAAGATCGATAAATCCTTTGTTGATGATATTCTATACCATTCCAACCAAGGCATGATGGTGAAAACGATTATTGATATGGGGTTAAATCTTAACTTTACAGTTATTGCTGAAGGAATTGAAAAAGAAGAACAGCTTAACTTTTTAAAGAATAATGACTGTGATATTGGACAAGGCTATTTGTTTAGTAAACCATTACATGCTAATCAAATAGAACTGTTTCTTGCCAATCATAATGAAAAAAGTGGTATCCCGAATTAATTGGGGATACCACTTTTGTTATAAAATAAATATGTTTTCCATGAGAGGTTCTCTTTAGTTTCCCCATTTCATCGCAACAGTTAAGGTGCAGCAGCTAGCTGGCTGGTTTTGGCCCGTTTGTGTAGTTAAGACGAAGTTTACTCCGGAGGGCGTATATTTTGTAACGACTGGAACTTTCAGGCCAATTGATTTTATTAAACTGTCCACTTCAACTTTTTTTCCTTGCTGGGCAGCAGCCATCATTTTATGTGCAAAGCCGGCATCGCCTAATCGATTTAACAAAATACTTCCCTGTTCCATTAGCAGACGAAACGTATGAACGGATTGCGAGAATATTTTAATATCCACTGATGGATATGTTCGAGGCATTTGAGGGTACATGGCATAAAGCGGGTAGACAGGAATTGGAGGAAAAACCTGATATTGAAAAGGGTTATTATACATTGTAACGCTCCTTCCATGATCAAAACACAAGGCAATATACGGTATGATTTTTGGGTGTTATTGGTTACAGATTTATATCTAAATGAAAAAGCGTTTGGGATATGTTAAGATCCCAAACGCTTTTTCAAGTTAATGGACATGTATACTGCCGCTAGAAACATCAAGGTCAATCTTATATTTGCCAGATCCATGTGTACCATGGATGCTTTTATTGTTGACATCCTTCGAAGTTAGTGGCAGGTCACAAGTGATATTCCCGCTGCTCACATCTCCGTTTAGCGTGAAATCGGAGTTGTTTGGCAAATCGAGCCCCACATCTCCAGAGCTTAAATCTAATTTAATGGAATCAACTAATTTATCGATTTGAATATTTAACTCTCCAGAGGATACATCTGCCTCAACCGCCCCCGTATAATGTTTAATATCAAGATTACCAGAGGAAAGATCCAAAGTGCCTGTTTCAGTTTTTAGTGAATCGATATCTACATTTCCTGAGGCAACATCCTGGTTAAAATTCTTGACGTGCAGATTTTTGAGATTCATATTCCCAGAACCAATATCGACGGTTAACTCATCTAATTTCATTGGATTGTTTTTGGAGCGGCCTGAAAAACTTACGTTTCCTGATCCTAAATCAATCTGCATGTTCTGGTTATAGTCTTCAGGGATATAGATTTTTAACTTTCTCTTTTCGGAAAATGGGCCCCAGTTAAACCAATCAAACCATTTTCCTTTAATGGAAACTTCTACTTCGTCTCCATTTTCGCGAATATTTAGCTTTTGTTTACCGGTATAAACAGCCTTTAAATCTTCCCTATCCTCCGGAATAATGATTGTACTAACACTCGAAACATCTATCTTAATCATTTCGGTATCTGCAGAAATTGCTGCTTGCCCGTCTTGTTTACTTGCACTAATAGCATTGAATTGCCAGGAGTGGTTAAAGACAATGTATAAACCGGTAATGACTATTAATAGAAACAAAATTCTTTTCATTTTTTTCCATCCCCTTTTTTCTAACAACTTCTATAACCATCATAAGAAATCCTCTAGTACTATCCAATGTACTGGAGATTTATTTTTAACTAAGACTTGAGACGGAAAGGAGGGAAGTTGGGAATTTTTCGTTTCACGAAAGACTAACATCCAATTTAATAGAAATTATGTTATCCTTTTAGTGGAGGTGTTTACGTTGACGATACAAAAAATATCGCCGAAAGAACTGCACGAAAGACTGAGAGGAAATGAAAAGATAACTCTGCTGGATGTAAGGGCAGAAGAAAAATACAAAGATTTTCATATCGAGGATCCACAAATTCAAAGTATTAATATTCCTAAGACCAATATTTTTGATCTTGAAGAAACAGGTGAGACCTCTCATCTATCCTTGCCAAAAGAACAGGAAATTGTTGTCAGCTGTACAACGGGCAACTCGGCAGCAAAATGTGCCAATATTTTAGACAGCCACGATTATAAGGTGATTGTTTTAGAGGGCGGCCTCACGGCTTGGAAGGAATATTTGAAATCTGTTAAAGACTAAGATGGAGAGACCCTAAATGCTGCAGAAATTAAATAAACAACTAGAAAAAATTATGCCATTCATTACTCCGACCGGTGTTGTGACAGGTGTGTTGCTCAGTACTTATTTGAAGGACTATTCCTTTTTAATACCTTGGATTTTTGCTTTCATGACGTTTGCAGGTAGTTTGAGCTCCAATTTCCAATCGCTTAAAGAGGTTATTACCCATCCAATTCCGATTTTTTTAGCGATGCTAACTCTTCATCTTTTGATGCCAATATGGGCATGGGGAGTAGGCCATATTGCCTTCCTTGGTGATGTTTACACGATTACCGGGCTCATATTAGGAATGGTAATCCCAACAGGTGTTACAAGCTTCATATGGGTTTCTATCTACAAAGGAAACATACCGCTCGTATTATCGATTATTTTAATAGATACATTATTATCACCGTTTATTGTTCCGTATTCTCTATCCTTATTTGTGAGTCAGAAAATTGATATGGATTTCATAAGTATTATGAAGGGGTTATTTGGGATGATCGTCATTCCATCCATTATCGGGATGTTTTTAAACCAAATGACTAAAGGGAAAATAAAAGATCAATTAGGCTCTAAACTTGCTCCTTTTTCTAAACTCGCGATTGGAATTGTCGTGATGCTGAATGGTGCTGTTGTTGCACCATATTTAAAACATATTAATCTTAAACTTATCAGTATTATATTGGTCGTCTTTTTTGTCGCTCTTTCTGGATACTTTTTATCCTTTTTAATCGGACGTTTCATGAAGCGTGACCGAGATACAGTCATTACCTTGACCTTTACGGGGGGAATGCGAAATATCAGTGCCGGAGCCGTTATAGCAGTTTCCTTTTTTCCGGCTGCGGTTGCTGTACCTGTTGTCGTTGGCATGCTTTTTCAACAAATACTGGCATCACTAAATGGCCATTTTCTTGATCGATATTATCATGAAAAGGTGGAAAAGCAGGAATCGGTTGCTTTATAGGGAAAAAGTTAAAATCCCCTTACATTATATTAGTGAGGGGATTTCTTGTATTATTAAAAGTCAACAATGCTAACATGTTTAAATTTAGAAACGGAAAACAAGCCTATGTCGGTAAGCTTTATTTCGGGAATAACGGGAAGCGCTAAAAAAGATAAAGTTAAAAATGGATTAAACAAGTCGCTTGCTCCAAGCTGTTTCACAGCGTCATTAATGTTTTTAAGATTGGATAAAACCTCCTGATAAGGACGGTCCGACATGAGCCCAGCGATGGAAAGTTCTAATGCTGCTATTATTCTACCTTGATTTACCACAATTAAACCGCCCTGCATATCTTTGATGGCATTGGCTGCAACCACCATATCATGGTCGTTCGTCCCGGCGATAATAAGATTGTGGGAATCATGGGCAATGGTTGTGGCAATTGCACCTGTGTTTAATCCTAAGCCTTTCACTACACCTAATCCAACATTGTTTGTCATGTGGTGGCGTTCAATTACGGCCAGTTTTAATTGATCTGCTGCTATTGAAATTTTGAATAAGCTCTTTTCACACCGATCTACCTTTTCAACGATATGGCGGGTAACAAGGCTATTTGGAATGATTTCAATAATATTTGCTTTGCTTGCCTTTAAGGAAATATGAAAGTCCTCTTCTGTAATTTCATGAAATCGAACAGAATTCTTTAAATGAGCGGTTTCGTTTAAAAGCTTATTCTCTGTGGTATTTACCAAAATCCCATTCTCAACTACGATATTTCCATCCTTGTAAACATCTGTCACCTTGATTGTTTTAAGATCATCTAATAAGATGAAATCCGCTTTGTATCCCGGAGCAATGGCCCCTTTATCATCAAGTCCAAAGCATTCTGCGGCATTGAGGGTTGCCATTTGAATGGCAGTTATGGGGGAGAGTCCAGTAGCAATCGCCAACCTTACATTATGATCAATACTGCCTTCCTGGATCAGGTCATCTAAATGCTTATCATCAGTTACAAATAAACAGCGTCTAGCATTTCGCTCGTTCACGACCGGAATTAATTGCTGCAAATCTTTTGCAACCGTGCCCTCACGAATCATCAAATACATTCCTCTTTTAAGGCGTTCCTTTGCTTCTTCAGCAGTTGTACTTTCATGATCTGTTCGAATGCCAGCAGACATATAGACATTCAAATCTTTCGCAGACAGTCCGGCAGCATGGCCGTCGACTTTTTTCCCTGCCTGTTTGCTGTCTGAAATTTTTTCAAGCATATCAGGTTCAGTATTCATGACAGCTGGGTAATTCATGACTTCAGCTAAGCCAAGAACGCGAGGATGATGGTAAAAAGGCCTTAATGCATCCGCTTTTAAAGTCGCACCTGAATGTTCGAATTCGGTTGCTGGCACACAGGAAGGAAGCATAAAGAAAAAGTCAAATGGAAGGTTTTCAGAGGAATCAAGCATGTATTGGATCCCTTCTGCCCCTAAAACATTAGCGATTTCATGAGGATCAGCTATTACCGATGTAACCCCGTGTGGGAGAAGGACTTTTCCAAATTCAGTGGCTGTAACCATCGATGACTCGATATGTACATGCCCATCAATAAAAGCTGGTGAAACATAACGCCCGTTCGCATTAATCACATTTTTTCCATCATATCTTCCGATCCCTGCAAAGAATCCATCAACAATTGCGATATCTCCTTCGATTATTTCACCGTTAAAGACATCAATAATCTTCCCATTTTTAATAACCGTATCGGCGGGCTCCCTGCCAGATGCTACTGATATTCTTTTGATTAATCGATTTATCTCCATTGGCCATCATCCTCTTTAATCAGATTAGTATTCAACATTATTTTTTGCTGCAAATGGTCCCCCGTGGATGGTAAGGACATTATTTAGGGCAATATCGATGGCTTTCTCCATAAAATGAAAATCTGACATAACAACCTCTCCTATCTACTATATATTAAGTAAACATTCGATTCATGCGGCTTTGCAGTGGGTTTGAAGGGGAGTACAGTTTTGCATTTTTAAGCTATAGATAATTATTCAATAGCATCCTCATAATTTCTCTCTTATTGTCAGATTATCCGACAGACTTTTTCTTAGAATTTGCTCCAAAAGGACCTCTATTTCAAACTAGCTAGTATGAATGACTTAACTTTCTTCCTTATTATATTTCTGCCAGATATCTGTATTGAAAATACCTTTGTGAGATTATATGACACTAATGTAGATGCTATTTCGCCTTTTGGATATTATAGGTAAAAGGCTGATGACAGATGCTATAACATCATCTTCCAGCTGTCAGAGGTTCTCACCCCAACAACCTGGTGGCATATTCAACAATCGGCATTAACAACCAATATTTAAAGAAAGGTTGTCTTAAATGGAAGGGATACATGAGATATTAAACTCTCTTAATACGGCAGCTGAAGGTGATGTTCTTGCTACAATCATTCGGGTAGAAGGTTCTGCCTACCGAAAAGCAGGCACTTCTATGCTAGTAAGAAAAAATGGATTACAAGTCGGCATGATTAGTGCAGGATGTCTAGAAGAGGATTTAGCCTATCGAGTTGAAGAGACTAGAAACCAACAGATTTCGCAAACCATTGTCTATGATATGCGGGATGAGGACGATTTGTCTTGGGGACAGGGGGCAGGCTGTAATGGAGTCATCAGCATCTTGCTCGAGCCAGTGGATGCCTGTCTTTATTCTCATTTGCGTAAATTAAAATTCCTACTAGAAAGTGGAAAACGGGTAACGGTGGTAAAAAAATTGACTCTTGATTACTCGGTGGTTGAATACTTGTTTGTTACTGACCATCAGCATTTTTTTGGGAAGTGGCAAGGTATTTTGCCTTCCAATCTCAAGAATCTTTTGAGTGAAGTTCACCAAAATCCTCCTAAAAGCGGAATCAGTTTCTTTCCGGAGGTAACAGCGGATCTTTACATACATTCCTTTGAACCTAAACCACGGTTAATCGTTTTTGGAGCAGGGAGGGATGCAGTGCCGCTGGTAAAGCTGGCATCACAGACTGGTTTTTCGGTGCTAGTTTCCGATTGGAGACCTGGTTTGTGCAAACAGGAACTTTTCCCAGATGCTACTCAAATATTGGTTGGTGTTCCAAATGAGGTTATTCCCAAGCTTCAATTATCAAGCAGCGATTCCGTGATCGTCACCACTCACCATTTTCAAAGAGACAAAGAGATATTAAAGCTTTTACAAAACAAAAAATTAAGGTTCCTAGGGGTGATTGGCTCTAAATTGAGAACTGAACGTCTTTTGGAAGGGAATGGGATTCCTCCAGAGATTAGCAGCCCGGTTGGAATCTCGATTGGGGCAGAAGGTCCGGAGGAGATCGCCGTCAGCATCGTAGCGGAATTAATACAAAAGCAGCGGATCAAAAAGCTCGAAAAGGTGAAGTCCATTGAGGGGTAACGGATTGATAGCTATTTATCTGGCAGCGGGTGAAAGCAGGCGGATGAAGGCTCATAAACTTGCACTTCCATTGGGTAAGACAACAGTTGGAAATTCTGGTTTACAGACCGTACTTCAATCTAATTTGGATTATATCTTTGTTATAACGAGAGAAGCGGACGCTCTCACATGGATTGATTCGGAACTATTTCTCCCGCCCTTCAGGAATAGGTGGACACCCCTATCGTGCAGTGATTCGGTCAAGGGGCAGGCATATTCCCTGCGCCGCGGACTGCTGGCAGCGTTGGATAGAAAGCCTGAGGGAATTATGGTCCTCCTCGCCGATCAACCATTTCTCTCATTATCTATTATCAATGATTTAATTTTAAGCTATCGAAAACATAAGAAAAACGTTGGGTTTGTCGCAGCACGTTTTCAAGGGATACCACGGCCGCCGATTATTTTTTCAACAGAAGTTATCCCTGCATTGTTAAAGCTTCAAGGGGATGAGGGAGCAAGAAAGCTGCTGTTATCGCAAGAATTGGCAGGGAAATTTGTAGATTATGAGAATGCTAGGGATTTTTTAGATATTGATACGAAAGAAGACTACGAAAAGGTGAAAGGAGGTTATCTGTATCGATAGTCTAACAATTCAAAGGATAAATCAAATGGAGAAAGAAGTATTCGTTGGTACAATCGGCTGGATATTTGAACACTCTCCATGGGTGGCCGAAGAGGCGTGGAAATGTATTCCCTTCCCATCTCGTAAAGAACTATTTCAAACGATGGTAACGATTGTGCATCAGGCAGAGGAAGCACTAAAGCTGGAACTTCTTAGGGCACACCCCGATCTTGGATCCAAGTTAAAAATGTCGGCGGTTTCTCAAAAAGAGCAGGCGGGTGCTGGCCTTGATCAGCTTTCAAAGGATGAATACGAGGAGTTTATCGACCTGAACCAAAGGTATGTTAAGAAATTTGGCTTTCCTTTTATTATGGCAGTGAAGGGCCAAAACAAGGATACGATCCTTTCCGCCATGAAGGAGCGAGTGAACTATAACTATGAAGCTGAATGTGTTACCGCATTGAATGAAGTATATAAAATCGCCGGTTTCCGCTTGAACGATATCATCGATTAAAGGGGATGAGCACATGCAAAGAACGATGAGTTATGGAAAAGAGGCTGTATGGGTATATCGTACGTACGCAAAACCCCTTAGGGCCATCCGGTCCATTCCTGAATCAGCTTATCAGGGCTGTGAGAATATCCTTTTTGGAATAAATGTAAAAGTGGCTGTAGAGGGGGACGCCTTTTTCTCCTCATTTAAAGATGGGGATAACACATTAGTGGTCGCAACGGATTCGATGAAGAATTTTATTCTCAAGCATGCAGGGGACTATGAGGGTGCAACACAGGAAGGATTCTTGGAATTTGTCGGACAAAGGTTTCTGGAAAAATACCCGCAAATGACCGCTATCAAGATTTCCGGCGAACAAATTCCCTTTGACGAACTTCCTGTTCCGACAAAGGGTGGTTTTGCACCAAGTCCATTGGTGTTCCGCTATTCATTAAATGAACAGGCATGTGCATCTGTTGATCTGATACGCTCAGAGGGTGAAATAGCTACTTCAGACCATATAAGCAGTTTAAAAGGGCTAAAGCTGATAAAGGTCAGGGGCAGTTCTTTTTACGGCTATGTGAAGGATGAGTATACGACACTGCCGGAATCCTATGATCGCCCGTTATTTATCTTTTTAAATATTGATTGGCGTTATAACGATTTAGAGGATGCGAGGGGCCATTCACCCGATGGTTATGTTGCCGCAGAGCAGATAAGAGATATTGCCTATACGGTTTTCCATGAAGAAAACTCACCGTCTATCCAAAATCTGATTTATCGGATTGGAAAGCGAATACTGGAAAGGTTCCCACAGCTAGTCGAGGTCCGCTTTGAATCCAACAACCGGACATGGGAAACGGTTTTAGACGAGATCCCTGCTTCAGAGGAAGGAAAAGTCTTTACCGAGCCACGCCCTCCGTTTGGTTTTCAACGTTTTTCGATGACACGAGCGGATCTTGCTAATGGTGAGGATTCACACAAATGACGGGCAGGCTGACAACCCATGTTCTAGATGTGAGTATCGGAAAGCCGGCAGCCGGTGTGTTAGTTGAATTATGGCTGGTTGAATCCGATAAACAGTTTGAGTTCTTACAAATAAGTCATACGAACGAGGATGGCCGTCTAAGCCAGCCGCTCTTGGAGGGACCATCCATGAAAAAAGGAATCTATGAACTTCGATTTCATATTGGAGAATATTACCGAAACCGTGGAACATTAAATGGCGATCCTTCGTTCCTAGAGTGCGTTCCTGTTCGGTTTGGTATTTCCGATCCTGTCTCCCATTATCATGTCCCTCTGTTGATTTCACCTGGGGGATACAGTACTTATCGAGGAAGTTAGGGTGAAACCGATGCCGACAGAGTTATGGGTGAAAAATGGGCTTGTTTTTACGGATGAAGGGTTTCAGGAAGTAAATATTAAAATCATTGATGAGCGGATTGACTCGCTTGTAAAAATTCAAGCAGAACCTTTAATAGAGAAAACAGAAGCGATTATCGATGCAAGCGGCTGTCTGGTGGTTCCGGGATTTATTGATGCCCATGTCCATTTTAATGATCCCGGTAGGACCGAATGGGAAGGAATGGAGACCGGGAGCAAAGCTGCTGCAATCGGCGGCACGACAACCATCTTCGATATGCCGCTGAATTGTTCGCCATCAATCACAAACATGAAGCATCTTACTCGGAAAAAAGGATACTTATCTGTTTTGTCTTCTATTGATTACGCTCTTTGGGGCGGGATGACTGCTGATAATTTGCAAAATCGGTCCGAGCTGGCACAAATGAGTGAGGGGATTATCGCCTGGAAGGCGTTTATGAGCGCGAGTGGAATCGAAGATTTTCCGTGTGTATCACCGAATGAATTAAAACAGGCAATGCAAGCGGCAAAGGAACACGATAAAATACTCGCTTTGCATGCGGAATGGGAAGAGGAGATTAGTAGACTGACAGCTTATTATAAAAATCGACCTAGGATGAATGAGCGGAAGGCTTTTTTAGCAAGCAGGCCGGTATCCGCTGAAGAAAAGGCTGTTCGTTACGCCTTAGAGCTTGCAGCGAAGTATGGAACGGCCCTCCATTTTGTCCATATCAGTTCGGCAAAAGTGGTGGAGCTTATTGAGCAAGCCAAAAAAAGCGGCGTGGACGTAACGGTTGAAACCTGCCCGCATTATTTAATTTTTGATGAAGAGGATTTTAATAAAAATGGGGCCATTTATAAATGTGCGCCGCCGCTAAGACCGCGAGATGAGGTAGAAGGATTATGGGACTGCCTCGCAAATGGCTTGATTGATACCATCGGATCCGATCATTCTCCATGTCTATATTCAATGAAATCTACTGATTCTATCTGGGACGCATGGGGCGGGATACAGGGGGTTCAATTTACTTGGCTTGCTGTCATGGATGAGGCCCTTGAACGGAAAATTCCTTTAAAATACATTTTGCCTTTAGGGAGCTCCAATGTTGCGCAGCGGTTTGGAATCGCAGGGAGAAAAGGAAGGATCCAACCGGGACTGGATGCGGATTTAGTATTGATACGATTAGATGAAACAACCGTAGCCGATCAAAAATCCTTTGCTTTTCGAAATCGATATTCCCCATATGAGGACCGGGAATTTTTTCTCAAAATAAAGAAAACCCTTTTGCGCGGCAAGGTTATTTATGATGATCAAGCGGGTGTAACGAAAGAGAAGTTTGGTCAAAGTCTCTAACAGGGAGAGAGTGTGATGGGTCATTACCCCAAAAATCTGGCGGAAGCCATCGAGTGGCTTAGCTCATTTGGAGCCGTTCCTAGCGGCGGCGTTACCCGCCCGCTTTATTCCAAGCCATGGAAAGAAGCGCAGCAGGCCCTTAAGGAATGGATGGAGGAACTTGGACTGCAAACGTATTATGATTCGATTGGAAATCTGTTTGGACGATTGACTTGCGGTGACTTGCAAGCCCCGACCATTCTTGCAGGTTCGCATGTCGATACCGTGAATACTGGGGGAAGGTTTGATGGAGCTTATGGGATCCTGGCAGGAATCCTAGCCTTAGATGAGCTTAAACAGCAGTATGGCCATCCACGTGTAAATCTAGAGGTCGTCTCGCTATGCGAAGAGGAGGGGAGCCGCTTTCCCCTTGCTTGCTGGGGGTCTGGGATGATGACAGGTGTCTATTCCTATCAAGATATTTATCATCTAAAAGATTCAGAGGGAATCCGCTTTGAGGAAGCGATGAAAGAGGCTGGATTTGGGTTTTCTAACTTTGATTATAATATCCGCAGCGATATCGACGCCTTTATTGAATTACATATTGAACAAGGCCCGAGTTTGGAAAAAACGCAAAAATCGATTGGGGTTGTTCAGACGATTGTAGGTCAAAAAAGGTATCGAATCACCGTCAAGGGAGAGTCCAACCATGCCGGTACAACCCTGATGAAATGGCGGAAAGATCCGCTCCATGGAGCGGTGTCAATGATTCATGAATTATATGAACAAGCTAAAAAATACGATGAGAATCTGGTCACAACGGTAGGGCAGTTTGTGGTTGAACCGAATGTGCCCAATGTGATTCCCGGCCAAGTTGTTTTTACGGTGGATGCCCGGCATCCATTGGAATCGGTTCTGTGCCGGTTTTGCGAGCAATTTGCTGGACGCTCTTTGGAAATCGCTAAACAAATGGGCCTGAAGCTTCAGATAGAAAAATGGCATGAGGTTGAACCTGTTCAAATGGATGCTGCCTTAAATGAAAAGGTTAAGTCCATTTGCATGGATCGGGGTATTACGTATCATGTGATGAATAGCGGAGCGGGGCATGATGCCCAGCTGTTTGCCCGGGTTTGTCCCACCACGATCGTGTTCGTCCCCAGTCAGGGAGGAATTAGTCATTCTCCCTTCGAATATACTGCGACCAACGATTTAGAAACAGGGCTTCAAGTAGTCATTCAATTGTTATATCAGCTGGCCTACCAAGAGAAAGGGGAGAAGTGAGTTGAACCAAGATAAGAAAAGGGTGATTCAGTGGATTGACGAGCACCAAGAGGACATGATCAGTTTTCTAAAAAAATTGGTGCAGACCCCATCGGATAATCCGGCGGGAGACTGTTATCCTATTGCCGCCCTCCTCCACCAGCAGCTAGTTGAGCTCGGATTTGAGGATTCGTCTTTATTGGAGGTGGAAGAGGCTGCCGTGAAAGCGGCAGGAATGATTAGTTTAGCGAATGTCGTTGCCAGCGCCGAATTTGGCAGCGGCGAAGGGACAAATGTTGTGTTAAATGCACACGGTGATGTGGTGCCGCCAGGTTTAGGCTGGAGTACTGACCCCTATGGAGGGGAGATTATCGATGGAAAAATGTATGGCCGGGGAGTGGCTGTCTCCAAATCAGATATTGCAGCCTATACGTATGCCGTACTGGCGTTAAAACAGGCAAAGCTCGATGTCGCCCTGCAAGGGAAAGTCGATTTGGCTTTTACTTTTGACGAAGAAACGGGGGGAGAAATAGGACCGAAGCGGCTGCTTGATCAAGGGGTCATTAAACCTGATCTCGCCATTGCCGCGGGGTTTACCTATTCTGCCGTGAATGCCCACAACGGCTGCTTGCATTTCGAAATTAAAACGATCGGAAAATCTGCCCATGCCGCGCTTCCCCATACTGGAATAGACGCGATTGAAGCCACGACAGAAATTTTAAAGGCTTTATATGAATATCGTAAAACACTTAGTGCGAAAAAATCAGCGGTACCAGGCATCGATCACCCGACCTTGGTAGTGGGGCTAATCACTGGAGGAATCAACACCAATGTCGTACCAGATGAATGCAAGATCCGGATTGATCGAAGATTGATTCCTGGAGAAGACGCGGTTCTAGCCGAAGCAGAGCTTCGAGAAGTGGTGAATCAAGCAGCTGCAGATATCGAGGGATTAAAAGTGGATATTCACAAAATCCTCCATGCCAATAGCTTTGGTCCTGTTCCAGAAGATTCACCGCTTATTGCTGCGCTTGGTGCGAATTGGCAATCGATTATGAAGGGAAAAGGTGAATTATCCATCAACGGTGTCCCTATCTATGCGGATGCCCGTCATTTCTATGCAGAAGGTATCCCCACAATTATGTTTGGTGTCGGACCGAAAGTGTTAGAAGAAGCGAATGGACATCGGGCCGATGAAAATATTCGTCTTGAGGATTTACTCGATGCTGCAAAAATCATCGCTTGCACCCTGTATGATTTATTGGGTGGTGAGAAGGCGTGAAACTTACTCAACGGGAGCAAGAAAAATTAATGATTGTTGTCGCCGCGGACCTGGCAAGGCGCAGAAAGGATCGCGGTCTAAAGTTAAATTATCCAGAAGCAGTTGCTCTCATTACTTACGAGATTATCGAAGGTGCACGAGATGGAAAATCGGTAGCGGAGCTGATGAGTGAGGGGACAAAAATACTAACTTCACAGGATGTAATGGAAGGCATTCCAGAAATGATTAGAGATATCCAAGTAGAGGCAACATTCCCGGATGGAACAAAGCTAGTCACGGTCCATGAACCGATTCGATAGCTATATACAAATGGGGGTTTAGTTTAGGTTTAAAACTTGTATTCTACAAAAAAAGGGGGCTATTCTACAAATTATAGGAGGTATTCTACAAAAAAAGGGGTCTATTCTACAATTTAGAGAGACTATTCTACAAATTGCAAGTTTAATAGGAGTTGAAAATAATGATTCCGGGAGAATACCGTCTAAAAAAAGAACCTATTATCTGCAATACGAGTCGGCCAGTCTCAAAAGTAAGTGTACTCAATAAAGGAGACCGTCCGATTCAAATAGGCTCTCACTTTCATTTTTTCGAAGTAAATAAGGCACTTGAATTCACACGTAACGAAGCATTTGGCAAGCATTTAAATATCCCGGCAGGTACCGCTGTCCGATTTGAACCTGGCGATGCAAAAGAAATAGAACTCGTCCCATTCTCCGGACAGCGTGAAGTCTATGGGTTGAACAATAAAACCGATGGGAAATTGGATCAAAGGGAGGGAGGCCCTTCATGAGCTTTCGAATGTCAAGAAAGCAATACGCCGATATGTTTGGTCCCACTACCGGCGATCTCATCCGCCTGGCCGACACAGATTTATTTATTGAAATCGAAAAAGACTTTACTGTTTATGGGGATGAAGTAAAGTTCGGAGGCGGCAAGGTGATTCGTGACGGAATGGGTCAGCACCCGCGTGCCACCCGTGCTGAAGGAGCGCTCGATACTGTTATTACTAATGCCATTATTGTCGATTATAGCGGGATTTATAAAGCTGACATCGGGATTCGCGATGGTAGGATTGCCGGGATCGGCAAAAGCGGTAACCCATTACTCATGGATGGTGTAGACATGGTCATTGGAGCTTCGACTGAGGTCATTGCTGGAGAAGGAATGATTGTCACAGGCGGCGGGATCGATGCACATATCCACTTTATTAGTCCCCAGCAAATTGAAACAGCTCTATCGTCTGGAATTACCACGATGATTGGCGGCGGAACGGGCCCAGCAACCGGAACGAATGCGACAACTTGTACGCCAGGGGAATGGAATATCTACCGCATGCTAGAAGCAGCAGAGGAATTTCCTATGAATCTAGGATTCTTAGGAAAGGGAAATGCGTCTGCAGAAGAACCATTAATTGAACAAATCAATGCCGGTGTAATCGGCCTTAAACTCCATGAAGACTGGGGAACAACGGCATCGGCGATTGACCATTGTCTTAGGGTCGCCGACCAATATGATATTCAAGTAGCCATCCACACGGATACATTGAATGAAGGCGGGTTTGTCGAGGATACCTTGGCTGCCATTAATGGAAGAGTCATTCATACCTACCATACGGAGGGGGCTGGCGGTGGACACGCTCCTGATATTATAAAGGTGGCAAGCTTCCCTTACATCCTTCCATCCTCTACCAATCCAACTCGACCTTATACAATCAACACCTTAGATGAACACTTAGATATGCTCATGGTCTGCCATCATCTAGACCTTGAAGTCCCGGAGGATATTGCCTTTGCTGATTCAAGGATTCGAAAAGAAACCATTGCCGCTGAGGACATTCTTCATGATATGGGTGTATTCAGCATGATTAGCTCGGATTCTCAGGCGATGGGACGTGTGGGGGAGGTCATTACCCGGACTTGGCAAACGGCAGATAAGATGAGAAAACAAAGAGGAAAGCTGTTGGAAGATTCGGGTGCAGGCGACAATTATCGGGTGAAGCGTTACATAGCCAAATATACGATCAATCCGGCGATAACACATGGAATTGCAGACGATGTCGGGTCTGTGGAGGTTGGAAAAATCGCTGACCTTGTTATTTGGGATCCAGCTTTTTTTGGAGTGAAACCGGAGATGGTCATTAAAGGGGGAATGATTGCTCATAGCTTGATGGGTGATCCTAATGCTTCCATCCCCACTCCGCAGCCGGTACTATATCGCCCCATGTTTGCTTCATTCGGAAAAGCAAAGTACGCCACCTCGATTACATTCATGTCTAAATCGGCGATAGAGCTCGGCGTGCATGAAAAGTTAGGTTTAAAAAAGCAGATTAAGGCAGTAAAAGGAGTACGTAACCTAACAAAAAAAGATATGAAGCTTAATGGCGAAATGCCCTTGATCGATGTCGATCCACAAACATATGAAGTGACCGTAAATGGACAACTTGTCACCTGTGAACCACTTGATGTTCTACCGATGGCCCAGCGTTATTTCTTATTTTAAGGAGGAAATTTTGAATGATCATCGAGCAAATCGTGGGTAATGTGGTTGAAACCCCTGTATCTGGCCGCCATATCGAGAAAGTCTTCTTATCTAGCGATGACTTGATGAAACGAATACAGCGAGTGAAAACCGACCACGGAAAAGAGATTGGCATCCGTCTCAAGGAACCTAGGGACTTACTTGATGGAGATATTTTATATATAGATGATCGAAATATAATAGTGGTAAGTGTCATGACGGATGACTTACTTGTGATTCGGCCGACAAACTTGCAGCAAATGGGAGAAATAGCTCATCAATTAGGCAACCGGCATTTACCTGCCCAGTTTGAAGGAGATGAAATGCTTGTACAATTCGATTATCTAGTTGAGGAGCTGTTAGATTCCCTAAAGATTCCCTTTGCTAGAGAGGAAAGGAAAGTGAAAAAGGCCTTTCGTCATATCGGTCATCATCATGGATAGCCATCTATTGGCATTACTGCAATTAGGTGATTCCAATTTTCCCTCTGGTGCCTTCTCGCACTCTTTTGGACTGGAAACCTATGTTCAGGAAGGAAGTGTTCATAATAAAACAACGTTTTTTGAATGGATCAGGGTCTATTTAGAAAAACAAATCACCTATACCGATGGGCTGGCCTGCCGGTTAGCCTTTGATGCTTTGAATCATAATGAAATGAATGAAATTTGGTCACTGGATCAAAGATTGTTCGTACAAAACATCCCTGAAGAAACCAGACAGGCCAACAGGCGTATTGGCGAAAGGCTGATTAAAATGGGAATAGATTTATACGCTATTCCTTTATTAAATGTATATTTAGAAAAAATACGCACAAAGGAAGCCTTTGGTCATCCAGCAATTGTCTTTGCTATGATTTGTTATTTTTTAAAAATAGAAAAAAAGCAGGCGATATTGACCTATTTATATTCTTCAATCGGGACTCTTGTTCAAAATGGAGTTCGCGGAATTCCTCTTGGGCAGACAGACGGGCAGAGGATATTATTGGAAATCCACCCCTATTTATTGAAAGCAATGAAGCAAATAGAAATGCTAGATCGAGATGACTTTGGGGCTGTTACTCCAGGTTTGGAAATTGCACAAATGCGTCATCAACGATTACATGTACGATTGTTTATGTCTTAGCATAAAAACGAAAGTGGGGGAGACGATGGAGCCGATACGAATTGGAATTGGTGGACCAGTGGGAGCGGGGAAGACCATGCTGGTGGAAAGATTGACTAGACACTTGAATGCTGAATTTAAAATGGCGGTGGTAACCAATGATATTTATACAAAGGAAGATGCCCAATTTTTGATAAAAAACAGCGTTCTCCCGGCGGACCGGATTATCGGAGTGGAGACAGGCGGGTGTCCACATACCGCCATTCGTGAAGACGCCTCGATGAATTTTGCTGCCATTGATGAGTTAAAGAACAAACATCCGGATCTTTCAATTATTTTTGTAGAGAGCGGCGGTGATAACCTTGCTGCTACCTTTAGTCCGGAATTGGTTGATTTTTCAATATATATTATCGATGTTGCCCAAGGGGAAAAAATTCCTCGTAAGGGGGGGCAAGGAATGATTAAATCCGACTTATTCATCATTAATAAGATTGATTTAGCCCCTTATGTAGGAGCAAGTTTGGAAGTAATGGAGGAAGATACGAAGGTGGCCAGAGGGAGTAGACCTTATATTTTCACCAACTTAAAAACGGATACAGGTGTTGGTAAAGTCATAGATTGGATTAAGAGAAACGCTTTACTCGCAGGGTTAGCGTAAGTGGAAAAAGGAACTGGATATTTAAAACTGGTAGGTGCCCGAAAAGGACAAAAAACGATTTTAAAAGAGTCGTATTCAGAGGGAGCTTTTAAAATTACCAGACCGGTTTATCTGACAGCAAGCGGTGAGGCTTTTTTTTATATTATGAATCCAGGCGGAGGTTACCTTAACGGGGATTCCTATAAGATTGACATTGTACTGGAAGAGAATGCTGAGGCCGTTGTGACCAATCAATCCTCTACTAAGATATACAAAACACGGACTTGTCCTGCCATTCAGGAGATGGATATCCTCTTGAAAAGTGGTAGTGTCTTAGAATATCTGCCGGATCCGGTCATTGCTTATCAGCATGCATGTTTCAAACAAAAGATGGTTGTTCGGATGGAGAGTGGAGCATCGCTAATCTGTGCAGAAATTTTTACCCCAGGCTGGGCACCGGATGGAACGGTTTTTCAATATGACCTGCTGCAATCGAAGATGGAAGTCTTTATGGCCGATAGGCTTATCTTATTTGATCATATCAAACTAGAACCAGATAAGGATATCATTGGTATTGGATTGATGGAAGGGTTTACTCATTTTGGGACGATGGTCGTCATCCATGATGATGTGAATCAGGATTTATTAGAAGTATTACATGAACGATTTGAGCTAATGCTCAATTGCAAGATTGGTCTTTCGATACTCGCTGTTCCTGGATTTGCTCTTAGGATTTTGGCCAATTCCACACAGTCAATAGAAAAGATTCTATCACACTGTCACGAAACCATCCGGGAAAGATTGTTGGATAAAGAGGCTGTTTTTCTTAGAAAATATTAAAAGTGTTTTTGAATGAGCCAGCGCTTTTTTAAGGCGCTGGCTTTATAAATTTTTGTAGCGTTGTTAATGCTTGAGATATAATGGAAATAACTTATTAAAAATCCTTGGAGGTACATATGGAAAAATTGTTCGTAGACAAAACGACTGAAATTAATGCTTCTGCATCGAAAGTATGGGAAGCCATTACCAAACGCGAATTTACCGATCAATGGGCAGTGGAATTCTCAAGCGGCGGGCCAGAGTTTCATATCGAAACTACTTGGGAGCTTGGCAGTCCCGTGTATTGGAAGGGACAGGACGGAGAAGTGGCAGTGGAAGGAATCGTTACAGCTCTAGAACCAAATAAATTGCTCAGATTTACTGTATCTGATGTTCGATATGAGGATAGGCATCTAGTAACCGAAGAAGATGGAATCACCTTCAAACTGTCTGAGGCGAATGGAAAAACCACTCTACATATTTTACAGGGCGATTTTTCCGTCATGGAGGATGGCAAAAAATATCGTGACATGAGTGCCGACATCTGGGATAACGTGCTGCCGAAAATTAAAGCGTTTGCGGAGAGATAATTTTTTAAAAGGGCTAGACATTTCTAGCTCTTTTCAAGGTGATGAAATTTAAATAAAAGCTATGTTAAAGTACATTGATGATTTTCGAAGCTCGTTGAT
>NZ_JBCNAD010000023.1:0-174369 GCF_050477905.1 Neobacillus pocheonensis | reverse complement strand
TACCTATCTGTATGAAGAAGGAATGTTACAAAAAATATTGAGAGGCTAATTTTTATTTGAAATTCTGGAGGAAAGTGAATTGATAGAAAAAGGAATTTTTTTATCTGTTATAACTATTTATATATTGTTCGTTGTCTTAAAGGACTTCAATATTTTACAAAATGAATTTAAACTAAATCCAATAAAAATTGTAGTTAGAATAAGTCTCCTACTCCTTACAGAGACTACTTTTGATTAACCAATTATTTTATTAGTTTAAAAAGGAGAGAATTTTATGAAATCAACAAAATCTGTTGAACCATTATTTACCTCATTTGAAATTGGAGAATTGAAGCTTGAAAATCGATTTGTTATGGCACCAATGACCCGCAAGTTTTCACCGAATGGGATTCCAGGTTCCAATGTAGCTGAATATTATCGACGACGAGCTGAGAACGGAGTTGGTTTAATTATCACTGAAGGTACTCTAATTGAGCATCCTGCAGCTGGAGCAGAACCTGATGTCCCACATTTTTATGGTGAAGAAGCTCTAAACGGATGGGCGCAAGTTGTTAAGGAAGTACATGAGGCTGGAGGGAAAATTGCTCCACAGATTTGGCACACTGGTATGGCGCGCGAAAAGAAAAATTTTCCTGATTCAGATGTCAATCCAATCGGTCCATCAGGTATCAGTTTAACTGGTGAAAAGGTATCTGAACCGTTAAGCGTCGAAGAGATTCAAGAACTCATTCAAGCTTACGCAAATGCTGCCTCTAATGCTAAGAAACTTGGGTTTGATGCAGTGGAAATACATGGCGCTCATGGATACCTTATAGACCAGTTCTTCTGGGACGTAACCAATAAGCGTACAGATGAATATGGTGGTGATCTAGTAAGTCGCACACGTTTTGCTGTAGACGTAATCAAAGCCGTGCGTCAAGCTGTCGGTCCTAACTTCACTATTATTTTCCGATTTTCTCAATGGAAAGCTACCGACTATAATTTCAAACTAGCAAAGACTCCCGATGAATTGAAAATTTTCCTTGAACCGCTGTCTGAGGCTGGTGTAGATATTTTCCATGCTTCAACACGACGATTCTGGAAGCCAGAGTTCGAGGAATCAGACCTTAACCTGGCTGGCTGGGCTCGTAAAATTACTGGTAAACCAGCAATTACAGTCGGATCAGTTGGTTTGGATTCTGAGGCCATGAGCTTATTCACGGAAGGTAAGGGTGGACAACCGGCAGATATCGATAATCTGATCGACCGTCTTGAGCGAGAAGAGTTTGATCTTGTGGCCGTTGGACGAGCACTACTAAGCGATCCGGCTTGGGTAGCAAAAATTCGTGAAGGTAACACCGAAGAACTGCGTTCATTTACGAAGGAAGCTTTAAATATTTTGAAATAAATACAAGGAGTTACTATTCTCTTTGATAAAAAACAGGCAGCTTGCTAAAAATGATAAGCCGCCTTTTTTTGAAAATTTTATATACTCTTATGTGAAAAGAATTCTTATAAATTATTTAAAGCATCTGCTATTGGAGTTTTACCATCGCACATTGTTATGAATTTACCAATATTTTACAGATGAGACTTTTACATATCTTTCTAAATGTATTGAAAAGAATTATAAAAATTATAGTTTATGGGGTATGAGTGAAATTAATAAAGATATTTGGGAACGAATCCTTAACGATCTTGAGGGATTGAATCGATATTTAACAAATAACCCTACTGAGAGTGAATTAAAGAATAGGATAGGGTTTTTGTTTGTGGGAGAAACAGAAAAAATTTTAGAAAAAACTACGAGCAAAATATTTTAAGTTTAACTTTTTTAATAAATGAATTTAAAAAATGGATAACAGACCAACTAAAAAATCAAGAGTATATAACTATTTTAGGGATTTAATTGTAATATCTTTATTGAACTAACGCATGCATTAGTTTAAGTAGAACCCGTTCCACAACTCTTAGAATGTGCAAGATTGTCGTAACTTTACGATTTTAAATGCAATTTAAGAGCTGTTGTTCTTGTCACCACAAACGGAGCCTTGATACATATCCTGGCTCCAGAGTTTATATTTTAGTTTATCAAAGCAGAAAATCAAGTGATAATGCTAGGATAACTAAATCGAAAAAACAAAGGGCTATCCGTATGGTCTTTATAGACTTTTTTAGACAGCCCTTTTTACTTTGAACTATATATTAACCGATAAATGCTTCCTTATTTGCTTTAGCAAAAGTCTCAAAAGAGGTTGCTTTATGTCCGGTTATTTCTTCTACCGTATTGGAGACATTTGCTGTGTGACCTAACTTCATAATCTGATAATGTTCTAACAAGCCTTCAACGATTTCAGTAGGCATGCCTGTTTTTTGCATAGAAGCGCGAGCAGCTTCAACAGGTACGTCTACGTACTTAATTGATTTTCCGGTTACTGAAGAAAGAATTTCCGCAATTTCGGCGCTGGAAAGTGCTTCTGGTCCCGACAAGTAATATGCTTTGTTCTCATGGTCTTCTTCCGTTAAGACCCGATAGGCAACCTGGGCTATATCGCGGGAATCAATGTAAGCCGCTTTTCCGTCGCCATGCGGCGCATAGAAGGCTCCATGTTCACGAATGGTATGCGAGTTAAATTTAACTAAGTTTTGCATAAATGTATTTGGGCGCAAGAATGTATACGCCATGCCGGACTGCTCTATTTCTTTTTCGACTGCATTATGCCACTTTGCCAATGTATCCAATTCAGCCCCGCCGCCCGATAACTTCACAAGATGCTTCACACCGGCTTTTTTAGCTGCACGAACAATCGAAGAAGAAAGTTCCACCATATTCGGAAGAAGAGGTGTTGCAAAATATACTTTTTGGATACCGTTCATGGCATTTACCAGTGAGTCGAAGTCGTTTAGATCGGCTTGAACCAACTCGACTCCCAATGCTTGCAGTTCGCTTGTTTTGCTTGTGGGACGAACAGTAACACGCGTTTTATGTCCGTTCTTCGCCAGAAGTTTCACCAATTCTTTGCCTGTTGTTCCGGTAGCTCCTATCACTAATATAGCTGCGCTCATACTAAAAACTCCTCTCGTTGGTCAATTACATTTTAATTATGATCAAAATTTCAAAATTTAATATTTGTCACTCTTTCCTTATGCTAATGGTAATTCTTTTTATTTGATGTGAGGTTTGCGAAGAAATAAACTTAAAATCGCACCAACCGTGGCAATGCAGGCTATAATTAAGAATGTGTCACCAAAAGCTAAGGCATTGATTTTTAAATTTACGGCGTGTTCGCCAGCGTCCGCCATACGCTCTCTTATTTGTGAAGATAAGTGTCCCGTTAAAGCGGCTACGGCAAATGAATTCACAACCTGTATAGTAGCTGATGTTAAAGGTGTTACTCGGCTTACCAGTTCACGAGGAGCAGACTTTAAAACATGTGCATTTAATGGCATCATTGATATGGCCATGCCACATCCCACCATAAAAAGTATAATCATTAACGCAATTACTCCGGTATTTAGATTTACCCCAGAAAGCAAAAATAAAGCAATTGACATAAGGCTCAAACCGGTAAAGACAAGAGGTCGGGCGCCTATTTTATCGGATAATTTCCCCGCGAATGGCGTAAATATTAGACCTCCCAAGGAAATAGGGAGGGAGATTGCCGCACTCACGAGAGGTGTTCGACCTAATACGCCTTGTTGGAATAAAGGATTCAAGAGAATAGTCCCGATCATGGAGGCTTGTAAAGCCCAAGTTATGATAATACCGCGAGTAAAATCTAATGATTTAAATGCACGCAGCTCCAGCAATGGTTGCTTATGACGTAGCTCTACGAAAATGAAAATGAGAAGTGTGACACCCCCAACAATCAATCCCGTTAATGCGCCAGTGGAACTCCAGCCCCTTCCTCCCTCACTGACACCATAAGTTAGCATGGAAAAGGCGATCGGGGCAAGAATCATTCCTAGAATATCGAGGGCAGGTGTTTTACCACGCTGCTGATTGGGCAGAAGCTTTAGACCAACAATCACGGCAGCTATTCCAATTGGTAAATTGATTAGGAAAATCCAATGCCAAGATGCTACCCCAATTAACCATCCAGATAGCAAAGGACCTGTAGCGGGGGCAATTAGCATAGGTATACCAAGCATCCCCATAACGGCTCCCCTTTTATCGGGGGGGGCCATTTTAAAAGATATTGCCATACCGATGGGAGTTACCATTCCACCACCAAGGCCTTGTATTATACGGAATAAAATCAGCAGTTCAGGAGTTTGGGCGAAGGCGCAAAGGACTGAACCAATAGTAAACAAAGTAATCGTAATGAGGAAAATTCGCTTGGCTCCAAATTTATCTGTCATCCAACCAGCTAAAGGAATAATCGTAGCTAGCGCAAGTGTATAACCGGTTACGGTCCATTGAATTGTTTCCAATGAACTGTTAAAATATTTTTGTAAACTAGGGATAGCAACATTCATAATTGTAGTATCAAGAAGAACCATAAACATACCAATCATAACGGCAAGAAGTGGAGCGATAATAGTTTTGACCGAGAACTCTTGAGATGATGTTAATTTCTCAGCTGCTTGTGTAGACATTTAAACGTTCCTCTCTTCTGTGGCTTGATGCCTAGCAAACATCATATATATTTGACTTGTGGTTTTCCGGAAAAACCAATCGGTCATTACGTGCTTAATTTTATCTAATTTTTTAAGAATGTCAATTCTTTTTTGAAAAGAGGAAGTAGATTGAGTATTGTCAAACAAAACATCATGGATTCCGCTGAACGTTTTTTTTCAGAAAAAGGCTATCTTGCAACATCGATTCAGGATATCGCTGATGATTGCAAAATCGCAAAAGGGTCATTATATAAATTTTTTCCTTCTAAAGAGGATCTATTCGTAGAGGTGCATCACTCAAAGCAGGAAAGCCTTTTCGAAAAAATGGAAGAGATTAGATCGGACACGACACTTACCTTAAGAGAAATTTTCATTCGTGAAACCGAATGTCAATTTTATTTTTTTATTGAGAATAATTTTATAATGAAGAATACTTTTGAAATGCAAGGTAGTGAAGGGAAAATTGCCTCTATTCTGCTTAGTCAACGAGCAAATATTCTCAATATGAATAAAGATGCCTTGATTCGTAGGTTTGGTAAAGAAATAGAACTTAATATATGGGACCTTGTATCGGTTTATAATGGGATCGTTAAAGAGTATCTTTTCTTAATAATATTTGATAACAGGCCGTTAAATATAAGAGATGTTTCTATGTTTATTGTGGATCTCTTAGAGGAAGTCGTTGGCGGAGTCCTGAATAAAAAACCAAAAGCAATTTTACAAAATAACATGATGGATAATTATGTGGAATCAGCTTATAAAGGCAACACTGTTTCTGTAGCTGAACAAAGACGTAAGCTGTTCGAGCTTCTTTTCTCTACCCTAAAAGAATTGGCGATAACGAATTATAACAAAACAGAACTGCATGAAGCGCTCGTTATACTCCAGGAGGAAGTAGAGCGAGAACAGCCTAGATCTGCACTAATCCTTGCCATGCTTCAGTTTTTGAAGAAAGAGCATGAGCTTAAAAGCATCATTGAACAATTGAGAAAACTGTGCTTCAATTTGGATGAGTAATTATTTTTTAAGTTGCTAATGTGAAGAACAGCTAAATATCTGGTTTTGGGATATGTCCAACAGATTAAGTGTCGGAGCAGGCTTTCGTGTAGCCGCCACCCCACCAGTTAAAATTTTCCATCTACGAGGATTCGCCGGTCACCCCGGCGATCAGTACGTGTACGACTGCTGGTCCGATGCGCTCGACAATATTGTGAAAAAATACACTTAAACAAACGGGTGCAAGAGTTAAAGATCAGAGCTACCATATTGGTGGCTTTTTCTTATTCGACGGGGCGGTTAGTTGAAGAAGGGAATTAAAAAGAGGATGCAGTGGAAACTGTATCCTCTAATCTTTTGCTGCACGCAGTATAGTCCGTTGTAGGTTCAGCTACAAAATAATCTGGGATTGAGTGGTTAAAGATTTATCGATCTAAATCTAAACGTCTTTAGTTATATCATACTTTAACAATTGTCGATGCTTATAAAATTTCTCAAAAATAATACCCATTAAATAGAAAAATAACAAACCAAAACAAATGTGAATGAGTGTAAATTTAACTCCAAATGAAGCAAATTCATATACAATAACCGGTAATTTTGCAGTTGTCCAAACTCCTAAAAAAAATACAATATAGCGTATGCTTGCTCCTTTTTTTAATAATAGTGCCGCAATTGGAAAAGCTACGTAAAGGGGACCAGCTGCAATTACTCCTAATAATAGGGAGAACAAAATGCCATAGATGCCGGATTTTTCTCCCATATATCTTATAAGTGTTTCTTTCTCCACCCATTTGTCAAGCAAACCTACGAATATTAAGACAGGAGGGAGTAGAAACAGCATATCTAAAATGCTTTTTCCTGTTAATTGAAATGCGTTCCATCCCACCGATTGGTTTATAAAGGTAAGGATAATGAGCCCAAATAATAAAATGAAAAAGAAACGATACCTTTTTAATTCATTCATCCCATCACCACCCAAATAATATATGAAAATATTAGAGACATTACCACTGCAGATACGTTGCGAGAATAGGCAAAACTTCGCCCAAATATCTTTTGTTCCATAGGTAAAGTTGTGATTCCTACGGACATTAATGTAGACATTAATACAGCTACTTGAGGGAGTCCTGCACCATTTTGGACTAATGTGTGTCCAAGAGGAAATACAACAAAGCTTGGAACTAGTGCAATAGAACCAATTAATGCTGAATAAACAATACCTGTCAATCCAGATTTTTCTCCAATGATTGAAAAAATTAAGGATGGAGTTAATATAGATAGTGATAGCCCAACGAAAAGCATAATTGATAACATGTCAGGTATAATATTACGAAAGCTTTTCCATGACTTTAATAGAGCATCTCTTGTTTTATTTCGATCTTTTATAAAAGAAATACTGAGAAGAATGATAGCCATAGCGTAAAGGATAGCACCATTAATCATGATTAGACTCCTTCTATTCTTTGTATTTATTTAAGAAAAATGATAAGTTCTTCATTTTTTCTTCTATATCTATTTGAAAATCTTCTAATTTTCTTTTTCCAACTGTAGTAATTTTGTACATTTTTATCAGCTTATCTTGATTAGATGTGTCCAAATAAGACTCAACAGCACCTTCTTTCTCTAATGTTTTTAATGTGCGATAAAGAATGGCACTATCAATTGGGTTGATGGGAAGCTCTTCTTCACATTTCTGCAGGAGTTTCCCTCCATAGCTATCTCCCTCTGTTAAAAACAGCAGAAGAAATGCACCTGTATGTCTCCCTGTATGTTTCATGAAATATATAACCTCCTAATTTAAATGTAAAATTTTTTTGGCAATACCTTACTGTTAATAACAGTAATATGTCACTGACAGTATGTCCTTTTTTAAAAATTTTTTGTTCAATTTTTCAGTTCAGCTTTCGTAGGGTTAGTTGGATGGTAGCTTAAGAATGGAATTACAGTTCCATCTCGTGTGATGGCAGAACAAGCGGGGATATTGTTTAAGAGGAATCCATAGTTATCACCTATGACTCCCTTATAATTTAGAATGACAGAAACATATTGATGGTTTAAGAATTTTGTCTTTTACTGATTTAACAAGAAATTAGAATGTGAAGGATTGCACTTAAACTAACGGGTGCTAGAGTTTAAGAAGGACGCTGTTCCGACCCGCATTTTTCTTACTGTTTTACGGGGGACAATTGGGGATACTTTGGGGACAAATTTGAGCTAACTGTTTCCAATAACAAAAATCAATCATAATAAGACTTATTAAAATCCTTGTTACAACAATACTTTCTTAATTAAACTGTTATAATCATAAAGTATATTCATCATTGACAGGGTTGGGGTCACTGGTCCAATAAGCTCATTCTCCCTTTTGGTGACAAATGGAAAAGAGGAGGTTTGTTTAAACCTCCTCAATTACTTATTTAATCCCCTTTAATAAAATAAGAAAAATGATCATACTTTTGGTCACAACTTGGTCACAGATTAGATGTTTATATATATAATTAGATAAAATTAAATGGTATATGACTTTTTAGAAAGTGCATTAAATCAAGACTATACAGCATTAAATATAACTTAATGGAATTAAAAAAGATATCCTCCCTCTAACTTCAAAACTGCTTGAGACCTGCGTGCCAGGTCTGGTGGGTTCGATTCCCACGCAGTCCCGCCAACCCAGTTATATCAAGAATTCGTTGCCGACAGAGGTCCAAACAATAATAAAGGGTAGTATCTAAAAAGTTAATTTACGGTTATCAAAAGTGCAGCTTAATTAACAGCTGCACTTTTTTATGTTTTACATATTAAAATCAAATTGCATTAGAATCACCTATAAAGGATGAGCCTCGACTGTGAGGGAACTTCAGTTCTTCACTTTACATGTAATTTATTATGTCTTTATTCCCTAAATAACCTGTACATTCTCATTATATTTTGAAAGGATTTGTGCATTACTCTTATATAAAACAGATTGTAAGCGTTTTATAATCTGATTAAACAGACAATCATACATGACTAAAAGGGCCGTAATAAAGATTCCTTTTAGTCATCAGTGTAGGCTAGAACCACTTGGAATCTAGATTTAGCTAATAATTGAAATGAGAGGGGAACAATCAAATGAATCGTGAATTTAAATTTGCCATCATCGGCTGTGGAGTAATTAGCCAAACTCATCAAGAGCAAATTGCTGAAATTGAGGGTGCTTCTTTAGTAGCGGTTTCAGATATCAATGAAGAAAAAGCCAGAAGAATGGCAGAAAAGACTGGAGCAGACTGGTACCTGGATTATCGCGAAATGTTGAAACAAGAGGATATCGATATTGTCAATATCTTAACACCTAGTGGCGTGCATGCCGAAATGGCTATTGAAGCGGCAAGGGCTGGAAAGCATGTGATTGTTGAAAAACCGATGGATATCAATTTGGAAAAGGCAAAAGTAATGATACAAGAATGCCGACAAGCGGGTGTTAAGCTCGCTGTTATCTCTCAGCATCGTTTTGATCCCTCAACTGTAAGGGTGAAAGCTGATGTGGAGGCTGGAAAGTTTGGGGATATGGTATTAGGCCAGGCAGCTGTGAATTGGTACAGAACGCAAGGTTATTATGACAGCGGAGATTGGCGCGGTACTTGGGCTTTAGATGGCGGCGGTGCTCTTATGAATCAGTCTATCCATACTATTGATTTGCTTCAATACTTCATGGGTCCTGTGGAAAGCATCCAAGCCTATACTGCAACATTGGCCCATGAACGGATTGAGGTAGAGGATGTGGCTGTTGCATCCATTCGATTCAAAAATGGCGCGTTGGGTACAATTGTAGGCACAACTAGCTCTTATCCGGGTTTATCTGCACGACTCGAGGTTTTTGGTACGCATGGAACAGCAGTAATTGATAATGATCAGTTAACACATCATTATTTACGTGCTGCTGATGAGCAGGGAGCGATGTACGGAGGCGGAGATTCTGTCAATTTAGCTAGACAGGAGTCAGCAATTGATGGAATTGGGGCTGCTGATCCTGCAGCTATTAGCGGCTATGCACATCGGATGCAGATACTTGATATGATGGATGCAATTCGTGAAGACAGAGAACCATTGGTTAATGGTGAGGAAGGTGTAAAGCCCTTAGAAATTATTCTTGCAGTCTACAATTCTGCACAAAATAGAGAGACGATCACTATAGGATAGAGGGTGAAGATACCTATGAAATCTTCTCCATTGCATTTTGGTGTAATAGGAACAAGCGGAATAACTAGTACCCATTTGGAAGAACTGAGGAAACTAATGGTACTGGGAGAAGCAAAAATTGTAGCGGTCACCGATCTAGATGAAGAAAAAGGAAAGCTTGCTGCTGCAGTGTATCAATGCGATTATTATCCAAATTATCGGGAGCTATTAAAGCGAAAGGATATTGATGTAATCAATATTTGCGTACCCAGCGGTTTGCATAGTGATGTAACCATTGAAGCTGCACGTTCGGGAAAGCATGTGATTGTGGAAAAGCCGATGGATATTTCTTTGGCAAAAGCAGAGAGCATGATTCAGGAATGCAATAATGCGAGAGTGACCCTTTCAGTCATTATGCAGAATCGGTTCGCACCGGCTGTACAACAAGTGAAAAGCGCCTTGGAACAAGGGCGGTTGGGGCAGCCATTGCTGATTAATGCCTCCGTAAATTGGTACCGTTCTCAAGCGTATTATGATATCTCCCCTTGGCGCGGCACTTGGGCTATGGATGGGGGAGGGGCGGTCATAAATCAGGGACGAGGTTGAAGATGTTGCTTCATGTGCCATGAAGTTTGAAAATGGAGCGCTTGGTGTTTTTAGCAGTACTACCTGTGCGTATCCGGGTTTTCATGTTCGGATTGAGATTTTTGGAAGTGATGGCAGTGTGGTGCTGGAGGACAACGATGTTATTCAATGGAAGGCTAAATGTAAGATGAATGTTGTACAAGAGTCTCTTCAATCCTATCCATATTTATCCTTGCATGGAATTCAATTTTTAGATGTGATTCAATCCATCAGAGAAGGACGAGACCCTAAAGTTTCAGGTGAAGAAGGGATACGGCCATTACGGCTTATTGATGAGCTATATCAGATGAACCGCCATGTAAATAATTTAGAAATCCATAGAGAAGGAAAGTGATTCATATGCAAAAGAACAATGGAATGAATTATGCACCAAAAGGAAAACCAAGTCCAGTAGTAGAGGAAGGAGAGTTTATATTTGCTGCTATCAGTCTTGATCATGGGCATATTTATGGAATGTGCAATGGTCTGATTGAGGCCGGAGCTACGCTAAAATGGGTTTATGATCCTGATCAGGAAAAAGTAGATGCATTTTTAAAAACATATCCTCAAGTAAAGGCTGCTCAATCGGAAGAGGAAATCTTACAGGATCCTTCAGTGAGTCTTGTAGCAGGTGCTGCTATCCCTTATAAGCGTTGTGAGTTGGGTCTGAAAGTACTAGATTATGGGAAACATTATTTTACTGATAAGGCACCATTTACTTCACTAGAGCAACTGAAGGCAGCTAGACAAAAAACAGCGAAGACAGGCTTGAAGTGGGCGGTATATTATAGCGAAAGACTGCATGTGGAAAGTGCGGTGTATGCCGGGCAATTACTTGAACAAGGGGCTATTGGCCGTGTTGTTCAAGTAATAGGAACAGGTCCGCATCGTCTTAATGCGAAGAGCAGACCAGACTGGTTTTTTAAAAAGGAATATTACGCTGGTATTTTATGTGATATCGGAAGTCATCAAATTGAGCAATTTTTGTATTTTACTGGTGCTAAGGATGCAAAGGTCGTACACAGCAAAGTGGGCACCTACAAGCATAAAGAGTATCCTGAATTAGAGGATTTTGGTGACGCAAATCTGATTGCGGACAATGGAGCTGCCGGTTATTTTCGGGTAGATTGGCTGACTCCAGATGGGCTGCGTACATGGGGAGACGGCAGAACGCTCATTTTAGGTACAGATGGGTATATAGAGCTTAGAAAATATATAGATGTCGCAAGGGATACATCAGGAGATCATCTATTTTTAGTCAATCATGAGGGGGAAAAGTATTTCTCACTGCACGGACAGGTTGGTTTTCCTTACTTCGGTCAACTGATTTTAGACTGTCTGCATGGAACAGAAAAGGCAATGACACAAGAGCACACGTTTAAAGCGGCTGAATTATGTCTCATTGCCCAAAAAGAGGCGATTCGTGTAGAGGATGGACAACTAGTAGATCAATCTTTATAAAATTTTCGAGGCGATACTATAGTTGATGTAAGCCTGGTAGAAAAACATGTTCAGCCACCCAAAATTTATAAAAAGCACACTTCTTATAATTGGGGGTGGCGGTCTCTTTTATACTAATAATCTATTTGGAGGTGGTAGGTAGTATGAATCAGTTAGATGAAAGTGTAGTTGAAACATCTTTAAATACAGGAGTACGCTCTCAAGCACAAAAGAAAACGATGAGGAAAAGATGGGAGTCTCCAATAGCTGGTTATCTTTTTATTTCTCCGTGGTTAGTAGGGTTTTTGATTTTGACACTCTGGCCGATGATTCAATCTGTGTACTATTCTTTTACAGATTATTCCCTGTTAGAAGCCCCGCATTGGGTAGGAGCTGCTAACTATGAAAAAATTTTTAATGAAGACAATCTATTTTTTAAATCATTAGGTGTAACGTTATGGTTTGTTGCTTTCTCGGTTCCGTTGAAATTAGCAGTTGCCTTGCTTGTGGCTATGTTTCTCAATCAAAAGATAAAAGGGCTGTCCATATACCGGACAATGATATATTTTCCTTCATTAATAGGGTCCAGCATAGCGGTTGCGATTTTATGGAGCAATATCTTTGGAGGAAACGGATTAATTAACCATATTCTTAGCTTTATAGGTATAACAGGTCCCAATTGGATTGGCAGTCCAAAGACAGCATTAGGAACGTTGGTTCTTTTGGTTATTTGGCAATTTGGTTCTTCCATGGTTATTTTTTTAGCTGGACTCAAACAAATCTCAGCAGAATTATACGAAGCTGCATCAGTAGATGGCGCCTCTAAAGTTAGACAGTTTTTCTCAATTACACTACCAATGCTCTCTCCAGTAATTCTTTTTAATCTCGTTTTACAAGTTATCGGTTCCTTCCAGATGTTTACGCAAGCCTTCGTCATTACGAAAGGAGGACCGATTAATTCTACCTACATGTTTGCTCTATATCTCTACGAAAAGGCATTTGGGAGAATGGAAATGGGATATGCTTCAGCATTGGCATGGATTCTGTTGATCATTATCGGGATTGTAACCGCTATTATTTTTGCTTCATCTAGGTATTGGGTATTCTATGCAGAAGGGGGACGAAAAGGATGAAAGGTTATCTAAAAACAAGTCAGATATGGAAACATCTGTTATTAGCCGTTTTTAGCTTTATTATGATGTATCCTATTTTTTGGTGGATAGGAGCTGCATTCAAATCAAATAGTGAGTTAAACTCTGCTAATCTATTTCCAGCACATCCGACATGGAGTAACTTTACGGATGGTTGGAATGCGATATCTGGATTTTCCTTTACCCATTTTTATGCGAATACCTTTGAGCTGATTTTAAGTGTTTTGTTTACAACCATTATTTCTTGTAGTTTAGTCGCCTTTGGATTTGCCAGGTTAGATTTTCCGTTACGCAACTTCTGGTTTTCGATTGTTTTGGTTACGTTAATGTTGCCGAGTCAGGTTACCTTAATACCGCAATACGCGATGTTTAATGCATTTGGATGGGTGGATACATACTTGCCTTTTATCGTTCCTCACTCTTTAGCGGGAGGAATTGGAGGTTCGTTCTTTATCTTCCTTCTTGTTCAGTTTATTAGAGGCATTCCGCAAGAATTAGATGAAGCTGCAAAAATCGATGGATGTTCGTGGTTTGGAATTTATTATCGTATCATACTTCCTTTATTGAAACCACCGCTTGTAACGGTAGCGATTTATTGTTTTTTATGGAATTGGGACGACTTTTTCGGACATCTTCTCTATATCAATTCAATTGACAAATATACGGTTGGATTAGCTTTAAAAATGTTTGTTGATGCGAACTCTTCTACTCCATGGGGACAAGTGTTTGCGATGTCGCTTGTTTCCGTTATCCCTGCAGCCATCATCTTCTTTATCGCACAACGCCATATTGTAGAAGGTGTTGCAACGAGTGGCGTGAAAGGGTAGAATTTTCAGTAAATAGAAGGCTGCGACTTCGCAGCTTTCTTTTGTTTCTAGGGAAAGGTGAAGAGGATGATGCAACACCCTTTTAAAAATTATCGTATAGGCTTCTTGTTTTTTGGAAGTTTTGCCGGTTTAATTATCATTTTGTTTAGTATCGTTATTTGGATTAGCTACCATTACTCTGTAAAGGAGATGGTAAATAAAACATCCTTTTATCAGGAAAGCATCTTAAATGGATTAAATAAACAAATGACCATCCAATCAAAGGATATACAAGAGATTTCATTAGCTGCTTCCCGAAATAATGGTATTCAAAAATATACTACAGGGATAGATGATGACTATACTCGCTTCCGCACGGCGACGGATATGACATCAGATTTATCCAATCTGGCCTATAGTATCCCAATTATCTATTCTGTTCAGATGTACCTGGATAATCCTCCTCCCTCCGAAATGCAAGGGACGGTAACCTACGGTAATCTTCAAAACTTGCCAAAGGAGAAATGGTATATGTCTGTAAGAGATTCCGATTCTTCATGGGTTGGAGAGCATACGATTCAAACCTTTAGAGGGGATATTTCTGTGGTCAGCTTTGCGAGAAAAATTTATGATTCGAATGGTCAATTCAAAGCCCTGCTAGTATTTAATATAAAGGCTTCAGATTTAAAAATAATTATTCAAGGTGAGGATCCAACTACAAATCGGATCCTCCTGGACTCAGGAGGAAGACCCATCATTTCGACTGGTGATCTATCAGTAAGGGATTATTCACAGCTGATAGAAAAAATTGGTCTGCTATCTGGTGGAGTGAATAAGCATTGGTCAATGAAGTATGCAGATTCCTTCATCGTATGGTCGAAACCATTTAATTCAGATTGGCATATACTGCAGGTTACACCATGGAATGACCTTACTAAGGAAAGCCGAAAGATGGCAACGATCCTTCTGTCTATTGGGATGATTGCAATTATAATCGCTCTCTTAATTACTCTCTATCTATCAAAACAGTTTACAAAACCTATTCTTGTTTTGACGAAGGGAATGAATGATTACCCTGCAACGTTTCGGGAGGATCAGCTGCCATCCGACTACCATAATGAATTTGGATTATTGTTTCAAGGATACCGTCGACTGATGAATCGGATTGAGGAGCTGTATCGTTCTTTAGAGCAACAGCACCGCCGCCAACGGGAAGCAGAAATTCTAGCCCTGCAGGCGATGATTAACCCCCATTTTCTCTACAATACCTTAGATCAAGTGAATTGGATGGCTATTGAGGCTGGTCAAGAACAAATAAGCCGTGTACTTGAACTCATGGGAAAAATGTTTCGGATTGGGTTATCCAATGGTGAAAGTATGATTCGAATTGAGGAGGAAATCGTTCACTTAGAGTGTTATATGGAAATCCAACAAATCCGTTGGGGGGAAGGATTAACTTTTACAATCGAGATACCTAATCATGTAAAAGAATACTATATTCCTAAATTAACCCTCCAACCCTTTGTTGAGAATGCTCTTATGCATGGATTTCATGGAAGAAGTGCCGGTTCGATTAATATTGTAGCTTATGAGATCGAGGACGAGCTGCTCTTTACCATTTCGGATAATGGCGTAGGTATTCGAGCTGATGCAGAGATGAATAAGAAAAGAAAAACAGGCGGTTATGGAATGCGCAATGTAAGGGAGCGGATGGAGTCATATTTTGGGTATCCGTATGGTATAGAGGTTGATAGTGAAGAAGGAAAGGGAACTACTATATCTATTCGAATTCCAAAGCTAAGAGAAAAAACTATCAAGGAGGGAGAATAGCGATGTACAAAATTGTAATCATTGATGACGACCGCCAAGTTCTTCAGGGGATGAAACGAGTTATACCTTGGGAGGAGCTTGAGGCGGAATGGGCCGGGGAAGCGATGGATGGAGAACAAGGGCTGGAATTGATTCGAGAGACACAGCCGGATATTGTCCTGACTGATATTTATATGCCTGTCATGAATGGATTAGACATGATTGAGAAGTTGAGGCATGAGCAGTTTGAGGGGAAGATTATTATTTTGAGTGGATACTCTGATTTTGAATATGCAAGACATGCTCTTCGTCTGAATGTACAAGACTATCTCTCCAAGCCGGTCACTGTCCAGACAATTAAAGAAGTTTTGCAATCTGTGATTTCAACAGTAGAACAGGAAAATATGAAAAGATTCGAGCTTGGGGAGCTGGAAAAAAAACTTATGCTATATGAGCCATTTGTGGTAAAAGAATGGATGAAGTCAGTAGCAACTGGTGTGGGTGATTTATCTTTTGAGAATATGCCGCAAATTACAAATTATAAGTTTAAATGGGAAAACAATAAACATGTCGTGATTGGTCTGCAAATGATTGAAAAGGCAGCTGAGCGTGATGTGAAACTGAATGATTCCAATGGAAGAAGGTTTTCTATCCAACGGATGATTCATGAGTTGATTAAGGAGGAAAGTCTGGAATGTGAAGTCATCGAACTTCACAGCCATCAAATGATTTTATGGATTCATGTAGACCCTAGTGCAATTCATGAGGAGACTACCTCACGTTTTCGGATGTTTGGAAAGAAGATAATTCAACAAATGGAAGCCGAGTTTAACCTAACCGTTTACGTTGGCATTGGAACCGTAAAGAACCATTGGCAGGAAATAGCGGATTCCACAGAGGAAGCCTTCTATAGCTTATCAACCCAAGGTTCTGTTGAGCTTTCGGGCTTCAACCTGTTTGAATTTAAAAATAGAGGTGAAGATATAGACCGGTTGAAGAACCAAAATCAGTTAATTCGCCCGATTCAATTTTATCAGCAACTTGTAGAAGCGATTCGTCATTCACAAAAGAAGGTCGCTTATGAAAAGATTCAGGAGTATATGGACCGAATGCAGCTCCATGGTGGTATTTCGCCTTCATTGCTGCATCGTTTAGGGACAGAAATCTGGGGGATTTTATCGTACTCGCTATATGATGTGGGTATTTTTCTAGATGAAATATTTCCGGAAATCGATCTCAAAAAAGAAATGACAGTGATACAAACACAAGATGATTTTAAAAAATGGCTGATGAATAAAATCGAAGAGATTTGCGGAAATCGGCAATGGAATGAAAATTTAAAGCATAAGCAAGCCGTTGATTTTATGATTCAATATATTCATGAGCACTTTAGTGAGAATATCACCTTGAACGATTTAGCTAATCAAGTTTATATTTCAAGAAATTACCTTAGCCAGATATTTAAAAAAGCAACAGGAATCTCTTTTAATCAGTATCTTACGCAAGTTCGGATGGAGAAAGCCAAGGCCATGATACTAGAAGGACAATACTTGATTTATGAAATAGCAGAAAAAGTAGGATTCAAAAATGTTCCCTATTTTAGCACCCTATTTAAAAAGCATACCGGTCTAAATCCAACTGACCTGGTAAAGTAAAATAAGAGTTCAATTTTATTAATTATTAAAAGGAATTGTACATACTTCTTATATCTCCCTCGATAAAAGCGTTTTATAATCTGGGCGGATTCATTTATTTTTACTAGGAGGAGTGAGTAGATGAAAACAAAAAGCTCTTGGAAAAAGTGGCGGATTACTTTTGCAGCGCTATCTATGACATTGCTCACGGCTTGCGGATCCAGTTCATCAACAAAAGAACTAGATAATGCAGGTTCTCAGTCTGATGCTGTAAAATTGAGAGTTGTTTGGTGGGGAGCGCAAACACGGCATGATGCTACAAAAAGGGTGTTAGATCTTTATACGCAAAAACATCCCAATGTCAATTTTGTATCTGAGTTTTCGGGATGGGATGGTTATTGGGATAAACTGGCTACCCAGGCAGCGGGTAAGAATACACCGGATATTATCCAAATGGATACGCAATATTTACAAGAATATGCGGGGCGCAATCAATTAGCCGATCTATCATCCGGGATTGAAGTGGGTGACTTAGATAAAAACTTACTTGATACAGGAAAATATAACGATAAGTTGTATGCGATTCCAGCAGGTAATAATGCAACTGGAATTATCTTTAATAAACAAGCTTTAGAAAAGCTAGGACTTCCGCTTCCTAAGTCGGATTGGACATGGGATGAATTGTTTAAAATGGCAAGAGAAATTCAGCCAAAGCTTCCTAAAGGGAAATATGCTCTTGCAGATTTGACTTCTTCTCGCGTTTTCTATGAGACGTATCAGTTAGGTCAAGGAAAGGGTAATCTAACTTCATTGGATGGTAAGGTCAATATTGACAAGGAGACTTGGTTAGCATGGAGTAAAATCTTTTCTGACTTAAGAAAAGAGGGGGTTGTTCCTCCTGCTGAAATAAGCGTCTCGGAAAAGCAGTTTGATCCAAAACAAGATTTCCTATTAAATGGAACCGTAATAATGAAAACAGCATTGGCGGCAGAGTACCCTGCCTATGAAAGTGTCACTCCAGGAGCCTATGAACTTACGAAATTACCAAGTGGAAAGCAAGCTAGTGGATATCTGAAGCCTTCCATGTTGTGGTCTGTTAGTTCTCAATCCAAAAATATAGAAGAAGCAAAAAAGGTTATTGATTTTTTTATTAACGATAAAGAAGCTGGGGAAATCTTAGGTACCACGAGAGGAATCCCTGTTTCTAAACCGGTACTCGACGAGTTAACACCAAAATTCTCTCAAGCGGATCTAGAGCAAGTAAATTTGATTAAATTAACAGTACTAGATGCAAACCCATTCAACGGTGGACCGAAGGGATTCGGAAACTTCGATAAAGAATTTATTAAAGTTGGACAAGAAGACATGTTTGGAAAAATACCAGCAAATCAAGCTTATCAAGAATTATTAAACAAATGGGAAGAAACGATAAAAAATTAAAAGGCATGAGTCCGGTATTGAACTGGATTCATGCCATTTAATTTTGCTTTGATCAGCCTGTGGAAAACACTCAATTTATGAAATAGCAGAAAAAGTAGAATTCAAAAATGTTCCCTATTTTAGCACTCTATTTAAAAAGCATACAGGTCCAAATCCAATAGATTTATTAAAATGTAATCGTATTCAATTTTGGTGATTATTGAAAGGAATTGTGCATCCTTCTTATATATCCCTTGATGAAAGCGTTTTATAATTTAGGTAGATTCATTAAATTCTACAAGGGGGAATTAGTTAATGAAAACCAGGAAATATTGGAAAAAAATAGGGATAACTCTTGCGGCGCTATCTATGACATTGCTCACGGCTTGCAGCTCCGGCTCATCAATAAAAGAGTCGTCTGCCGAAGGTACCCAGTCTGATGCTGTGAAATTGAGAATAGTTTGGTGGGGAGCGCAAAATCGACATGATGCGACGAAAAAGGTGTTAGATCTTTATACGAAAAAACATCCCAATGTCACTTTTGTATCTGAATTTTCGGGATGGGATGGTTATTGGGATAAACTAGCCACCCAGGCTGCGGGTAAGAATGCACCGGATATTATCCAAATGGATGCGCAATATTTACAGGAATATGCGGGACGCAATCAATTAGCCGATTTATCTTCTGGGATTAAAGTAAGTGACATGGACAAAAACTTACTAGATACAGGAAAATATAAGGATAAATTGTATGCGGTTCCATTAGGGAATAACGCGACTGGGATTATTTACAATAAGCAGGCTTTAGAAAAGTTGGGACTTCCGCTTCCTAAGTCGGACTGGACCTGGGATGAATTGTTTAAAATGGCAAGAGAAATTCAACCAAAGCTTCCTAAAGGGAAATATGCCCTTAAGGATTTGACGTATGATCGAGGCGTGTATGAGGAGTATCAGTTCGGACAAGGAAAGGGTTCTCTGTCTACACCTGAAGGCAAAGCCAATATTGACAAAGAGACATGGTTATCATGGTGCAAGATCTTTTCTGATTTAAGAAAAGAAGGGGTTGTCCCTCCTCCTGAAGTCAGCGTGTCGGAAAAATTGTTTGATCCAAAGCAAGATTTACTACTAAGTGGAACAGTTTTAATGAAAAGAGCATTTGCCGCAGAGTACCCTGCCTTTGACAGTGTCTCTCCAGGAGCCTATGAACTTGCGAAATCACCTAGAGGAAAGCAAGCAAGTGGATATCTGAAGCCATCCATGTTTTGGTCTGTTAGTTCTCAATCCAAAAACGTAGAAGAAGCAAAAAAGTTTATTGATTTCTTTATTAACGATAAAGAAGCTGGGGAAATTTTAGGAACCACCCGAGGAATCCCTGTTTCTAAACAGGTACTTGATAATTTAACACCAAAATTCTCTCAACAGGATACAAAGCAAGTAGATTTGATTAAAGAAACGGCACCAGATGCAAACCCATTCAACGGTGGACCTCAAGGTTTTGGAAACTTCACTAAAGAATTTGAAAGGGTAGGACAGGAATACATTTTCGGACGGATAAAAGCAAATCAAGCATATCAAGAACTATTGAACAAATGGAAAGAAACAATAAAAAATTAAAAGGAGAAAAAGATCGCGATGATAAACGCGGTCTCTTTTTTCTTTTTATTGATACAACACACTTTATTTTTCAGTGAATTTTGAAAGAATTTATACATCCTTCGTATATGTCTTCGTTTGTAAGCGTTTTATAATTAGGGTAAATCTTTCATATGAAGGTGTTGCAAGATGAAACGAGTCTTACGGATGGGAACTTTGTTTGTCTTTTTGCTGATTGTTTTGGTTGGTTGTAATGAAAAGAGAGAAAAACCATTAACAATCTTATTTTTTTCTAGCGTTCTTCCAACAGAGGAAGCCAGATTAAAGGAAGATATCAGTAATGTATTTGAAGATAGCAGTCCAGTTGATTTACAGCTTTATCCCTTTACTATGGAGAAATTGATCGGAGAACTTTCTTCCAGGAACGGTGATATTTATGTAGCTAATGAGGAGACTATCACCCGAATGTTACACAAAAAGGGGTTAACACCTTTGGAGACGGTGTACCAAGGAAAGAAGCTTCCTAATGGAGCAAAATCGTATCAGGTAACCAATCAGGAATCCGGAGAGGTTCACTTGTATGCTGTTCCGATAAGAAAAGATTTCTACTCAAAACATAAGGTACCTCCCAATTTCAAATTGCTGGCGATTCTTCCCGAGTACAGCAAAAATAAAAAGAATGCCATTCGAGTATTGAAGTATTTAGCTGACAAAAACTAGAAGTAATTATAATGGAGGGAATTATATGGAACTTTCTGGATTTTATGGATTGATATACAAAGCATGTGTTTGGATCATGAGATTGGCGTATCTAAATGTTTTATGGATTGCGTTTACACTTCTAGGCCTCTTGATATTTGGGCTTGGCCCAGCTACCTCCGCCATGTTTTCCATTTCTCGTAAATGGATAATTGGTGAAGATAATATCCCTGTATTTCGTACCTTTCTGACTCAATTTCGTTCCGATTTCAGGAAGATATTTTATTTATCTGCGATTCTCTTTTCCGTTGGTGCACTGTTACTTGCAAACTTAATGTTTTTTACAAAGGGTGATGTACCGCTCTTGCAAATCGCCAAGATTCTCACCGTTAATTTAGCAATAGTATATGGCGTGATGTTAATTTATATATTCCCGGTATTTTGCCATTTTGATTTAAAGCTGCTCCAATATTTGAAGCAATCCTTTTATATAGGCTTTTTGCATCCTGTTTTCACTCTTTTCCTAGTGTTGGGGATGGTTGGGATTGGATTTGTTTTTCTGAAAGTTCCGGGTTTAATGTTGTTTTTCAGTGGTAGCAGTTTTTCATTGTTTTTAACTTGGGGAGCCCACAAGGCTTTCAGCAAACTAGAGAGCAAGAAATTTCGTTTACGTGTGGCAGCACCATCTAATCGTATTGTTTCATGATTTTAAAAGGAATTACATTCACGAGGTATGGTGAGGAGGGGACTTATTAATGCCTTCTGTTTGTAAAAACAAAAAACTATCACGCTCTGTGTTAACTGGTGTTTTTGGGGGAATTGGTGAGTTTAGTAGGGAAAATCGTAATATTAAAACATAGGAAAGCGTTTAACTATACATTTTGACAGCTTTAACAATACTAGATTACTAGAAGAGGACACTCACGTGACATAACTGCAGGGATAAAAGGAGTTGGACGGATTGGCAAATTTCACGTAGATAATTTACGAGTTGTTCCAGAGATCCGGGTAAAAAGTGTATCAGATGTTGTAGTTTATCATCTTGATGCTTGGGCAAAATAAAAACATATCGAAGTGTAAACGATAGATTATTACGTAATATTAAATGATCCCGAAATTGATGCCGTATTTATTTGTTCACCAACAAATACACACACAACGATTATTAAAGAAGCTGCTGCAGCAGAAAAACATTTTTTCTGTGAAAAACCAGTGAGCTTCTCAATAGAGAAACGGAAGAAGCACTTGAGGCTGTTGAGAAAGCGGGAGTAAAGATTCAAGTTGGATTTAACCGCCGTTTTGATCCAAACTTTCGTAAAATCCATGGTCTTTTCCAAAATGGTACCCTCAAAAATTAGTTAGTTGAAAATGCCACCCTGGATAGACATTGGGTGTCATTATGTTTTAGCGGCTTTTGCCTATACTAGCTTTAGCAGTATGGACTGGATCAAAATTTGGAAGTGTTTTAAAAGAATTTGAAGGTTGGATATTTTATTTGAAAAGTAGGGTGAGCGTTTATGGAAATTGGTGTTGCTGCTTATCTTAAGAAGGTAAATAAAAGCTTGATATTAAGTAAAATTATTAAACAAGGGATAATCTCGAGGTCTGATTTAGCAAATATTACTAAATTAACAAAGGCAACAATTTCTGCACAGGTAGCAGATTTATTAGAGGAAGAGTTAATTATAGAATCTCACCAAGAGTATAACAATGTTGGAAGAAAGCCGATTATGCTTTCACTTAATCAGTATGCTGGTTACGCTTTAGGAATTGATCTGGATTATCGGAATATTACATTTACTGTATCTGATTTAAAGGGGACCCCGGTTTATTCTGATTATGTAGAAATAAAGGATTCGAACTATGATGAGATTCTTCATATCTTAATCATCAAAATTAGAGGATACCAAGAAAAATTTTCTCATAGTCGTTTTGGAATTGTTGGTGTTGCTATTGGAATTCATGGAACGGTGACGAATGACGAAACCATCTCTTTTGTTCCACAACATACGTGGTATAACAAGGACTTAAAGGGTGACCTCGAGAAAAATTTAAATACAGTCGTTTATGTTGAAAATAATGCAAATTTATGTGCATTTGCAGAAAAAGTATTTAATTTCCATCAAAGTAGGAACCTAATTAGTATTAATATGTATTCCGGAATAGGCCTAGGATTTTTAATCCACGGAGAACTGGTAAAAGGGTATCATGGATTCGCAGGAGAAATGGGCCACATGATTATTTCTCCTGATGGAAAACCTTGTAATTGCGGTAAATCCGGTTGTTGGGAGCTATATGCTTCTGAAGTTAGCTTTTTTAAAAATCTATCTAAAAAAATTGATAAACCAAATTTGACCTACGAGGATATCAAAAATCTTGTTATGGTAAGAAACCCAGCAGTTATAACTGAAATGGATGAGTTTACAAAGTATGTAACTATCGGCCTAAATAATATTATTAATATACTAAATCCTGAAACACTGGTGTTAAATAGTGAATTATTAAAACTGTTTCCTGAATCAATGAGTATAATTGAATCAAATTTAAAAACTTCGATTAGTAATTATAAAGAAATATTCATTTCCGATTTCGGTACAAATGCATGTGTAATGGGCGCGTATGCTCTAGCAATAAAGAATTTTTTAGATATTCCGGAGTTAAGTTTGACAATTAAACAGGATGTGTTGGTACCAAGTATTTAAAAAGATTTAAAAAGTCTATTGTGATTCCTCCTGGTGGAAACCCGATATAAATTAAAAATGTCCGAAGAAAACCGACAGATGTTAGTCCTGTCGGGTTATTCTTTTTGGATTTGGTGCCATGCTTGGTGCCCAAATTTTTAAAATTACAAATCACAAGAAAACACTAGAGAGTGAGAAAGCTTAATATATCAGTACTTGAGAGTACATTAAGATACTAGAAAAACAGGTTCCAGCAGTCTTCAAAACTGCCTGAGACCTGCGTGCCAGGTCTGGTGGGTTCGATTCCCACGCAGTCCCGCCAACTCAGTTATATCAAGGATTCTGACGAATTCCTTTCTTACATAGACCAGAGGGCACTCGGTCTTTTTTATTGTCCGGTCCACTTTAAGTACTATTCTTCTTTTCATGCTTCATGGAATCCTATTAAAATACATTATCTAAGGTGTCTTCCACAAATCCCTCAATGAAATCCATCTGGTGGATTATATATCCATTGCAAAAAACAAATCTTAAGGGTTCGACTTATAAGAATCTAAATTCATCATTGTGTACTTAATGAATTCTCTTTCTACAACAGTGGAATATTTATTTTTGGGTTGTATACAAATCAAATGTAGCGTTGGCATGTTTATTTTGTCCATATAAGGAATCAGGCGAATGTCTCCTTTTAATACCATAGGGTCTTGTTCCATTAAATCTGTGAAGAAACCCACTGCTAAATTATTTGATAGTACATTTTTAATTACATCATCGTTATTGGAATAGAATAAGATCTCTCCTTTCTCGTAATTGAAAAAAATATCCTCCCAAACTTTTTTGGCGAATTTTTCATTTCGAATAATCAAAATAAGCGAGAAACCTCACTAAGAGTTTCCGCAGATCCGAAAATTAAACCAAGATCAATTTGGTGATTTTTTACACTTTCTATAATAGCTTCAGTGCTATTTTCGTTAATTTCAACTTGAACATGAGGAAAATCCTTTTTAAAAGTGTTCAAAGTTTCAGGGAGAAACGTTGAGAAAAAAATAGGAGAGGAAGCTATAGACAAATTGCCTTTTACCTGATTTGAATGTTGTCCAATTTCTTTCAGCTCAGTAATTTTATTCATAATTTCATAGGACAATTTTAGTACAGTTTCTCCTGCCTCTGTACAAATGCTTCCTGAACGAGAGCGTTTAAAAATAGGTATTCCAAGTTCAGACTCGAAGTTTGTAATAGCTTGACCTATAGCAGAATGAGATACATGTAAGCTTTCAGCTGCTTTAGAGATTGTTCCTTTTTTTGCCACCTCAATAACATATTCAAGCTGCTCAATGTGCATTTTATTTTTCATCTCCTATTTAAAATTCATTTCACTCTTTCCTTATCCTTTTTATGTAATTAAAACTTACAGATATGTAGGTATCATTAACTTTATCTTTATTATCTATTATATTAGACTTTTCTTAAAAATTGTTTATCTTTAATTATACCACAATAATATACAAATCTGAATTTTTAAAAAAATAAGAAAACTAGTTGACGAAATAAAGAACCATTGTTAAAATGAAAAAAAGTAAAACTTGAATCACCTTTCAACTTAAAAGACATCCTGATTTCCCTCATTTTCCAAACCTGGACCGAAGATCATTAAAAAAGTGTCAGATTCCATCATTTGCAGAAGTTTTTTTGAACCTAGTTAGTTTTTATTCCAATACCTATAGGAGGGAGTTACTTTGGAATTTACTACTTAGAAAAATGTAAGTGCTTACATTTTAGAACTAATTGGAAATTTTTTTGTAAAAGATGTTTATCTAACAAAAGGAGGACGTAAAAATGACACTTAATCATTCACATGAGCAATTAAAGAACAATGCCCAGAATCCAGATTTCGATGTTGTGGTCGTGGGAGCTGGATTTGCCGGCTTGTATGCGCTTCATCATTTTCGCAACGAGCGGGGTTTTTCAGTACGAGTATATGATGCAGCCGGTGGTGTAGGGGGCACTTGGTATTGGAACCGTTATCCAGGGGCAAGGGTTGATATTGAAAGTGTGGAATACTCTTACTCTTTTTCTTATGAGCTCCAGCAGGAATGGGAATGGACGGAGAGATATCCTTCCCAGGCAGAGGTTTTGCGTTACCTCAACCATGTTGCTGATAGATTTGACTTGAACAAAGATATCCAACTAAATACGAGAGTAAATTCAACCATTTTTGATGAAGAAACAAACCAATGGGTCATCCAAACGGATCGTGGTGATCAAGTCAGGGCAAGGTACTGTATTATGGCAACGGGTTTTGTGTCAGCACCTAACAAACCAAACTTTAAAGGTCTCGAAACGTTTAAGGGGAAGCAGTATCATACCGCCAAATGGCCTCAAGAAGGTGTAGACTTTACCGGTCAAAAAGTAGGAGTAATCGGAACAGGTTCTTCAGGTGTTCAATCGATTCCATTTATTGCTAAACAGGCAGCGCAGCTGGTCGTGTTTCAGCGCACTCCTGGCTATATTGTGCCATTAAGAAACTGTCCAATGACACCAGAATATCGGAAATCAGTAAAGGGGAATTATGGTAAATGGCGAAGGACAGAGCGTAAAGCCTTTGGTGGGTATATCGCCCTTGATTTTAGTCCGGCAGAGCCAAATAAGAAGTTAGCCTTAGAGGTATCACCTGAGGAGCGTAGAGCAGATTTTGAGCGACGCTATCAATCAGGCGGGTTAAGCTACTATAATACCTTCCCAGACATCTTTACCACTAAAGAGGCAAATGATACGCTTATCGAATTCTTCCAGGAAAAGATGCGTGAACGAATAAATGATCCTGCCGTTGCAGAAAAACTAATACCAAAGAGCTATCCGATCCTAATGAAACGTTTGGTTGCGGACAATGGCTATTTAGAGACGTTTAATCGTGATAACGTTGCCTTGGTAGACGTCAAAGAAACGCCGATCGAAGAAATTACTCCTAATGGTGTTGTCGTAGATGGAAAAGAATATGAGTTTGATAGTCTTGTGTTTGCTACCGGATTTGACGCGGTCACCGGAGCGATGACAAGGATCGATATCCGCGGAAGAAACGGTAAATCTCTCAACGATCATTGGGTAAACGGACCAAGAAATTATCTGGGCCTGATGGTCGCTGAGTTTCCAAATCTTTTCATGCTAGACGGACCAGGAAGCCCTGGAGCGTTCTACCAACCGATTCTGCTATCCGAGTATCAGGTAAAATGGCTCGGTGACTGTTTTGAACATATGGAACAAAAGAATCTTACCTGTATTGAGCCAACGATTGAGGCAGAGAGTGAGTGGGTCGAGCACAGTGCGGAGATGGCGAATCGAACGCTATTACCTAAGGCCGACAGTTGGTATATGGGTGCAAACATTGAAGGTAAACCGCGTGTTAGTTTGATGTATATCGGTGGTTTTCCAAACTATAGCAGACAATGTAATACTTCGGCTGTACTAGGCTACAAAGGGTTTACCTTAACTGACCAGACAAAAACGACAGCTTTAAGTCTTTTACAATAACATACCGAGACTTTAATATAGGAAAAATATAAATAAAAATTATTTAATTGGAGGGATTTTCGTATGCCATATTTAAATGTCCAAATTTTAAGCGGTACGTCTAATGAACAAAAGGAAAAGTTGATTAGTGGAGTCACAAAAGTCGTACAGGAAGTGCTTGGGAGTAAGCCAGAGTCCACTTTTGTCGTGGTTCAGGAAGTAGAACGGGAGAACTGGGGGATTGGAGGTAAGTCCATTCAAAGTATCCTCCAAAATGCGAAATAATAGTTTGAGAGAAAATAACTGATCAAAAGTACCAATCCCAAAAATTCATAATCTCGCAATTTCTGGGATTGGTTTTTCTATAACCAAGATAATAGCAGAAAGATTCAGACAATTAATTGACGCAAATTCAGATGATTGTTAAAATTGAAATAAAACTTGATTCAACTTTCAAGTTTTATGAAAAGAGTGACATCATGGATAAAAATTTGGAACCCAAAACTAAAAGGGGCATGAAAACCAAACAAAAACTTCTTGATGCAGCGGAAATCGTCTTCGGAGAAAAAGGATTTCATCAAGCAGGTATTGTTGACATCACTCAGCATGCAAAAGTGGCCATGGGAACTTTTTATACTTATTTTGAATCGAAAGAAGCAATATTCAGAGACTTAGTCATGAGCATGCAGCGAAATATGAGAAGAGAAATCAAAAAAGGAACGATCGGGATCACAGACCGCATCGAATTGGAAAGAGCCGGTTTTAAGATCTTCTTTCGCTTTTTGCAGGAACATAAATACTTATTCCGAATTTTCCGTCAAGCGGAATTTGTAGATGTGGAACTTCATCGAAGTTATTTCGAAACGTTTTCAAAAGGCTATATTAGTGGGTTACGAGAATCAATGGAAAAAGGCGAAATCAAGACCTTCAATCCAGAGCTTCTTGTGTATAGCCTGATGGGGATTGTGGATTATGTTGGTATGAAGTGGGTTTTATGGGAACAACAAGAAATTTCGGATGAGTTCATCGATGAATTAATTTCCTTCATTAAGGATGGGATAGGAAAGTCTTGATCGATTCATAATATTTCTTTATTTACAGGAGGTAGCAGGATGGGCAATCAAGTTTCAGAGGAACATGACATTAGGCACAGTTATTCTTTGACCGAAGAACAAGAAATGATTAGGCAGAGTGTTCGCCGATTTGCTGAGGAGAAGGTTGCACCATTGGCTGGAGAAATAGAAGAAAGTGGTCATTACCCTGATGAGTTGATCCGCATGATGAATCAACAAGGAATTACAGGTCTTCCCTATGACACGGCCTATAATGGGGGAGGAGGAAGCTTGCTTACCATGTGTGTGGCCATCGAAGAGCTGGCTAAAGTTTGCGCCAATACTGCAATGGTTCCTACAACCCAGGAATTGGGAGCGATGCCGATTGTGGTTGGTGGTAATGAAGAGCAAAAGCGACGCTTTCTTCCTCAAATCGCAAGTGGTGCCGCAAGAGTATCCTTTGCCTTAACGGAACCAGATGCCGGTTCAGATGTGGCAGGGATGCAAACAAAAGCGATTTTTGATGGAGAGAACTATATCCTTAATGGATCGAAAAGATTTATCTCTTATGCGGATGTCGCCGATTTAATCTGCGTCTTTGCCAAAACTGATCCTTCAAAAGGGGCGAAAGGTGTCAGCGCTTTTGTTGTTGATAGACATTCACCAGGGGTGATCATCGGTAAAAAAGAAAACAAAATGGGTTTTCGGGCTCTTACTTCCTGCGAAGTGTATTTTGAAAACGTGGTTATTCCGGTTGAAAACAGACTGGGTAATGAGGGAGATGGCTTCAAGATTGCCATGAAGACATTGGACAAAACACGACCGCTTGTTGGCGTGATCGGGGTTGGGTTGGCACAAGGAGCACTGGATGCAGCCATCGCTTATACAAAGGATAGAAAACAGTTCGGTAAACCCATCTCTCAATTCCAAGGTCTTCAATGGATGATGGCCGATATGGCGATGCAGATTGAAGCGGCACGGCAGTTGGTGTATAAGGCAGCGTCTGTCATTGATAACGGTGAACCAGGTGGTCCGTTGTATGGCGCCATGGCCAAATGCTTTGCTACTGATACCGCCATGAAAGTCACTACAGATGCGATCCAGCTGCTTGGAGGAGTTGGCTACATGAAAGAGTTCCCAACAGAACGTTATTTTAGGCAGGCAAAGCTTTTACAAATTGTTGAAGGAACGAATCAAATTCAGCGGATTGTCATTTCTCAACAACTATTACAATAACGAAGAGTGTATAAGGTGAAGGAGGTATTACAAATGGAATTTGTTACGTTGGAAGTAAAAGAAGAACATATTGGGGTCGTTACCATTAACCGTCCGCCGGTCAATGCGATTAATGCACAAGCCTACCAGGAAATCACGGATACTTTTCATTCTATTAATCAAAGAGATGATATCAGAGTGGTCATCTTTCGAGCAGAAGGTGAAAAAGCCTTTATTGCCGGAAATGATTTAAATGAATTTTTAACGATGAAACCAGAGAATGCAGCGGAAAGAATGAAACAGGTTCGTGAGAGTTTTTGGTCCGTTTATGATTGCAGAGTCCCCGTTATTGGCGCCATTAATGGGTTTGCTCCTGGAACTGGACTTGCTTATGCTTCTGTTTGTGACATTCTCGTGGCATCAGAAAATGCTTCCTTTAGTTTGCCGGAGATCAATGTAGGCGTGATGGGGGGAGCGAAACATCTTTCCAGATTGGTCCCGCAAATGGTTGTTCGCTACATGCATTATACAGGGGAGCCGATGTCTGCTCAGAAAATGAAGGAGTATGGAGCGGTGCTGGAGGTAGTACCAAAAGAGCAGTTGTTCGATACAGCCCTAGCGATTGCTAGAAAAATTTCGAAAAAGAGCCCGATTGCCATCAAAATGGCTAAAAAGAGTCTCAATACGATTGAATATATGGACTTGAAAGAGGGGTATAAATTTGAGCAGGGATTGTCCGGTGAACTATCAGGCTACGAAGATTCAAAAGAAGCCGTTCGTGCCTTTTTTGAAAAAAGAGATCCAGTCTTTATTGGTAAATAGAAAAAGCGTGTGATGTTGAGTTTAAATAGGAATATCACAATTGTAAAATAGGTTCTATATATAAGCTTTTAATTGAAGGAGGAGTGTAGATGAGCCTGCCGCTGCCATCTTCTTTTCAGCATCGAACCATTCCGAACATTTTGAGATACCACGCACAAAAACAACCAGATAAAACCGCCGTGGTAGCCTGGAGTGGAAGGAAAAGAGAGAAAATGCGACTGAGCTATGCGGAACTCAACCAACTAACTGACAGTTTGGCGGCCGCATTTCAAAAGGTGAACATTCGAAAAGGTGATCCCATTGCCATACTTCTCGACAACGAGTCCGGAATGGAATGTATCCTTAGTTTGTATGCTGCTCAAAAAATAGGCGGTGTCATTGTCCCCATCAACACAAGATATTCTGAGCCAGAACTTCAATACATCTTAGAGAACTGCGAAGCACCCACCATTATTACCTCAGCTAATCTTGTTTCCAAGATTGAAAGAATCGCAAGCAAATGTCCTCAACTTCGCCGTATCATTGTTATTGATGATGCATCATCAGAGTCTTTCTCTTCATATGAAGATTTTCAATTATTATCTTTTCATAAACTGATAGAAGACGTTCGTACCTTTTCTGCTATATTGGTGAATGAAGAAGATGATGCGAGTATACTTTATACTTCTGGAACAACCGCACATCCAAAAGGGGTTATACATACCCATGCTAGTGCAGTAGCGACTGGTTTCTCAGTAGGAGAAGCACTAGGCTTAACAGATTCGGATGTTTACCAGAGTGCCTTTCCGTTCTTTACTAGTTCGGGATGTCATTTTAATTTATTTTCCGTCCTTGTTAAGGGTGCCACCATGGTGATGGACCGAAAATTTGATGTGGAAGAAACCTTACGAACGATGGAAGAAGAAAAAACCACTGTATATGTAGGGGTACCAGCCGTTTATACCTTTTTATTGGAATCTGGTAAGATCCGCCATTATCAGTTGAATTCTTTGCGATTACTGGATTATGGCGGTGCTCCTATGCCGAAGCAGGTCATCATGGACTTATATAAGGTTTTTCCATCGATAGAATTACGGCAAACTTATGGTTTAACGGAAGCAGGTCCTACTGGAACCTATTTGTCGGGTGAATATGCACTTGGAAAATTGGGTTCTGTCGGAAAACCGATGCCATTGGTTGAAGTAAAAATTGTCGATGAGCACGTTCAAGAAGTAGGTCCACATGTGGTGGGAGAGATTTGTTATCGTTCTCCTGCTAATATGAGGGGCTATCTTAAGAACGATAAGGCAACCCAAGAAACACTTCGTGATAATTGGGTTCATAGTGGGGATTTAGTTTTTCGGGATGAAGATGGATTCATCTTTCATGTGGATCGAAAAAAGGATATCGTCATTCGAGGAGGATTTAACATTTCCAGTTTGGAAGTTGAAAATTGCCTGTACCAGCATCCCGCTGTCCTCGAAGTCGCGGTTGTGGCAAAGCCACATAAGAATTTAGGTGAAGACATCAAGGCTTTTGTCGTACTTCGTACCGGAACAAATGCCACCATTGAAGAACTTATCCTATTTTGCCAGGAACGATTGGCCGATTTTAAGGTTCCGAGAGACGTCGAATTCATTGACTCTCTACCAAGAAACCCAATGGGAAAAGTGCTCAAGGTAGAGTTAAGGAAAAGGATCGAACAAATTAGTAGCAGTACCAAGTAGAAGATCGACTTGAAAACGTTATTAAAATAATTTTTTTAAAAAATCATTTTATTTGGAGGTCGTATCATGACTAAAGGAGTAAGAGTTACGGCGGTTGATTGTGGTCCTTTAAATGTTGAGAAAGGAATATTAATGACAGGGGCTACTGGAAAAATCGATGTCCCGTCCAGTGTGTATATCTTGGAACACCCAAAGCAGGGTGTCATTCTATACGATACGGGAATCAATTTTAATGTTGCTGATCCCGAGGCAGCAGCAAAGTACTGGGGTCCTGGAATGCGTGAGGCATTCGGCGTCAAAATGACACGAGAAGATGCCATTGATCGTCAGTTAATAAATTTAGGTTATAAGTTAGATGATGTCAAGTATGTCATTCAATCACATTTGCACTTGGATCACGCAGGAGGAATGTGCCATTTTCCAAACGCAACCTTTGTCGTGCAAAAAAACGAACTCCGCTATGCTTGGTGGCCTGATGCATGGCCAGGTTTAGTTTATTGTTTTAATGATTATAAGGATACTAGAGGATTTAATTTCTTACAGGTAAATGGAGATGTCGATTTATTTCATGATGGTACCATCAAACTGATTTCGACCCCTGGTCATACACCTGGACATCAAGCCATGATTGTCAGATTAGAAAATCGAGGTCCTGTATGTTTTGCGGCAGATACCGCACATCTAAAAGAAGCCTATCAAAATATGGCACCAATGCCGTATGATTGGAATACAGAAATTCTATCAGACTCGTATACGCGAATTCGCGTGCTGGAAAACGCAGGTGTACCTGTATATTTTTCCCATGATCCTAAGGATTTTGCAGAATTTCCGAGTAATGGTGAGTGGGCTGATTAATAGAACATTTTTTAGTTGAAGAGTAGCCAACACATAAATATTACATTGATAACAGTCACATGACTTTTTTGTGTGGTATTAAAAATAAATGAAGTAGTGGCTCTGTAAATAATGCAGGGCCTTTTATTATGGATTTTATTAAGATCATTTTTTGATGCGATATGGAAGAATATTAGGTGCTTTTGGTGACATGTTTGGTGCCCAAATTTTTAAAATTAGAAATCACAAGGAAACATCAAAAAGCAAGAAACCCTGATTTATCAGTACTTTAGGCTACAACAAGGTACTAGAAAAACAGATGCTAGCAAACTTCAAAACTGCTTGAGACCTGCGTGCCAGGTCTGGTGGGTTCGATTCCCACGCAGGACCGCCAACCTTGATATATAAGGATTTTTGAGGAATTTTCATGAAGTTAGTAAGGGAATTTTAGTATAGTTAAAAGTAGAATTATTGTCTGTGATCACAAATTGGTCACATGAATTTATAAATGGTATATATACTTATTTTATAAGCTGCTCGAATTGGTGAGCGGCTTCTTTTTGCATGTTTGGTAAAACGTGTGTATAGGTGTCCATTGTTATGCCGATTGTTGAATGACCTAATCTTTCAGAGACCACTTTAGGATGTACTCCTTGTTGCAATAATAAGGTAGCATGTGTATTGGGGAATGGAAGTGTTTGCGGATTCGTTTGGTGGTTGTATTTTAAAAATGACATACTGATTATTAAAAAAGTTTAAAAATTAATTATTGATATTGAAAAATATATAAATTATTATTTAAATAAATGAAATTTTTAAAATTATACAAAAGAGGGTGAGTTCCATAAAAAAGGTAGAAGAAGCCCCGCCGAATTTGGATGATCTTGATTTTGAGATTATTAAGCGGTTACAAACCGATGGCAGAACCTCCTATACAGAAATTTCAGAAGAACTGGGCATTACTGTGGGGACAGTGAGAAATCGAGTTCAAAGACTAATAGAAAACGAAGTTCTAAAAATTGTAGGTGTAGTTAATCCGTTTAAGACCGGAAGCCCTAGTGTTACTATTTTTGGAATGAAGGTTCGACTTAATTGTTTAGACAATATCATAAAAAAACTTGTTGCTATCCCAGAAGTGCGTTTCGTCGCGGCAGCAACAGGTGTCTATGATTTATATGTAGAAGTCATTACTTCATCCAATGAGGAACTTTATCGGGTTATTAAGAATAAAATAAGCCAAATTGATGGGATTGAATCCATCGATTCTTCCTTGCTTCTGGAAATCTACAAGCAAACATATGATTGGGGAGTTGGATCATAAGCTTTCCAAACAATTTGAGTCAAGAAAAGAGGGGGCGCCATGCAAGGCATCGTAGAAATTCTAAAGGGAAAACTAGCGGACATGCTTGAAACGTTAAAACAAATTGTAGAAAAAGAATCACCTACACTGGATAAAGAATTAACAGATCAACTTGCATCGTTTATTGCTAATTTATTTGAAGATTTAACTTCCGGGAAAGCATCCATTATTCAAAATGATCTTTATGGTAATCATATCAGAGGGGAATTTGGAAGCGGTGAAGAACAGATTCTCCTCCTGACACATTATGATACGGTTTGGCAAAAAGGTGATATAAAGGAAAAAATTCCTTTTAAAATAGAAGGAGACATCCTCTATGGACCAGGGGTCTTTGATATGAAAGGCGGCATAGTCCAGGGGTTATATGCATTGCAAGCACTGAAAGAAACAAATCAATTCTTAAACAAAAAGGTCGTCTTCTTATGTACATCGGATGAAGAGCTGGGAAGCCCATCATCTCAAAAACTAATCGAGGAAGAAGCGAAAAAAAGTAAATACGTACTAGTTTTAGAGCCGCCGATATCAAAACAGGGCGCCTTAAAGACTGCCAGAAAAGGCGTGGGAATATTCAAGCTGCATATTAAAGGCAGAGCGGCTCATGCCGGAGTGGAGCCTGAAAAAGGAATTAGTGCTATTCTAGAATTAAGTAAGCAAGTTACTTATTTACATGAATTAACCGATTACAGCAAAGGAACAACCGTCAATGTTGGAAAAATCTCTGGCGGGACAACTGTTAATGTCATTGCGGCAGAGGCTGAAGCAGATATAGATTTACGTGTAAAAACGAAAGCTGAATTTGAACGTATCATTCCTATCATCAAAAATCTTAAACCTAAAACTGCTGGTGTCGATGTAAAAGTTGCCGGCGGCATTAATCGTCCGCCATTTGAACGAACAGATCAAGTCATTTCCCTATTTAATATCGCAAAAAAAATAGCTAGGGATCACCTTGGTATTAATTTGGAAGAAAAAGAAACAGGTGGTGGAAGTGATGGTAACTTTACGGCACCATTCGCTCCAACACTGGATGGTTTAGGTGCAGTAGGGGACGGCGCTCATGCTCTTAATGAACACATTATTATTTCGGAAATGCCTAAAAGAAGTGCATTGCTCGCATTGTTGATTAAAGAGTTAGCTAATTAAGGAAATAGGGGGATTTAGATGAAGACCAATTTAGAATCTTTTAAAGGCCAACTAATTCAGGACGTAAATCAGGAGCTATTAATGGAATATACTCAAAACATTGCTTCAGAGGTTCGTCTATCAGGAACGGATGAAGAGCTCCGTGCATTTTATTATGTGAAAGCTAAGCTAGAGGAATTTGGCTTAGAAACGGAGTTAACTTTTAACGATGCCTACATTAGCCTTCCTGGACAAGCTGAACTAATGGTTAACGGACAAATCTTCCCATCCATTACCCATTCAATGGCTGTTTCCACAGATGAAACAGGGTTAGAAGGGGAGATTGTTTATGCAGGCAAGGCAGTAGCAGCAAACTATGAAAATCAGCCAGTAAGGGGAAAAATAGTCTTATTGGATGGTCTTGCTATTCCAGGTGCGGTACTTCAGGCGCAGCAAGCAGGTGCAAAAGCAATCATCTTTATTAACGCTGAATATACTCACGAAATGATTGTTTCACCTGTATGGGGAAATCCAACACGAGACACTTATAAGAATTTGCCTGTGATTCCGGTTGTATCTGTCAATTTTCATGATGGTCAAAAGATTAAAGAGATTGTAAAAAATCAGGCCAATTGTCAAGGATGGCTAAAAACGCAGGTGGATACGGGATGGAGAAAAATTCCAACTCTTACTGCTGACATACCATCCAATACGGATCAGAAACAGTATGTCTTATTTAGCGGTCATATTGATTCTTGGCATTATGGTGTAATGGATAACGGAACAGCAAATGCCACGATGTTGGAGGTTGCGCGGATTCTTTCTAATAACAAAGGCAATCTTCGTCGGTGCCTAAAGCTTGCCTTCTGGTCAGGCCACTCGCATGGACGTTATGCCGGATCCGCCTTATATTGTGATGAACATTGGGAAGACCTGCACGAAAATTGTGTGCTTCATATTAATATTGATTCAGTTGGCGGCACAGGAGCGACGATTTTAACGGAAGCCAATTGTATGGCAGAAACTAGAGATTTGGCCAAAAGGTCCATTAAGGAATTAACCGGAGATGATTTTGAGGGTTCTCGATTTGGAAGAGCCGGAGATCAATCCTTCTGGGGTCCTGGCGTTCCGTCACTTTTTATGGGGTTATCCGAACAGCCGCAGTCCAATAATCCAGCATCTGAAGCGTTTTCCCAATTATTTGGAGCTGGAAAAGCCGGCGGATTTGGCTGGTGGTGGCATACGACCGAGGATACACTGGACAAGATTTCCCCAGAAAACCTTGCCCGTGATTGCAAAATATATTTATCCATCGTTTATGATGCCTGTTCCTCTGAGATTCTTCCTGTAAGCCAATTGGCAGCAGTCGAAGAACTAGAAACATATATTAAGGACTATCAAAGAAAAACGAATGGCAAGCTGAATTTTAGTGTAACGGTTAACCGAATCGAGGAATTGAAAAAATGGTTGACAGAGTTTGGCAGTTTACTAGACTCGCCGCTTTCAAATGAACAAATTAGCCAAGTAAACAAAACAATAAAGGACCTTTCTAATATTTTAGTCACCCTTAATTATGTAAAAGGGGACAGATTTCAGCATGATACTGCCATGAAACAGCTGCCAATTCCACTTCTGGCTAATTGTGAGAGATTAGCAGACTTGAAAGCAGGAAGTCATGAATATCATCTCGTTTTAACAGAATTAAAACGGAATCTCAATAAAGTAAACTACTTATTTTTAGAAGCAATCCGGACCGTTAAGTTTGTTGTTGAGCAGGTTAGAAAATAATTAATAAGATAGGAAAAGGGAGAGATGGGTTCATCCATTTCTCCCTTTTTATATTAGATCTGTTAGGTTACACTGTCATTTTTAATTTTTCTTTCTTTTGTCCTATAGCCATCCCCAGGGTTATTTTCATTCCAACGACTAGTAACAAGGTTGTCACTCCAACAGTCGTATACCACCCAAAATACTCCCAAACAAACCCTAAAAGAAAGCTCCCCAGACTTCCTCCTGCATAATAGAAAAATAAATAGAGAGAGGAGGAACTGCCTTTTGCTTCTGTCGCGAGGATGCTTACCCAGTTTGTTGCAGCCGCGTGCACGAAGAAAAATCCAAAACAAAGAAGGATAAGGCCAATTAAAATCAATGGCAGCGATGTAAAAAGAGTAAGCAACACACCGATTAACATAATAAGAAGCCCTGTACACATCCGATTGGGTATACTCATAATGGAGTCTAGTTTACCTGATAATGTCGAACTAAATGTTCCTGCAAGGTAGGATAGATACAAAAGACCGATAATGCTAGATGACAGATGATATGGTGCCCCATGCAGATGGTAGGATAGATAATTAAACAATCCCATAAAAATAAAAAAGATGATGCCTGCAAGAAAATACGCCGATCTTAGTTCACGATTTTTTAGATGGCCGATAAAATGCCCTGAAACCACTCTAAGTTGCAACGCGTTTGGAGAAAAGTGTCTTGATTTCGGCAATGAAAAAACAAAGAACAGAAAGCAGAGGAACCCAATCGCACCCATTGTTAAATAGGCGTATCGCCACCCCCATAAATCCGAAGTGAACCCGCCAATGATTCTCCCGCCCATTCCCCCAATGGTGTTTCCGCTAATATATAGCCCGATGGCTACGCCTATGGCTTTTTTTTCAAATTCTTCCGCAATATATGCATAAGCAATAGCAGGTAAACAAGCCAGGGTAATCCCCTGGAGTGTTCGTAAAAAGAGAAGGAACCAGAAATCGGAAACAAAAAAAATCGCAATCGAAATTAAAGAGGAGGTCAAAAGTCCAAACGACATTAAGTTTTTACGGCCAATATGGTCTGAAATAGGACCAGCTATTAGTAAAAACAAACTTAATGACAAGGTAACAAGTGAAACGGTTAAGCTTGCCATAGCAGGAGAAACCTTAAATTCTTTAGATATTAACGGAAGTAACGGCTGTGTGAAATGCAAATTTGAAAATACGAGGAAAGACCCAAAACTAAGAGCAAGGGTTGCTTTCCAGAATTTGCAGGTTCGTTCCTTAATAAATGTATTTGTATTTTGCATGAAACTTCACGACCTTTATTTTCTAATCTTTAGTAAATGAAAATGCAATTTTTATGCCAATCATTTTGTTGATCTTAAACTGGCATAGAACTTGCAAGAATGATTAGCGATAACGAAAAGGAGGAATGAATATGAAAATTGTTTATGTACTTCCTGGACCTATAAGCCGCACAGAACAGGGTCGTCAAGAAATGCAGAGGAGATTAGAAGTCTTGCGCTCTTATGCAGCACCAGGTACTCATGTAGATATTGTCGATGTTGATGAAGGTCCTGCATCAATTGAATCATTATATGAGGAATATCTAAGCATACCAAATACAGTAGATCTCATGCTAGAAATGGAGAAAAAAGGGTATGATGCCGCCATTTTAGGCTGTTACGGAGACCCAGGTTTGGACGCGGTAAGAGAAGTAACGGAAAAAATGGTTGTCGTGGGACCTGGTGAAGCTGGTGTAATGGCAGCCGCAATGTGCGGTTACCGATTTTCCATCATCACGGTTACAAATAGCATGATCAATCCGCTTCATCATTTAGTCGAAAAAGCAGGGGTTGGCAAGAAATTGGCATCGGTTCGCGCCGTTGAAATTCCTGTTCTTGAACTTGCCAATGATCGAACCGGAACGATTCAAAAGCTTGTTGAAGAAGGAAAAAAAGCGATTCGAGAAGATCGGGCAGATACGCTGGTATTAGGCTGTATGTCAATGGGCTTCCTAAATGTAGCCGAAGAATTGTCCAAAGAATTAGGTGTCCCTGTGATAAATCCAGGCAAGACCGCCTTAAAAATCACGGAAGCATTAGTTGGAGCAGGGGTGTCACACTCTAAACTTGCTTATCTGACACCGCCAAAGATTTCATCAGGAACGGTTAGCACTTCCAAAGAATTGCTTGTGAAAAAGAACAAAATCGTGCAATAACTGGATACCTTTTTCTTTCCACTCAAATAGGGTAATTCTATCAAAGTCTAAATAACCCTAAAACAACCTAAATATTAAGAATAATAGAATAGAATTTAATTTTTACTTTATTAATTTTTTTAAGGAGGAAGTGTTTTGTACGAGGATGAAAGTGCTCACATATTAAAGGATTTGTTCAGGATAGGAAACTTTTTCGATGAGATAAACGAGGGGCAGTAACATGAATAGATTTCAATGGTTCATCGTTTGTTTTGTCAGCTTTATTCATTTTCTAGCTCTTTCTCATCGAATGGAAGTGGTTCCTTTCCTGGTCGATTTAAAAGATGTGTATCATGTAGGATATACCGAAGTAGGAGGGCTTTTATCCGCCTTTTTGCTTGGGTACGCCGTTTTCCAAATCCCTGCAGGAACTCTTGCAGACCGATATTCACCTATAGGGTTAATTGTAATTGGATTATCTGTGATGATGATTTCGTCAATCATCTTTTCGGTTACACATTCACTTTATCTGGCATTTTTTCTAAGGTTTATTATGGGGGCTTCAGCAGCAATGATATTTTCTCCAGCAATAAAGATGATATCAACTCATAGCCCTGAAGAAAAACGGGGCATTAGTATCGGCATACTGGAAGGTGCGGCAGGTATGGGATCGTTATTAACTTTAACTGTTTTTCCGATTCTCTCTGCCTACGTAGCATGGAATAAATTATTCCTGATTTTATCCATTCTCCTTTTGCCAACATTACTGTTATTCCTAAAAATCACAAAGGGTAAAAGCACTTCAGAAATGAAGGAAATGAACGGAATCACGCTAAAGGTTTTCTGGAATTTGTTTAAAGATAAAAAAATTCTTCGTCTCTTAGGAATTTCCTTTTTTGGGTTATTTGGACTATACGGTTTTCTTGCCTGGATGCCCACCTATTTGGAAACGGCTATGGGATATACGAAACAACAGACCGGTCTGATTATGGCCATCATGTTGGTCGCTCAAACCATTGGAGCCCCGCTTTCAGGCAAGCTTTCTGATTTGTTGGGGGAACGAAAATCCACTCTAATGATTGGATCCCTATTAGCGGCAGGAAGCTCATTATGGCTAATTTTTCTAAACGACCAGTGGATATATTTTACAGCCTTTGTTATTGGCACGGCAATTTCCTGGTCTTTGGCCCCGATGCTTACAATCGCCACTGAAATGGTTCATGTTAATATCGCAGGGTCGGTTATCAGTATTATGAACACAGTTGGCCAAATAGGGTCAGCGATTTCTGGATATGTATTTGGCATGCTCTATGATACGTTTGGAAGTTTCCAAATGATCTGGTTGGTTAGTTTTCTTGCTTGTCTGCTGCGGATTTTGTTTACTTTCGGAGAACTTGAAAATCATCGAGTAATAGAATCAGATAAAACAGAAATCAGTGTATAATTTTTTTTAACCGAATTTTCAGACATCCAAAACTAACAGAATTTGACAGTAAAGAAAACAAACCTTCAGACACCAAACCTGTCCCTAAAGAATCGCTTCAACCATTCTTTGAGGATGTGAAATAAAGGATAGGGGGAAGGAGGATTCCTTCCCCTTTTTATATGGAAATGATTCCTTGTAAATGATCCAAAAAAGAGAGCTCTCACGGTAAATGAAAGGGAATTTCATTGCCTGAGAATTGCAAAATTGGACGGGCTTTAAAATTAGGGTCAAAAATGAAGAAGTAGGTGAAGTACAAACGCCTAACTTAACCTAATTAACACCGAAATGATTTGAATATTAAAAAAAAAGCTAGTTAATAGATTGGCATAAAACTTGCATTATTGATTAGGTAAAGAGAAAGGGGTGCAACCATGAATGAAACAATTGAAAAAGTTGTAGATTCGATGGAGGAGGAAATTGTGTCGCTTTTACAAAAGCTGATTCAAATTCCTAGTGAAAATCCACCAGGAAACTACCAGGAAATTTGTGACTTTCTGGAAACAGAACTAGCTACTTTAGGTTTTGAGGTACAGGTTGTCAATGTACCTGATGAGGAGACTAGGAAGGCAAATCTGCCAACGCCGCGAAAAAATGTGATTGCTGTAATGAAAGGGGATGAGGGAGGAAAAAATTTAATTTTTAATTCTCATCTTGATACCGTTCCAGCTGGAGATTTTGAACAATGGAATTACCCTCCATTTTCAGGAGCCATAGCCAATGGTAAGGTATATGGTAGAGGAGCCACTGACTCGAAGGGCCGGTTGACAGCCTACATAATGGCGGCCGTAGCATTGAAGAGGTCCGGGATTCCTTTTAACGGGGATATCATCATTGCAGCTACCTGTGATGAAGAAACAGGCGGAGTATTAGGAGCAGGCTATGTGACGGATCAACAATTGGTGTCGGGTGAAATGGTAGTAGTGGAAGGCTATAGTAATAAAATCGTTAGGGCCATGGCTGGAGTTCTTCAACTAAGAATCAAATCAATAGGCCGTCCTGCTCATGCAGCTTTTAAATGGAAGGGAATTAATGCCGTTGAAAAAATGGCAAAGGTCATTCAAGGGTTAACTATCCTTCAGGAACAACTAAAGAATGAGCCATCAAAGATTGATGGAATGAACTGTACAAACGTCAATGTTGGAGTAATAAATGGGGGAACAAAGGTAAATGTTGTCCCAGGGTCTTGCGAGATAGAGGTTGATTTTCGGGTAATTCCTGAGCATTCCCTTGATGATACCTATAATCGAGTATATACCATGATTGAAAAGCTTCAGCTTGAAGATCCAGAAATGAACATTCATGTAGAGCGAGTTCCGGACTTTCAAACCAATCCAACAGTAACAGAAGCGAGTTCACCTTTAATTGAAGAATTGCAAGCGGCGATTCAAGAGGTAACAGGAACAACGCTGCCTGTAGTTGGCATGTTAGGGCAATCCGATACACGCTGGTTTATTCAAAATGGGATTCCGGGTATTAATTTTGGTCCTGGCACCAATAACAATAATATCCATGGTTATGATGAGTTCATGGATATCGAAGATTTAATTCAGACCACAAAAATTCTAACGGTTCTGGCAAAAAATTTTTGTGGAACGAAGGAATTGGTCAAGGAATAGGAAAATTTCACTACAATTATTCAGAATAATCAATAATTATAAGGGGTTGGAGAAGAATGAGTACATTTTTGGGATTAGGAATATCCAATTGGATGATCTGGGTGTCAATGGCTGTTTTTATTCTTGCTTATTTCATCGTATCAGAAGCGTTAAATAAAAAGGAGGATAGAGAATAATGGTTATAACAGTTCTGGTATTATATTTGCTGGCCGTTATTGCGATTGGATATTACATGAAATCCAAGATTCAAAATGAAATGGATTATTTAGCGGCTGGCGGTAAATTGGGAGTTGGGGTTGGAGGCGCAACACTTGCTGCCACCCAAATGAGTGCAGGTACCGCGATTGGTACCGTTGGTTTTCATTATCAAGTAGGCTACAACTTTGCATGGATTTGGCTGGCCATTTGGGCTTCATGGGTCATCATGGCGCTCTTTATTGCACCTAAAATGAAAGCATTCTTTAATACAAATAAAGCTTTAACGATTCCTGACCTATTAGGTACCCGCTATGAAAGTAATGCGATCCGAGTGATTTCTGTTATTATTTTACTTGTTTGTTTTGGGATGACGATTGTAGCGGAGCTGGTGGGTGGGTCTTATTTACTAAATGTCGTTTTTGACTTACCAACGGCATGGGGAGTTTTAATTATTGCTGCAGTATTTATTGCTTACACGGTCATGGGCGGATTATTTGCCATTGCCTATACGGATGTACTTCAAATGTGCGTATTTGCCATCGGATTTGCGATTGCCGTTCCTTTTGCTATATCTAAGGCTGGCGGATTTAATAAATTAAACGAAACATTAGCATCCATTGATCCTCATCTTATTGCCAACGGCATGCCACCAGGAGCGTTAACAGCAGTGGCGATTTCATTCTTTATCATGATGTTGGGTTATCCATTAATTGCGATCCGTTTTTATTCCATTAAAGATAATAAAACGATTCGTCGTGCTGTTGGAGTTTCGTTTATTTTTCAAGCCATTGTTGCGGTATCGGTAACTTTGCTCGGCGTTAGTGCCCGAGTGATTTTTCCAGATTTAGCCTCAGCAGACCTTGCAAGTTCAACTATGGCGATGAAATTGCTTCCTCCAGTACTTGGCGGTTTATTATTGGCAGCCATTCTAGCAGCCATTCAGTCAACAGTTAGTGCAACTTTACTAATGCTGGGAAGCGGAATTTCCCATGATATTATTAAACAAGTAATGAAAAAAGACTTAAGTGAAAAACAGAATTTAAAGATAACAAGAATTGTCGTTTTGATAATGGGGATTTTACCAATTCCGTTTGCTCTACATCCGCTGCCATTAATTCAGCAAATTTGGATTAATGCGGCTGCCCTGATTGGTTCGTCCTTCGCCGTCTCCATTTTCCTAGGGTTGTACTGGAAGCGGGCGACGACGGCTGGGGCGATTACATCCATGGTTGGCGGTATTGGAAGCGCCGTTCTTTGGTTATCGTTAGGCAATCCATTTGGCTTGGATGCGGTTTATATTAGCGTACCAGTAAGTCTATTAGGAATGGTGTTAGTAAGTTTATTGACGAAGCCGGTTTCAAAACAAGCATTAAAGCCATTTTTTAAAGATATCCAAGCTTCAGAATCTGAAAAAACCATCGCATTATAAATAAGGAGGAACTTGTTTTGCCTACCACAGATTTGAAGCAATTGCTTTTTAAATCAATTGAAGAAATTAGTAATTTATATAGAAAAAAAGAAGTGTCTCCTGTCGAGATTACGGAAGCAACATTAGAGCGTTTACAGAAATTAGAGCCAAAGCTGAATGCATTTGTTACGGTTCTCGCTGAACAAGCCTTAGTGAAAGCGAAAATGGCCGAGTCAGCTTTCATAAAAGGGGAAAAGGTTAGTAAGTTATTTGGCATTCCCGTATCGCTAAAGGATATTTTTATGACAAAGGGGATTCGAACATCTCTCGGATCCCGTATTTTACAAGATTTTGTTCCGGATGAAGATGCATTTGTCTATCAGGCATTACAGGATACGGGTGCGATTATTATAGGGAAAAACAATATGCTTGAATTTGCATACGGATCCGTACACCCTGATTATGGACAATGCAATAATCCATGGAATGTCAACCGTACAGCAGGAGGATCAAGTACAGGATCTGGCGCATCTGTTTCTGCCGGTATTGGATATGCTTCTATCGGAACGGATACTGGAGGCTCCATCCGTGTTCCAGCTTCCTTTTGCGGGGTTGTTGGACTGAAACCAACCTATGATACAGTTTCAAAACAAGGTTTGTTTCCTTTATCTCAATCTTTGGACCATATTGGGCCTCTGACAAGGACTGTCCGTGATAATGCGATTGTTCTGGAACAAATTTCTTCCCGCCGTTTTGACTTCGAGTCCCTGTTCTCGGGTGAAATTCGCGGAGTTAAAGTAGGTGTGATTAGGTCATTAACCGATACCATCACAAATCCGGAGGTTTCCAGGTTAATTGTTTCTGCCATTCAGCAGCTTAAGGAATTAGGTGCTCACCTTTACGATGTGGAGATACCAGGAATTGAATCGATTGAAGGAGCGGCAATGCCTATTGTCCTGGCAGAAGCTTCGGCTAATCATCAACAATGGTTTGCTTTGATGGAAAAGGATTATGCACCGAACACCTATGCCAACTTAAGGGAAGGCTATAAGGTGACAGCAGTAACTTATTTGGATGCGTTGGAACAGAAAAAACGGTTTACAAAAGCAGTGGATGAAGTGTTAAAACAGGTAGATGTGCTGATTTGTCCTACTGTACCATATCCAGCTACGGAAAAGGACCCTTCCTTTGAGGATGGAAATATCGATATTTCTCAGCGTACGATTCCATTTAATGTTAGTGGACATCCTGCTTTAACTGTGTCGGCAGGAAATACAGCTTCGGAAAATCTGCCGATTGGACTTCAAATCATTGGAAGCTATTATGATGAAGGAACGGTTTATCGTGTAGCCGATGCCTTCCAACAATCTAAAGGCGGCTACCAGCAGCCCCCGCTATAAAGGTGAAAAGGAAGACATAAGTAAAAAACAGCCGCTCGGCTGTTTTTATTTTTGGAAAATTCTACATTGACCAAAAAGTCAAAAAACATTACAATACCCTTTAAGATAGGTTGTTTTTGGGGGGATTAGGTTGCCTAAGATTTTAGCGGTCACAAAAGATAAACGTACCTTTAACTTGTTTGAAAAACAAATAACAGACTTTTTTAATGGGAAAGTGACGATTGTATCGAGCGAGCAATGTATGGATTATGGACCAATAGATGTCATCTTGTTGTCTAACAAAGAACTGCATAATGATTATTATCCTGAAGAAAAAGTCTTAATTGCCAGAAGGACCATTAACATTGCAAAACTTGAAGAATTAATCGCATTGCCTGCAGGAACAGAATGCCTAGTGGTGAATAACTTAGCCTCAACTGCCGCTGAAACAATCGATATTTTAGAAAACTTCGGGTTTGAATTGAAGTTCTACCCCTATTATCCTGGAATCAAAACGTATCAAAAAGTAGAAGTGGCGATTATTCCTGAGGCTCTTGAAATGGTTCCAAAAGGGATTAAGAGAATGATCGATATCGGGCTACGCCCATTAGACTTTTCAACCCTCATTGAACTCTCACTTAAATTAAACATCAATATAGATCGAGCAAATATTCAGTCTGCAAGGTACGTCCAGGAAATTATTAAATTAAGCAGAAAACTTTCTCATTCCTTTAAAGAGGTTGCCCATCTAAATCACCAATTAGATGCTATTCTAAACACTGTTCATGATGGAATCCTTGCAACGGATGACGAAAAAAACATTATTAAAATTAATCGTTCCGCAAAGTCCATGCTGGGAATTAATAGTTCAGAGAATGAGATTATCGGAAAGAAAGTTTCAGAGATACTCCCGAAATTACCATTGGAAAACCTTGTAAATGATGATCTATCACCAAATAATGATGTGATATCCTATAATGATAGAAAATTAATTATCAGCAATAGTTCTATTGTCGTGAATCAAGAAAGTATTGGAGATGTCACTGCCTTCCAGGATGTAACGCGAATTCAGGCTTTAGAGCAGGAAATCAGAAAAAAAATCCAAAAAAAAGGTTTTTCCTCAAAGTATTCGATTAAAGATATCATTGGCAAGAGTCCGCGAATTAACGATATTTTGCATATTATGGAAAAATTAGCAAAAACAGATAGAACTGTCTTAATTTTAGGGGAAAACGGAACAGGAAAAGAATTGTTCGCTCATTCTGTTCATCAATTATCTTCCCGTAAAAATGGCCCTTTCATCCCCGTAAATTTTGCAGGTTTGCCAGATTCCTTGGCCGAAAGCGAACTGTTCGGATATGAAGATGGGACATTTACAGGAGCAATAAAAGGAGGCAAACAAGGTCTTTTTGAATTAGCTCATAATGGGACCATCTTCCTGGATGAAATCGGGGATGCCCCCAAAAACCTACAGACGTTGCTCTTAAGAGTCCTGCAGGAGAAACAAGTGATGCGAGTCGGAGGAAGAAGCATCATCCCAATCAATGTCCGTGTCATTGCAGCAACAAATAAGGATTTAAAAAAGATGGTGGAAGAAGGAAGTTTTCGGGAAGATCTCTATTATCGGTTGTTTGTCTTACCATTAAGAGTACCACCGCTTAGAGATCGAAAAGAAGATATTCCGGAATTAATCAACCATTTTCTTCAACAGTTTTGTCCGGACATACCTATCATTTCGGATGATGTCATGGATGTGCTAGTAACCTACGATTGGCCTGGAAACGTAAGGGAACTGGCAAGTGTTGTGCAATACATGGTTACGGTAATGGAAAATAACTTCATAACGCTTCATGATTTACCAGAACAATTTCATAGAATGGAGCCCACTATAAAAATGGACGATAACCTATTGAAGTTGACCAAAGAGGGAGACTTGGTTGATTTTCATACCATTCTATCTTGTTTACTTGAAGCCATGCACGATCGCAAGAGTATAGGCAGAGGGAAAATTGTTTCCTTTGCTAAAGAAAAAGGGGTCCTTTTAACTGAACAACAGGTTCGTAGGAGAATGGAAACGTTAAGGGATCTTGGATTTATTCAATCTGGAACAAAAGGGCAGGGAAGCAGAATTTCTCAAATGGGTATGAATACCATGAAAGTAATGGAAAGAATGATAAAGGAAAACCATATGGCATTGCAAAGGCTGTCCTAATAGGACAGCCTTTTTAACCTATTAAACCCTAAAAACTCTCCCTCTTATTGGTAGAGTTCTCTGTTTTTCTACTATTCTTAGTATTTGATAAAGTGGCACAATACTTGCATTAATAGTAAATGTAAGTTTGAATTCAAGAAAGGGGAACAAATTAATGACTACACTAACTAACACGGCTGTAGAGAAAAGTTTACTTAATGAAATTAGTACGGAGGTACCTAAAGCGGTCCTGGAAAGATTCAGCACATTAATTCGTGAATCTGGAAGTGAGGATGAAAAAATCGCTGCTGCCTTTTTAGCGAATTTTTTACAAGAATGGGGTGTACCGCATACGGTGCATCAGCCTGAATTATATTTAAGCGTCCCAAAAAAAGCTTATCTAAAAGTAATTGCTCCCATTGAAAAAGAAATTCGTGTTAAAACACCTTCATTTTCAGTAGCAACCGGTGATAATTCCGTCAGTGGTGAGCTAGTTTACATATCTACTGGATATGCCAAAGGTATTAATGATATTTTCGGCACGGCAGTCGAAGGGGACTTAGGAGATTTACAAGGAAAAATCGTCCTTACAGAAGGGTATGCAATGCCGGGAAAGGTACGGGAATTCGCCGAAAAGGGCGTTAGTGCGATGATTTTCATCAACCCTGGTAAAAACATTCACGAGGGCATTTGTACTCCAATCTGGGGAGCGCCCGATTTAGATAACATGAATAATGAACCTACAATACCGGTCCTTGCGATGAATAAATTCGATGGTGATGAGTTAAAAGCATTGATTGAAAAAGAAACCGTTACCATTGAATTCAAGACATACCTTGAAAAAGGCTGGATGGAATGTCCGGTTATCGATATCTTCATCGAAGGTACAGAAGAACCAGAAAAATACGTTCTTCTGCATGGCCATTTAGATTCTTGGCATGAAGGAATCGGAGATAACGCCACAGGTAATGCGGCATTATTGGAAATGGCCCGAATTTTTTACAAACACCGCGACAAGCTAAAGAGAAGTATCAGAATTGCAGTTTGGACCGGTCATTCAACGGGAAGATATGCAGGTTCAAGCTGGTTCGTTGATCAATTCGGCTTAGATCTTGAAAAAAATTGCGTTGCACAGGTAAACTGTGACTCTCCAGGCTGCCGCTGGGCCACGTCTTATGAGTATATGATGTGGATGAGCGAAGTCGATGAATTCTGTACGGATGTTATTAAGGATGCTGTCGATCTTCCTTCAAAAGGATCAAGACCTCTTCGTGCAGGAGATTATTCTTTTAACAATATTGGCATCACTTCATTCTTTATGCTTTCATCCAGCATTCCAGAAGATGTCCTAAAAGAAAAAGGCTACTATCCAGTAGGCGGCTGTGGAGCAAACATTGAATGGCACACGGAAGAAGATTTAATGCATGTGGCTGATTTGGATATTCTTGTAAAGGACATCAAAATCTATATAACAGGGGTGCTTCGTGCAGCCAATACAACTGTTCATCCATTTAATTTTGTGATGACAGCGGAAGAGTTTGATAAAACCATTCAATCATACCAGGATGCAGCAGGATCCCATTTTGATTTCACGCCTGCACTAAAGGAAGTTTCAGCACTTCGTGAAGACCTACTTGCATTCTATGAAAAAGCCAATGGATTAAAAGGATTAGAAATCAACCATCCTCAAGTGAAACAAGCCAATGAAATCATTGAAAAATTAGCAAGAATCCTGGTTCCAATCAATTTTACGAAGCGTGGCAAGTTCTGGCATGATGCTGCACTTAATGTTCCAGCACTTCCAGACATTGCACCGGCAGTAAACTTTAATGAAGTACAAGAAGGTTCACATGGATATAAAGTGCTAAAAACGCATTTAACTCGCGGCCAAAACCGTGTTATTTGGGCCCTGCAACAAGCTCGCGAATTACTATCTTAATAGAGAGACCTGCTTGGAGTGTCTAGAGTTTTCTGACACTCCTTGTTCCCTAATGAAGAATTTAGGCGAAAAGCGGATCGACTACCAGCTTAACTACATGGAGGAGAAACCCCAATGGCTATAAAAAGTGGCAGGGATTTATTATTTAAATCGATTGACGAAATTGGAACGTTGTACCGCCGTAAAGAGGTATCACCAGTTGAGGTAACAGAAGCAACATTGGGCTGCCTTGCTGAACTCGAGCCGAAATTGAATGCCTTTATTACAGTAATGGCTGAGGAAGCACTTGTTAAAGCCAAGCAAGTGGAAGCAGCGTTTATGAAAGAAGAAGCAGTAGGCAAATTGTTTGGAATTCCTGTTTCCATCAAAGATATTTTTAACACAAAAGGGATTAGAACTACATTAGGATCAAGGATATTACAAAATCATGTTCCGGAAAAGGATTCCTACCTCTATACAGCACTTCAATCCTCCGGAGCGATTATTTTCGGTAAAAACAACATGCTTGAGTTCGCTTATGGTTCGGTTCATCCAGATTATGGCCAATGCAATAACCCTTGGGACGTAAACAGAACTTCCGGAGGCTCAAGTACAGGCTCGGCCTCATCTGTTGCAGCCGGGATTGGGTTTGCTTCGATTGGAACGGATACAGGAGGCTCCATTCGTCTTCCATCCTCATTTTGCGGGATTGTCGGCTTAAAGCCTACTTACGATCGAGTTTCACGGCAAGGCCTATTCCATTTATCTCATTCATTGGATCACATTGGACCGTTGACAAGAACGGTTCGTGACAATGCCATTGTATTGGAGAGTATTTCTTCCAAACCAGTAAACTTTGACACTACTTTTACCGGTTCGATAAAAGGCATGAAAATAGGTGTCATCCGTTCATTGATCGACTCCGCCGTCATACATCCAGAAGTAAGAGAATTGGTGAATTCCGCGATCAAACAACTGGTTGAATTAGGTGCTGAAGTTGTGGATGTCGAAATACCGGAACTTGAAACAATAAGCGAAATAGCTTTTCCAATTCTGATGTCCGAAGGGTCTTACCATCATAAGCAGTGGTATCCAGAACGAGCAGCTGATTATGCCGAAGGGACCAGGGTAGTTTTGGCAGAAGGATTTAAGGTTTCAGCAGTAAGTTATGTGGAAGCTCTTGAAAGAAAAAGAGAGTTTGCTGAAAAAGTTGATCGTCTTTTTGATCGTTTTGACGTACTTGTATGTCCCACCTCACCGAGTCCTGCAACCGAGCGTGATCCTTCCTTTGAGGATACGACTTATGATTATCTTCAACGAACCATTCCGTTTAACGTTGCTGGAAATCCTGCATTAACGGTTTCCGCAGGGCTCACGGCATCTCAAAACCTGCCAGCAGGGCTTCAGTTTATCGGGCGCCACTTTGATGAAACCGCGATTTATCGTGCTGCCGATGCCTTCCAAGTATCTAATGGAGGATACAAACGTCCGCTCATTTAAGGCAAATTTTAAAAAATTACTTTTTGGGGGTAGAAAAAATGACAATCCGCATTGCTGCCGTAGGTGATATCACTCTTTCTCAAAAAATTGGAAAAGAATTGTTCAGGGATGTCTGGGATGAAGCAGATGTCCGCATTGGAAATTTAGAGTCTCCGATTCTTCATACACCAGGTGCTCCTGCTGATAAGCAATTTCGATTGCAACAGCCGATTGAAGCAGGGGAATGGCTAAAAGAATTGAATCCCACTGCGGTATCTATTGCCAATAATCACACGATGGATTGGGGCCCAGAGGGATTATACCAAACACAAGAAGAACTGGATCGAATTGGTGTAAAACATGCAGGTGCGGGGCGAAACCTGAAAGAAGCCGTACAGCCTGTATATTTTCATGCAGACAATCACAAAATTGCCTTCCTATCTTGGTCCACTACACTGGCACCAGGCTTTCAGGCAATGCAAAATAGACCTGGTGTAGCGGGTATTAGAGTGACATCCCACTACGAATTAGGGCCAAGCCTTGAGTTGGAGCAGCCTGGAACAGCGCCTTATATTAAATCTGCTCCGATGGAAGAAGATTTATTATTGCTTGAAAAGTCGATTGAGCAGGCTTATCAAAATGCCGATTTTGTAATATTAGCTCTTCATTGGGGAGTCCCTCCACAGTGGTGTGTTCCTTTCAATGGCGTAATTGCTGAATATCAGCCTATCATCGCGCAACGTGCAGCCAATGCAGGCGTCGACCTTATTCTTGGGCACCATGCCCATGCCCCGTATGGCATGGAATCATTCAAAGGAAAAGATGGAAAAGAGGTACCGGTGCTATACAGCCTTGGAAATTATATTTCTCATTACGAATATTCAGGAGTGGGACTGGATATGTCATCATGTACCATTAAATTCCCGCCAAAACTTCCTGAAAACCGTCAAAGCTGTATTGCCGACATCACGCTAATCCCTTCAATTAATCGACTTATAGTTGAACAGGTTAAGATTCATCCAGCGGTAGTAAGTGATATCGGGGAAGCAATTGAAACAAGTAAAGAAGAATGCTTCGTGATCGCCAATCGGTTGAATGAGTTTAATAATAAGCGTGGGACAGCAACGGTGATTGAAGATAATAAAGTTGTGTGGAACAGTAAAAAATAAACCTAGTTTCAAAAACACTCTTTATAATCAGATACACATGTCCACCTTAATAGGGGTGTGTTCAAAATAAACCATTTCTAAAACTAGAAGTGGTTTATTTTTTTTTATATTAATAACTACTTAGTTGTTTCTTTCTGCATAGTGTTTTTAAAGGTATACCATTATAAACACTATTACACTACTTAATTTATTGATTACGGCCATGAGATTTTACCATCCTCGCCATGTTTTTTACCACTGTTTGCCAAGGAATTTACCAGGCTACGCCAGCGTAATGGAATCTAGGGTCAGTCCCCCAATGAATTAATGCTTTAATGTGGTGGGGGACTAAACTACTAACCCGGTGGCATCTTTCCAATTGGATGGGCACTTAATTTGTTAATCGAATAAAATGACTCATTAAGCTGTTGTCTATAAATTGAAGATAATAAGAGGTTCGGGCTTCAAGCAATGCAATATGCTAAAAGCCCAAACCTTTAATATATTTGTATCTTGACTAAACAGTGAAACAATAGTGTGAGCAAGAAAGTAATTGGCACAGTTATTTGGAGGCCATCAAAACCGTTCCATGATTGTTGATTTACCCATGGTTTTGGTTTTTCCGTGACCTGGTCACCAGTCCTCCCCGGCAGTCAAATCCAAAACGAATTCACTAGGGATGTAGCGTGCCCCCCCAGAAGCAATCACGACGTGGCTTCTTCAAAACTGCTTGTGACCTGCGGGCCAGGTCTCGACGGTTCTATTCCCACGCAGTCCCGCCAAAATTTGATATTATTACATATCTAACCGCACAGTGATTTAATCACGAGTGCGGTTTTTATTTTTTACCGATTGAATATTTATTTATGTTTTTTTATTGGATTCTTTCCGTTTCCAAAATATTTACAATCCACATCATCATTGGAATTTGTTAATATTATTGTAAGAGAATGAAAATGAGGAAGAAATATGTTGAAAAACGATGAAATTAATTATATTCAAAACTATATGTTAAAAAGCGGGGAACAGCTCGATTTTTCGATTAATGAATATTCTTTTATTGATGTGAAAATAATCAAGCGGACGGAAAGAACCTTCCGATTAACTGGATTATTAACTTTATCGCAAATCAATAGTGAAGAACTTGAAACGGTCGATGAAGATATATTAAAGCTCAGCCTAACACCGATGAAGAAGCTGAAGTTGGAAGACCATCACCCAAACACCATAAAGTGGTTTGAACAAGGCTGGATCATGAAAGAAATACGTTTTAAAAAGGACGGTAAAACACCTGATTCTCAAAGCTATAGGATGGGATTTCGATTATACTGCTATTTTCAGGAACAGCTTCGTGCAAAAGAAGAGAAGCTGGAAAAGGAATTTTTCAACTGGAAAAATAACTCACTCATGCTGTCAGAGCTTTATCCCAAATTCAAACAGGAAAGAAGAAACCGTGCTATCCAGGTCTGCCAAGCGTTTATTCATGAACTATGCGGACTCCAACTTGCTAATCTTAAAGACTACTTTTCTGCCACTTGGCCGGTTTCTAAGAAACTAAAATTTCTTCATTTTATATCCGCCTTTATGGAGCTATGCTTACAAAAAGAAGAGTTCGATTGGAAGGAAATCGGTGCTCTTTATTACAAAGAAATTGGTGGTTCGAAGCAATTCGACGCGTATAAGGAAGAATTTCTTGATCAACTGGAAAGCATCACGCAATGCCCAGCTGCCTTAATGGGTATGATTAGTCTCGGAAAAATCACGCCGCTTTATTTTTCAGGACAAATAACAGGGCAATACTCTGCCTACCAATATGGCACGGTGCACGCGTTGACGGATCTATCAATCTCGGAAGAAAATTATGCAACTAATGCATTGAACATCTGGCTCGTTGAAAATCGGGCAGTATTAACTAGGATGGCCGCTGAAAAGGGCTTTTTAAAAGAAAATCATTCGCTTGTAATCTGTGTAGACGGCCATGTCCGTTCTTCTCATAGGCTATGTATTGAACAGCTGCTAAAAAACAGTAGTGTGGAGCAGGTTCTTGTCTGGAGTGATTATGACCCGGACGGGCTGCAAATTGCAAAAGAATTGTACAACGTTATATCTCCTCAGCTGCCAATAAAATGGATTACTGCCGATGGTGAGACGATGAAAAGCTGGGAGAAATATGAAAATTATATGCAGGCATTCCTAAAAAATAATAGGATGGAACAAGAAGAGGTATTAGGAGGTGCAGCAGAATGGAAAAAGTGGATCCATCATTGATTTCTATTTTTAAAGCAGAGGAAAATGCTCCGGAAGTCATGCAGACGATGTGGGATATTGCCTCCTTATCAGGTGTATTGGGAGATTTAACGTCACAGAATACTTTTCAATCGCCCGTGGAAATATTACGTTTTCTGCGTATCATCCAATTAATCAATGAGGAAGCACTGGGATTGGATGACCCGATTGAAAATGCGGAGACCGTTTATTATCGCTACAGGAACCGCTATTCCGACCCGGAACCGCCCAGCAAAAAGAAGGTCGAACAGATTATCAATGTCTTGCTTAAATATAACTGGATTTCAAAGCAATCTCGGCTTTTGAAAATGCGTGATACTGGAAAAAGAATGATGGATGCCTTGATTCGTTTGGCGAATGACTCCTTAGCCTACTATCTACACGATGACATTGACCGGGCGTTATTTCAGGCTAGACGCGATGCGGAATTGAGTGAAGCCTATGATGATCACGGCATTTCCGGAGGAAATAAAATCGCAAGCATGGTCCGAAATGTGGAAAATGCCCTTCAGTTAATCAAAGAACGGGAGCTGGAATTGCTGGCCGACCGCAATGCGCTTCCGCAGCTTGAAGTGATTCACCAATTAATGCAGGAGCTTGAAAGGAAGCTACAGGAGCGCTTCCGCCAGTTTCAAACACTTGAAGAAAGCTTGGTCCTTTCCGATTTGATGCAAAAAGGAACAGCCATACTTGCTGAGGGAACGAATTTAAGCTTGGGAATGATTAACAAGTATTTGAAATTTACTCATATGCAAAAAACACCATTATCTTTTACCATTCAGCCGGAAAAAGTGCGACAATTTATCATTCAGATGTACAATCCTCCACTTGAATCAGAAATCCCGAATGTTTATCAATTATTCAGCTTTATGGAGCAAAATCAGTATGAGGACGAGGCGGCAGACGGCTTGTGGTTTCCGGTTAAATTTGCAGCTCCCCTGTCACCCGCAGCGATTGATGAAGCTGTTAACTATTTAGAAACGTATGAACCATATGTCTCACCAATAGATGAAACGGATGAAGAGATTGATTTTACGGCAGAGGAGATATCAGAAGAGGAATTGGACGAGCTGATGGGAAAATCCAATTGGCTGCTGACGAAAGCGATGATCAATACGGAAGCAATTGAAGGGTTTTTTGAGACTCATGAAGAAGCGCCGATGGAGCAGGTCGTCATTGAAGCGACTTCAACCGAATGGGGAGATGCGATTAATGCCATAACCGCCATCTCAGCTTTAGTGGGGAATAAAAAAGTTACAATTATGAATTCGAAAGAAACGATCAATCTGCCAAAATTTAAACGCAAGTGGGAGTGGTTGAACCGTGACGATGGATCCAGTATTATCAGGAAACGAGATAAACGAACCGAATCGGATAAAAACAAAGAATGATGAAATGAATGTCAATCCGCTAAATGTGATGCATTCATTAAAAGGAATTTTAACGGAGGAAGAGGAATTGACCTTTATGAATATTTTATTTTCATCCTCCGCATCGATCCGTTCAGGTAACTTTGGGCTTTCAAGAAAAGAAGTAGAGAAACAGCTGATAATCCAAGGGGACGAAGAAAAATTCCATTCTTTTTTAACAAGAGTCAATCAAGCTCTTAGCCGCTATATGAGGGTCATATATGATGAACGACGCGACCAGGTAATCGCTATGATGAGAGTGCCGGCAAGGGCAGCCCGTAATACACTGACAAAAGAAAGCCTGGCCATTCTTTTGTATATGTTTTATCAGCAAGAAGTTTTACAGCAGGAGTTCACACTTTTTGATCAGCTGCTCGATGCTTTTGGCCATGAAACAACAAAAGCTAATCAACGGATATTGATTAATCTTGACCTACTAAAAAAAATCGGTGCAATTGAAGACTACGATACGAACTCTCAGGAAAAGGCCTATCAGCTAACGGCCATCGGCGTTCATATGTTTTCAGACTCTTTTTTAAGAAGAATGACGGAGTTCAGCCAATCCAATCAATTAAACAAAGAAGAAGTATTGAAATTTTTCAAACGCTATAACTTATATCAGAAAGGAGAAAACGAATGATTCCGTGGCGCTTTCAATTTTCAGGGATTCGCGATTATGCACCAACTATGATCGATTTGTCAGGTGCCGATGACCATATTATGATTACCGGCCCGAATGGTGCCGGGAAATCTACGATTACGTTTTGCATGGGAGCGGTTTTATATTCTGCGAAGGTAGATGTTGAAGGGTTAAAATCTCGAAATTTGCCTATAGACCAAACCTGGAAGGCGAGAATATCCTTTCTTTTTAATAATGCCGGCTTGATGAAGATTGATGCCCCAGATTACATTGAATTTACGTTGAAAATTGTCCAGGAACCGGGGCAGCCTGTGAAGAAAGAATATAGCATTTCCACCGGGGAAAGGATTGATGAATGGGAAGAAGTGGTTCGTTACACCTCCGGGGATCGGACGTTTAATTTTTCTGCCTACAAACGTGATTTGCAATATAAATACAAGGTAGACCCTGATCTCTTCTATTTAATATGGTATCAACAGGAAGTGAATCAATTTGCCGTCATGCATCCCGAGGAGCGTTTCCGTATTTTTAGCGAAATGCATGGAATTGATAAGGTACAGCGGGATTGGGAAGAAAGCATGGAAATGGTGAAGGATACAGAAGAAACGGTCCGTAGTGCTGAAACAAACGTAAAGTTGATGAAATCAGAGCTATCAATGAAGAAGAGTGCATTGGACCGCTTTTTAAATAATCAAAAGCGGCTTCATGAGGGTGGAAAACTATATATTGAATCATTATTCCTTTTGGAAGCCCATTACAAGAATGATATCTCCAGGTTCGTGGAATTAGTGGCACAATATGATGATGATATAAGTGAGGCAAAAGATAATCTGATTGTAAAAAATGGCCTAAAAGAAAACAATGAGAAACAGTTGGAAGCTTTTAAAACAGAACAAGAAAATCTGGATTTGAAGATACAAGAGGAACAGCAAAAAGCAAAGGACACAGGCGTGGAACTTAAGCAGATTCAAGTAAGAATTAATGAGCTTAATGTGGAGCTAGAAGCGGTTACGGTACGAAAAAACCAGATTACGAGAACAGAAGAAGAAGTAAAAGCAGCGCTAGAAACTGTTTCAGTCGAGATTGAGCAAACCAGCCAAGAGTTGGGGCAGAACAAATCGGCATTAGAATTGAAAAATACTCTCTGGAAAGAGAAGGTAGTACTGACAACACGCCTTAAACAAGAAATAGAATCGGATGAAAAATTAAATGTGATCCATCTTGAGAGACTGCAGCAATATGGAAGCAGCTATAAAGTTCAAGAGAAAATAGATGAGCTGGACATAAGAGTGGAACGTAATAAAAATCTCAAGTATCGCTTATCGAGAAAAAGGGATGAGCTACGAGAGGAGTACAATTTGCTAGTGGATGAGCGCAATTTATCAGCCCGGCAGCTGGAATCAATGCGTTATTTTCGTGAGCGGCAAATCAAGGCCTATCCTCTCCGTGAATTAATTGAGCTGGACGAAGCGGCACAGGTAAAGGATGAGCATTTGTTCAATAGTATCAAATATTCAATATTTTTTGACGGTAAGCAATGCACACCGCCAAATGATTTATATCATGTGCCATTAATGACGATTAGACCCGAGCGTGTAATCACCAATCTGCCGGCACTACATTTAAAGGTAAAGGAAAACCTATTGGAACAAGACCTTCCGCAGGCCATGAAAGTATTGTGGTGGGTGGAAAAATTTTTCAAAGACGGTCTGTTCACGATAAAAAATGGGGTATTAATCGACCCAATGGGAATCCGGGGTTCCCAGGAGAAAAATCAATATATTTTAAGTGTAAAAGCCTTAAAACTTCGAAAACAGGAAGTAGAGAAGCTGTTAACCGATTTGAATTCTCAGCTGGCATTAATCGGAACAGAAATATCCGAGGAGACGAAATCTATCCAAGAGTTGAATAGTGTCATTCATCAGGTGAAAGAATCGGAAGCGTTCATGATTGCCGAACACGAGAGGGGATTGCGAAATCAGAAATATGAAGAAGAAATAGCTGCTCAAAAAACACTTGATGAGGAAATCACAAAATTAAAGGAAGTGGAAAGTGAACTCTTACATCTGATTTCACGCCAATCCTATTTTAAAAGTGTTTTAGAAGATGAAATGGCTGTATATGTAGAGCTTGGAAAAATGAAGGATAAATACGAAGAGCGTAATAGTTTGCAAAAGAAGGCCGACGAGGAAAAAGAGTTTTTGAAAAAACAAAAGAATATGATCGAAATCCTTGAAGAAGATTTTAATGAGTTGGACCGAAAAATTACAAAGATGGAGCGGGATATTCGAAACTGGATTGATCATCTTGAGGATGCTAAGCGGAAAATCTCTTCTCTTGAAAAACAACAGAAAAACAATTTCGATGATAAGGAAGCAGCACAATTAGAGCTTGTTCAAACTATTAAAGAACTGGAAGATCTGAAGAATTTAGTCCCAGATATTTACACCACAACAGCTGCTGAAACTTTAGTTGAACAGTTGCCATCCGTCGCAAAAATAAAACAAAGCCGCGAAAACGGAAAAATAGAGTTTCATAACGCCCGAACAGAATCAGGCATCGATCCCGCAGCCGAAGAAAATTATCAAACCGTGAAACTTGAATATGAGCGGCTGGACAATGAATACAAACGGACAAAAATTTTGCTTGAACAGGATATCGAGCGAATGGAAAACCTGAAGGAGCAGCTGGAAACCACGATTAATATGCGTGTACTTGAGCTCCAGAAGCGTTTCAAATATTATATGAGCCAGTTTCAATTTGAAGGTGAAATCAACTGGGAATCAATTGAAGACCGCAGGAATCGCACTCATTTTTATTTGTTTATAAAAGCTCGTAAAGAAGGTCATCGGGGTGCTTTGGAGGATGTAAGTGTGAAAGCCAGAGGCGGAAAAGTGGGTAAAGGAGTATCAGGAGGAGAGGAATCTTTAAGCTCTTTGCTATTTGCATTAGCTCTTTTACAAAATCTCCAAACAACACCAGGCTTTATCGTCATGGACGAATTTGATAGTGCATTGGATGAAGTTCGAAAAGTTAAGGTATTTGATTTGTATGTACAGGAATTAAAGAGAAAACTGATTATCCTGACACCAAAGTCCCATGAACCGCAGTATTTGGATAAGTTCGGAAAAGCATTTATTGTCCAGCATGATCCAACCATCCCACGAAGCAAAGTAATCGGGCTTGTGAAAAGTGTTGCACTAAATTGATTATTTAGGATAAAATTATTTAATTTATCTTGATGTTCTTTTTCTTGCTTAGGCACTAAAAGTAGGCGAATGTCTATTTCTAGTGCCTTTAATATTTTTTATTATTTCCTGGAGTATTAATTAAATGATGATATTAAGGGATCACAAAATAATCTTGGAAAATAGCTTATTCATCCGGTGATTGTTGGAGGATTGAATAGTGATTTAAACACGCAGTGATAATTCAACGGTTGATATTGCCATGGGATGGGCAAGTAGAATAATAAGTGGACGGTTTAGTTAATTATGGCATATATATGGTAAAATAATTCCAAATTCCTTTGTAAAGGTTGTGAAAATATGCCAGTAAAAGGAGCAGCACAAAATCGTGTTGAAGAATATATAAGAATGAAAGCAGTTCAGAAACATCTTAGGAAAAATCCAAAATGGATAAATCAAAAAAAGGGTGTATTGGTTGTTGAATATAATGGCGATAAAGTAGATGTTCAAGTTCTAACTGAAGAAGAAATCAATAAACAGGAGGGGGCTGACGAAATGAAACCAATCAAAAAGGCATTATCAATTGAAGAAAAATTAAAGATCCTCGAAGAGTTAGTAGGACTTTCTGATCGTTTTAGTCCTGAAGGCGTAGAAGAAACAATTCGTATTGCTAACCGTGAATATGATCAGGAGGATGACAACAATTGAGCATTCGAGATATTATTGATAACAACATCTGGGCAGCACTCGAAATGGGGTATCCAGATGTTGTTTCTTTTTTAAAACAAATTATTAAGGACAAGATTATTATGGATATGACTACGGTTATTCAAATGGAATTGTTCTCTCATTTTGAAATAGATACAGATGAAGTGATTAGGAAGGGAAGAGAAAAATATCTCCTTTTGGTAGATAATATCTATCCTGTAACCGAAGAGATTGCTATGTTAGCAGGGAAAATGAGAAGAACATCCAAGCTAAAAAATAAGAAAATACCTAAAGGGCCTGATGCAATGATTGCAGCCACTGCCAAAATATATAACATCCCTTTGGTAAGTAATAACGATAAAGATTTTCTATGGTTGAGCAGAGAATTTGACTTTGCACTTATCAATCCTGTGAAAAATAATGAGGATTACACGAACTTTCAACAAGCTTATAAGAATAAAAGAGGTTTAATTTAAGATATACATATTTTTAATGAGTGCATCTGTTTTTATTCCAGTTTTGATCCAAAAGTCACCTGTATTAAGCAGGCTGAAAAACATAATGTATTCAATCATGAAAATCACCTCAAATTCTCCTCACTTCTTGGGCAATGAAATCCTTGCCTGTTTCTCATGGATCTGTGTGAATTAGCCCTGTTACAATTAGCCAGAGCAGGATTTGCAATGTATTGAGCTGGTAAAGTTCCTTCTATCACATTCTGGATTTCAAGTATAATTGGCTCTTTTGCTGTTATTGTGTATGCCATTCATGTAGCGGACTTGGGTGACTTCAACCCTGAAACGGGAAGAGAAGTGCCTTGAGAAGTGAGGATGTACAAAGGATCCAATGGGGAGTTTCTAGGCAACCTCAACCACCCCGGCTTCAGTCCTTCCACCCACGCGGATTGGTCTTCGGCCCTGACGGCTTGCTGTACGTCTCTGCCATTGACTTTTTAAATCCGACTAAAGGCTGGGTGCTGCGGGTGCTGCGTTTTGATACGAAGAAAAATAAATTAGTTGATGTGTTCATTAGCAACGATGATGTAGAAGATCTTCACTGACCAGAAGGCTTAGTTTTCGGTCTTGACGGAAAACTTTATGTTACCAGTTTCCGTAAGGACCCAACGATGCCTAATGATACCGACAAGATTTTGATTTTCAACGGAAATACAGGCAAGCTTCTCGACAAGATTGACCTCTTTGTCCTCGGACAGCCGCGCGCCTTTGCGCAGGCACTCCTATTCGGTCCCGACGGAAAACTGTTTATCCCTATAACTGGCCCGTTTGACCCTGATACGGGGGATCCGGGACCTTTTACAGGTTCAGTGCGCCGCTACAACGTCCATCATTATCATAAGTCATTCGATGTGTTCGTGCCACCTCTCTTAGCAGGAGGCCAGTTAGAAGCGCCATGGTATCTGACATTTCGCAATACGAACCCCGTAACACTAGTTTATGGGCATGACCAGGAAGAAAACAGAGACCATCATCACCATCCTGATGAAAGTAGCGACGATAGTAGTAGTTAATATTTGAATATATAAGGAAAGACCGTTCTAACGTTTTAGAGCGGTCTTTTTGGACAAGGTGTTCTAATAGGGCAGATTCAAAATTTACTATGATTTGTTTAACATATTCCTTAAGCGAGATGAGTTTTTACCTTACTAATTAAGTTCTTTAAAAACAATGGAGAACTAGTATTACAAACAAAAGTTACAGCTCTTGTATCTAAATAATAACTTTAAACGTGTGAGGGTAATCAAATTAGGGTTACCCTCACTTTTGTCTTTTCTCCTGGATTATTCTATATTATATTGTTTCATTTTTGTATAAAGCCAAGGTCTGCTGATTCCAAGCAATAGACTTGCTTGCGTTTTATTTCCTTTTGCTTCTTTTAAGGCAGAGATGATGATATCCTTTTCATTTGCATGGATCTTATCTTTGTAACTTAATTTTGATTGTTGGATAGGCACTTTTTCTTCAATAATTTGGCCAAAGAATGGAATATCCTCAGAGTCAATGTAATCACCTGATTTTAAGTTTGCGGCTCTTTCGAGAACATTTTGCAATTCCCTTACATTACCGGGCCATGTATGCTTCATTAATTTGGTTAAGGCAGAATGTGTGATACCTCTAATGTAAAATCCGCTTTGGTTCAACCGCCCGATAACGGCCTGAATGATATCTGGCAAGTCTTCCATTCTTTCTCTTAAAGCCGGAATGTTTAATCGCATAATATTTAATCGATAATATAAGTCTTCTCTAAATTTCCCTTCTGCAACTAAGGCTTCGATATTTTGGTTAGTAGCGGCAATGATTTTCGTATTTAAATGAATCATTTTAGAGCTGCCAAGTGGCTGAAATTCTTATTCCTGGAGAACACGTAAGATTTTCGTCTGAAGAGGAAGTGACATATCGCCAATCTCATCTAAAAAGATGGTACCGTTTTGGGCAAGTTCAAATTTTCCTTTCATTCCTCCCTTTTTGGCACCTGTAAAGGCACCATCTGCATAACCAAAAAATTCAGATTCTAGTAATTCAGGTGGAATCGCGGCACAATTCACTTGAACAAATGGTCCTTTTTGACCTGATGCAGCATGTATTCCCTGAGCAAATAACTCTTTTCCTGTCCCGCTTTCGCCAATAATCAATACAGTAGACATACTTTTTGAGGCTAAGGTTGCTTCGTGCTTTACTTGACTAATTGCTTCCGATTCCCCGGCAATATCAAAGAGTGTATACTTGGTTCCTTTCATTTCATTAATTTCATTTGATAAGCAGATAACCGTTTCTCAAGCTTTTTTACTTTCGTTAATGCTTCGTGTAAATGCGTTAATCCACGGTAAGTCACTTTACAAATTGCACTCACGGTTTCTCCATTTTCCTTAATTGGTAATATGGAAATAAGAGTTTGGTGACCTGAAATAACATGAGGGGTATTGAGAATACTGATCCCATTATCAATGACCGTTTCAATACCCAAATCAGGAAACAGATCAGTCGTCAATTTATTCAAAACGTCCTTCTTGGTCAGTCCGAACAAATCTGTAAAACCTTTATTCACCATTGTAATGGCTGCATGTTTATTCACGAGAATAATAGCATCATAGGCAAAATCGAGTATAGAGGATAATTGATTATAAATTAAATCGTAATTCAATAGTAATTGCTGTGTGGAGACGACACCGATTGGAATCATATCATGATTAACAACAGGTGACTGATTAACCTGCTCCTGAACGTACCAGAATTAGATCAATCAAACGTCAATTCGTTACGAACGATTATTTACGTAGCATCGCCAATTGCGGTCGACGTTCTCAAGAAAGGATTAGAAAAGCTCGAGAATGTTCAATTTTGGCAAGCCTACGGTATGATGGAAGCGGCTCCGATTCTAACGATTCTCCATTGGCAAGACCACAACCCTTGATGGAAGTTCAGAAAAAATGATGCGTTTGGCATCAGCAGGTAATCCAGTACCGGGAATCGAAATGAAGGTTGTTGCTCCTGATGGCAGGGAAACGGCAGTTGGTGAAGTCGGGCAATTCGTGGCCAAGGGACCAAATATTATGAAGGGCTATTGGAATTTACCGGAGGAAACCGCCAATGCACTAAGGGATGGCTGGTATTATACCGGTGATTTGGGCTATCGTGACAAGGATAACTATTTTTATGTTGTCGACAGGGCAAAGGATATGATTATTACAGGCGGAGAAAATGTCTACTCGGTAGAAGTCGAACAGACAATCAGCCAAATCCCAGAGGTTCTGGAGTGCGCGGTCATCGGTGTCCCGGATGAAATGTGGGGCGAAGCGATTATGGCAGTTGTTGCTTTAAAAAAAGCAAACAGTATTACAGAGGAAGAAATCATTGCTTACATGCGACAAAAGCTGGCAAACTATAAGGTGCCAAAATCAGTTGAATTTGTTGCAGAGCTTCCGAAAAGCGGCGCCGGAAAAATCTTAAAACGACACCTTCGCGATCAATATTGGCTGAAGCAGGAGCGGAGAGTAAACTGATTTATTCATTTCCAATAAAGGAAGCCCTCGTCATCTTGATGAGGGATTTGATTTTTAGATAACTGTACATTTGGGGATATGAAATAATTCAGGAAGGAGAATTACATTAGAGGAATATTTAAAATATTTTTTCATTATGCCCATACAATAATATTAAATTTTCACTTATCCAGGTGTTATTAGAAAATACCATTACATGTTTGTGCAAGAGTTAAGGATTGGGATGGCTGTGGCGATTATATTTTGGGAAAATATTTTTAAGAAGTTGCCCCTCTCAAAAGAGAAGGGCTTTTCATTTATTTTAAACCGTTCTGTCCTTGGTCATATTTCTCTTCATGCATATGGTCGACATAATCATCAGAAATCTCGCCTAAATGCAGCATGTCTTCCCCATTCATTAGGCCTTCCAGTGAATCAAAAAACGATTTAGGAATGTTGAAATCAATCAAAAGGTCCCCTGAGTTGCTATAGACACTCGCTGATAAATTACCTGGAGGCTCTGACATCTTCAACAAATCCATTAACGTTATAACTTTACCGTCTGCTTTCAAATTGACCTTTACTTCATAAAGGGCAATGGTTTCCTCCAAGATTTGAACCAGTTCGTTCAGTTCTTGGTCACTTAATTGGGAAGGATCTTCGATATTGAGAAATTTTTCCCAAAGCGTATCGTTTGTTGCGATTTGGTCAAGTTGGTCTTTATTTTTTTCTTCGACTTCGCTCAAATAGTTAAAAAATCTCTCTGCTTCTTCCTCTGTTATGCCAAATTCCGATAGTGCATTTTCGGTTTCGGCCATGAATTCATCATAATTGACATAAAACTCAAGTGATGCATCCAAATCCTCAATAAATTTATAGTCATTTAAGGAGTCGCCGAAATGGTCCATGAGGTCATTAAATTCTTTATCTGACAGACCATATTTCGTTAATAACTCCTGCATATTTTTCGAGTTAATAGGGGTTCCCAGAACTTCTTTAAGCTCGTCCACTGTACTATAATCATCCAAAGGGATCTCATAATAGTCCAGATAATCCATCAAGTCCTTTTTTGTCCAGCCAATACTGGCCAAATATTGGTTCAATTCACTTTCTGGAGGAGCAGCCTGAGCGACTGGAACATTGAACAGGAATGGAAAAGAAAGCAAACAAACCAGGAATGCCTTAATATAAACCATCGGAAACCTCCTTTTATTTGGTGCATAAATATTTTGCCCCCTACCGACTCTAATTAAGAAAAGCAAATAATTCCTAATAAAATTTAGACTTTTAATAAATTTGCAGGAAAGCGTCTCATTGAACATGGATACTGCATTTTTTTATATTTCGGCAAATGTAGAGCTTTTCAATATAGGGTAACTACGACAACTCTTTTTCTTGTACCACTAAGGGGCAGGTTAATCGAAGAAAAGAGTACGAAGGGAATATTGTTTATGTTAGTGGTCACCAGCTATTTCGTGCGGTTTTTCATAAAAAAATCTGTCTGAATAAGCCAATAGAAATATTTTATATTCTAAGTATAATTTTGAATTGTAGCTAGCCTACATAGATAAGGACAAAGGGGAGATTTCGATGAAACCATGGAAAAAGGCTGCTGGCTTCGCCGTCATGAGTTCGATGGTGCTATTCAATGCACTGCCGGCTGTGACAAACGCACAGAGCGTCAGTTCTGTGAAGGTTCAACAAGCGGGTAATCCTGCGAATGCGCAAGTTTTCGGCAACCTGCCTGGGGATACACAGGTACAGATCAATCTTGTCTTCAAACTTCAAAACAAGGACAAGCTTGCCCGTTTCATCCAGGACACAACGACTCCAGGAACAAAGGACTACCGAAAATATCTGTCGGTATCGAATTTCAGCCAGAACTACGGGGCAAATCCTGAGGCAGTGAAACAACTGACGAATTACTTGCAGAGCTTTGGAATCAAAGCAACTCTTCAATCGAACGGTTTCATCGTCGCTGCAACTGGTACGGCGGATGCATTTAACAAAGCGTTCAACGTTCAGCTAGTCAAAGAAAGCTACAACGGAAAAGTATTCCATGGAACAAAAGGCTCGCCAACGCTTCCAGCGGATATTGGAAATCAGCTTCTTTGCATCTTAGGCTTATCCGATTACTCGAGTTTCACAAGCCACGCCGTGAAGCAGACGCCGCTTTTAGAAAACGGGACCGTTCCGAACGGTCCGCTCAGCCTTTCGCCGAAGGATCTTGCGAACCAGTACCATGTGAATCCGCTTTATGATAAAGGCGCAACCGGAAAAGGTCAGACGATCGGGATTGTGACGTTAGCCGACTTCAACACGGAAGATGCCTATACCTTCTGGAGCAAGGCTGGCATCCCGGTGAATCCGAACCGGATCACGAAAACGAACGTTGACGGCGGTTCCGGCTGGGACGGATATGACGAAACAACCTTAGACGTCGAGCAGTCAGGAGCACTCGCTCCGGATGCCGATATCCACGTGTTTGTCGGACCAAACTCGGATACAGGTTTTGTGGATGCTTTTTCTTCCGCCATTGATGAAAACAAGGCGCAGCAGATCTCGGTCAGTTGGGGCGAAAGCGAAACGGTCGTGGACCTTCTCACCCAACTGAAATGGGAATCACCTGGATATGCAGAAGCGTTCAATCAGCTCTTCATGCAGGCGGCAGCCCAGGGCATCAGTACGTTCGCGGCAGCAGGAGACGAAGGGGCGCATGACGCGGCACGGCAGCTAGGAAACGACTCCGGACTTCCGAATGCGACGAGCCTTTCGGTTGACGAACCGGCAGACAGCCCGTACATCACGGCTGCCGGCGGCACGACGCTTCCGTTTACCCTTCACTCAAGTCTCTATAACATGGATATTACAAATGAGAAGGAACGCGCATGGGGTTGGGATTACCTCTTCCCGTACTTCAATGCACGCGGTCTCGATACGCCTTCGAACTGGACAAGCCGCTATATGGCAGGCGGCGGAGGAGGATTCAGCCAGGTATTCGCGACGCCTAGCTACCAGCTGAATGTTCCGGGTGTGAACACCTTCAACGGCGTAAATTGGTGGACGGAAAACACGGACCAGTCCTCCGTGACACGCGACGCTTCCCCGACCCTTGTCAGCGGAACCGGAAGCGGGCGGAACCTGCCGGATATCTCAATGGCAGCGGATCCTTATACAGGATACGCCGTGTATTTCAGCGAACCGGGTGCTCCGGGTGTGGATGCCGGTTATGCGACTTACGGCGGCACAAGCTTTGTCGCACCTCAGCTTGCCGGATTATCTGCACTGATCAACAGCGCAAATGGCACGCAGGCAGGATTTTGGAATCCGCAAATCTATCGGTTTGCCACTCAAAAGGATTCCCCGCTTCATCCATTGAATGAAACGGGTGCTACAAACGACAACGGATTCTATACAGGCACGCCTGGTACGGTTTACAATCAGGCAACCGGTCTTGGAACACCGGATGTTGCGGCACTTGCCGATAAATTGAAATAAACTGGTAAAAAGCCAATGAAGAATTCTAATGTTTTGACTAAGATAAGTAATGTCGTTGCAGCACTTTAAAGATGAAAAGAATAAGTAAGGCGGACTAAATGTTCCGCCTTTTGTGGTTGTTAAGATTGTGAAATCTTGTACTTAACCTAACGGATGCAGTTTAGTGGAAGAAGGATAGACACATTTTGCGTGAAAATTGGTAATAATTAGTTTAATCTCTATTCATCAACTTATAAAAAGAACGGGGATAAAGTATATGACAATCAAAAAACCGAAAAGTTAATTAGATTTATTGTTCTTTTCTTAACTTTAGCTTTTGGGCTTCTCCTACGAAAGGTTATATTTTTCATTATTGGAGCTATAATTTTGTTTATTGTGCTACCACTTTATTTTAGAAACAGGGATAAAAAGAATTCCTCTAAAGAATGAACATCAAATAAATGCATTGGCGAGCTAAAGCCATTGCGTTTTTATTAACCAATTTATTGCTAAAAGGTATTCTAATTCGATTGTTATTTGAGATTTTCTCCCTCTCAACCGAACCCTTTTTATATATAAGGCTCTGTTATTGAAGATTGTTGATTTTAACTCAATTTGAAATATCCAGTTAAAATCAAATCAAGATAATAGATATTCACCAAAAAAGATTCAGAATATTTTAGTCTGTTTATCTTTATACTAACTTAGTTAGAAAGAGGATTTTACTATTAATGACTAAGGGAGTATGAATATGAAAGCTGCTATAGTAAAACAATTTAAAGAAAAACTGGAAGTGCAAGATGTCCCTAAGCCAAAGCCGGGACCAAAAGAAATACTAGTCCATATTCAAGCGTGTGGAGTGTGCCATACAGACTTACATGCTGCTCATGGTGATTGGCCTGTTAAACCGAAACTCCCTCTTATTCCTGGACATGAAGGTGTCGGGATTATAGAAGAAGTAGGCGAAGGGATTACACACTTACAGGAAGGAGACAGAGTAGGAATTCCGTGGCTGTATTCCGCTTGCGGTCATTGTGAATACTGTCTAACAGGACGTGAGACCCTTTGTTTGGATCAGCACAATGCAGGATATTCCGTAGATGGTGGGTATGCAGAATATTGCATCGCTGCTGCCGATTATGTGGTGAAAGTTCCGGAAAATCTAGACTTTATCGAAGCAGCACCTTTATTTTGCGCAGGTGTGACTACCTATAAAGCATTAAAGGTATCGTGTGTAAAACCAGGTGAATGGGTAGCCATTTTCGGTGTCGGTGGATTGGGTCATCTTGGTGTACAGTACGCATAAGCTATGGGAATGAATGTAGTGGCCATTGACACATCTGATGAAAAGATGGAGCTTGCGAAACAACTTGGCGCAGACAAAGTAGTAAACGTCCTTAAAGAAGATGCAGCAGAATGGATTCATAGAGAAATTGGCGGTGTACACGGTGTTGTTTGTACGGCGGTTGCTAAAAAAGCATTTGACCAAGCCTATCGTGCCATTCGTCGAGGAGGCACTTGTGTCATGGTTGGGCTACCTCCAGAATCAATGGATGTTCCTATTTTTGATACAGTCTTAAATGGAACAAAAGTAGTTGGTTCAATTGTGGGTACTCGCAAAGACTTACAAGAAGCATTGCAATTTGCTGCCGAAGGAAAAGTGAAATGTATTATTGAAACGCGAAAATTAGAGGACATCAATGAAGTATACGATCAGATGATTGAAGGAAAGATTAATGGACGCATTGTCCTTGACATGACTAACTAATAAAAAGAGCTTTACCTTCCTAATTTGTGACAAAGATTAAAAGTGATAAACCTCGTTTTTGTGAGGTTTTCTTTTTTTTACCAACAATAAACATTAACAGAGCCATGTATAAAGCAAGATTGTGAAGGATTGTACTTAAACTATAGGGTGCTTTCCTTTAAGAACTGGCTGCAAAAAATGCAGCCTTTTTCTTAATCGACTAACGGAGCAGTTAGTTAAAATAGAAAAAACGCTTAATACGTATTTGAAAAAATGGCGACAAAAAAAGAAGCTCCATATGGAGTCTTCATTCTGGTTGCTTAGAGTGATGGCGGTTTAACAGATAGACGTTTTGAAATTGTTTCAAAGTATTATGGATCATAATTGATAATGTTAATACCAATAGTGGTAAAGTTATTGTATTTAGAACAAATTATTGTTGTTTGTATTGTGGTTCCTCAGTTTGAATTTCTTGAAGACGTGGTTCAAGACTATCAAGAACAGATTGTGTTTGTTGTGCAGCTTGTTGATAAAGTTGTTTAGCGTTTTGGTTGTCAGTTGCTAATGCAAACCCTTCAAAGCTTGCTTGAGCACTTTTTAAACTTGCTAATGCTTGTTGAACTTGTTTTCCAACTGTCATTTAAAGACCTCTTTTCTGAATAAAATTGAAATTACAAATGTAGTATGCGGAATATTTATTAGCTTATGTATTTTGATATTCAAATAAAATTCAATATCTTATGCTAGTCCTAAAAAGATGTATAAACAATAAATTAGAAGGTTTTATTTCCCCCATAATTTTGTTAAATCAAGAGGAACAATTTCTCGTCCATTTATTTGTTTATGGATTATGGGATTTTTGAAGGGGTCATAAATAATTCCGCTATCTTCTGTAGAAAAACGAGCACGTACAACTACACCTAGAATATTGTTAACATATTTGTTGACTGGCATTTTGATCATCTCCTCCATTTAATTATTAAATATTATCTTTCTTGGGATTAAAAAAATTCAATAAAATTTATTGCACAATAAGAGGAAATTTTGCAATAAATCGGTTGATGCTTGTTCAACCAACGGGTGCAGGAGTAAAGAAAGTGATCGCTGCGGCGGTCTTTTCTTACGATTAGTCAAGCATATTTGGAAGATTTATAAATATTGTTTTTCTTTTTGGGGATTTTTGGGTGTACTTAATAAACCTAGCTATTACCATTTTTTTACTAGGGGATATGTATGTTATAATATTTTTAACATTACTTACTAGCTGCCAACTGGTAATTGTAATGATGATTGTGTGTTCCACAAAGTGATTGTATCCAAAACGCCGCATACGAATCATATTTTGAATCGTAAAATAAAGTATTTTACGCAAGTGACTGGTACCACGCTTATTGATCTTGCCCTTGTAAAATAATGTACCTGATTGAAATCGTCTTATATCGATACCAGCGTAGGCATTGAGTTGTTTATGACTTTCAAAACGTGTGACCCATCTCTCCAATCAACCGAACCGCAGTGTTTTCTCCAATGCCAGGAATACTCGTTAGTATTTGAAATTCCTTTCGGTTTATTGAAAGGTTGACCATCTCTTGGATAATTTCCTCACGTTTTCTTAAAATTGCTAAATTCCTTTTTGCATAATCTATTAGTTGAGAACAGTGGACATGATCTTTATCTACTGCGGGGTACGAATCTTGTGCTGCTTCAATTAATTGTATAGCCTTTTTCTCTGCTGTTTTTGGAGCTAAATTCTTGTCTGTGTTGGCTAGTAGACGATTACGTACGACTGTCTTTGAAAGATTCTTTACACAATCCGAATGCGGGAAAAGCTGTAAAATGTTTAAAAATAACTCTGATTTGTTGGTAAAAACCGACTCCAATTCTGGAAAAGTTAACTGGATTAATGTATGCATTCGGCTCCGGAATATTGAAAGTTCTTCATCTAATTCATGGTAATAACGTGAAAGTGCACGCATTTGATCAAAGTATATGTCATTCGGTTGTTTTATTCTTCGTTCCGTATTGAAGTGAGTTTGAGCCAGCCGATGGGCATCGCTTTTATCCGTTTTATGCATTCTCATAGAAGCTGATTGGAGCTTAGACTCAAGTGGATTTAGCAGACAATAGGGAAAGCCATAGTCATTATAAAACGCTCTAATGGCCGTGAATACACACCCGTTGCTTCAAATACAATAGCAGGAGCTTGTCCATCGTTCCGTATTAAAGCAACTATTTGTTCATAAAGCTTTTCGAAATGAGGTCGATTATGCCAAATCTCCCCCTCAAAGATACAAGAACGAGAAGCGTTATAAATCACCATATAACTTTTCCCCATACTAACATCAAAAGCAATCACACTTAGCATTTCTATTCCTCCTTAAATTTTTCACGTAGAAGTTTTCACATCACCTTATCGATTCCCTTTTCTTATACACGATCTCTAGGATCCAACATACTGAAACTGATTCAAATAAGGACGGTGAAGTAGGTCAGTTTTTTTACTTACGAACTCAAGGTTCCGAGACCGCCACGACCTATTCTTCACTTCTACTATAAAAAAATAGTAGTACAGACCATGGCCGTGGTCTGTGCTACTAATCTTAGTATGTTTTTATTGTTGTGCTAACGTGGCAGGATAGTTGTAAAGCGGGGTTTAACTTGTGTTCAGCTATCGGTCCAGATTGATGAGTAACGCTTAGCTAGAAGAATGGATATTTGTGGTAAGGTAAATGAGAATTGAGAAGAATTTGCTCAATCAAAGGTTTAGTGTGAAAATAAAAATGTTTGAAATTGCTTTACCTCAAAAAAAGTTCATAAAAAAGACACCCCTTACCGAGCGATAAGAGGTGTTCTGTAAAGTCACAAATTAAGAGTTTTGGTTGTTATTTTGCTGGGATTGTTGGTTTTGTTGTCTTACCTCTTTTGCATTTGTTTCGCTAGCAAATTCTGTTCCGAATTGACCAGCTCCAGCTTGAGCAGATTGAGCATTTTGTTGTCTTACCTGTTGGGCGTTAGTTCCAGCTTGAGTTTTGTTTGGTTGTTGATTGTTTACCATAATAAATCACCTCCACGACAATAATGTATCCTGAACATAATTTTATTATCCTAAAAATTTTATATTGCTTTACAGCATTTTTCACTTTACTATGAGTAGTTTTTACAAAATAAATAACGGGTGCAAGAGTTTAATATCCAGGGCTGCCATTTTTGGCGGCTTTCTTCTTGTGCTAACGAAGCAGGTGTGCGGCCGAGCCTAGGTCGTATCATATAGCGGGTGGGATTCCCGCCGAGTAAGAACTAGCCATTCGCTCGTAGCGAGTCTTGGAGGGCTAAAGGTAACTTAAGTCTTTAAGCGTAGACAGCTAGGTGGCGGGCCGAAAGCCAAATGGTTGAAGGGATTGAGCTCCATAATGTTAGTAAAATGAGAGGGCTGATGCCTTACCTGCGCGCAGAAAGCTACATTTTATCGTTCGTTAAAGGCAAGAAGGGTAAAACCTCTCTGGAGTCAGAGACCTTGGCACGTTACACATTGATATGATACGGCAACTCGGGAGACCCTACCGGTCTTTTCTTATTTTTTTTGAAAAGTATGGTTAACAAGCGATAATAAGCAAGGAAACCAAATGCCGATGTAGGGAGTCGGATAGCAGCGTAGTACCAATGAAGTTGGGTAATGCCGATGGAGGAAAGGCTAGCTACCAGTTGTCGCCCTTACTAGGGACACATTTACTACACACAGAGGTAGGTTCAATAAATGGAAACAAAACTACTAAGGATAGCAGAATTAGCAAAGTCTGATCCAAGAATGAAATTTACATCTCTTGCACATTTATTAAATAAGCAAGAACTAGTTCAATGTCATCGTGAACTACCTAATAAGAAGGCTACTGGGATTAACGGTACAACTAAAGAGCAATACGGTGAAAGTTTAGAAGAAAACATAGAGGATTTAGTAAGTAGGCTTAAAAGCAAAAGCTATCGTCCTGTTCCAGTAAGGAGAATGTATATTCCAAAGCTCAATTCAAACAAGAAAAGACCATTGGGAATACCAGAACATGAAGATAAAATTGTTCAAAGAGGCATTACAAAGATACTAAATACCATTTATGAAGAAGACTTTCTAGACTGTTCCTTTGGATTCCGCCCAAATCGTAACTGCCACGATGCTTTGAAAATACTGAACTTCTATATTGAAAAGAGGTCAGTAAATTATGTAGTAGATGTAGATATTAAAGGATTCTTTGACAACGTTGACCACACATGGATGATGGAGTTCTTAAAACTGCTAATCGCTGACCCTAACTTACTAAGGATAATTGGTAGGTTTCTTAAAGGTGGATACATGGAGGAAGGTAAGAAATATAAGACAGACAATGGCACACCGCAAGGTGGAGTAATATCTCCGATATTAGCCAATGTATATCTCCATTATGTACTCGACCTATGGTTTGAGGAGAGAAATGCAAATCTACAGGGGAGAAGTAAACCAGCAACCTTTGATTTCCTTGGTTTTACGCACTATTGTGGGAGGAGCAAACAAGGAAACTTCCGTGTGAAACGGAAATCAAGCAGGAAGAAAGTCCAAGGCAAGTTAAAAGAAACTAAAGAATGGCTAAAGATTAATAGGCATAAGGATATTCATATGATTATGGATAGATTTAAACGCTCACTTATAGGTTATTACAACTATTACTGCGTCACTGATAATACCCAAACTGTTAACAACTTTAATGACAAAATCGGAAAATTACTATTTAAATGGCTAAACAGGAGAAGCCAAAGGAAATCCTTTACATGGGATAAATTCAGACTCTTTCTAGATAAATATCCACTACCTTCACCAAGAATCAAAGTGAATATTTATGAATTAAGAAAAGAGATTAGCTATATTCTGTAAATGATGACTAGGAGGAGCCGTGTGCATTAATAGTGCAAGCACGGTTCTGTGAGGGGGGAGGAGTACAATTTACCGCAAGGTAGAAAGGCTCCCTTCTACTCGACTAGTGAATAAAGAAATGGTAAAAGGATGTAAAAAGAGGCAAAATAAAAGTAATAAAGTTTAATATTTTAAAGTGAAAGCAGGAGATGGTGATATGTCAGAAGATGAATTATTCTCAAATAAGGCATCTAATGTTTATGAAATATATTCAAAAATACTCGATTTATTGAAAGAAATTGGACCTTTTGAAATTGAGTTTAAAAAGACTTCTATACATCTTTTGAATAAATCTTCCTTCGGAGGAGTTCATCCAAAAAAGAAATGGTTAGATTTTAATTTAGTAACAAACCATCAAATTGAACACGAGAAGATTACTAAAATTGAACAAGTTTCAAAAAAACGATTTCACAATAACTTTAGATTTCATAGTGAAGACGAACTAGATCAAGAGTTTTTAGTTCTTTTAAAAGAATCATATCAATTAATGAGTTAGTTAGAGAAAGGATATTTATTACCAATGAACAGCATTTTCTTGGGAATTATATCTGGTATAATATTTGGTTTATTCTCTGTACTACTAATGCTCCCGATGAAATTTGAAGATAAACGTATTGCTATTATTGGTTCTTTTATTAATCGTTTTACGATTGGTTTCTTAATATCATTAACTGTTCTTCCTATGTATGGTTGGAAAGGAGACCTTTAAATTAAAATGTTACCTTTCTTCTGACAGACTTATTAAATTTCGAAAACAATCCATTCAATCATCTTTTCGTATAGAAAAACTTATTAAGAAACATGCACTAGAAAAAATATAAATCATATATAGGTGATATCCCGTTTGAATGCTTGAGGAGGATATTAAACCTATGTTACCTAGCGAAAAATATTTTGGTAATTTAGAACTAGTTTATGCATTTTATGGGGCTATGCCTACAGGTGTTACTGTTTCAGAAACCGGTCGTATTTTCATTTGCTTTCCGAAATGGGGAGACGATGTTAAATTTACGGTGGCGGAAATTGTTGAGGGTAAATTGAAGCCTTATCCTAATTTACAAACCAATTTGGTTAACCCGGAGAATATCACAATGACTTTCATCAGTGTCCAAAGTGTAGTTGCTGATGGAAGGGGAACGCTTTGGATATTAGATACAGCCGCACCCCATTTTTCTGAGCCTATTAAAGGGGGGGCAAAATTAGTCGCTGTTGATTTAGAAACCAATACAATAAGAAAAGTATATACCTTTACAGAAGATGTTGTCCTGCCTACAACTTATCTGAATGATGTCCGTTTTGATTTTCGTGTAGGAAAAGCAGGTTATGCCTATATAACGGATTCTTCTTCAAGAGGACCAGGAGCTATTATCGTCGTAGATTTATCAAATGGAAACTCGTTTAGACGGTTAAATGGGGCAAATTCAACTTCACCCGATCCCTATTTTTTACCGAAAGTAGAAGGTCAAATTTTAATGAATCGAAACAAAGACGGTTCAACTTCTCCATTTAGATTGGCGTCTGATAGTCTTGCGATTTCTCCCGATGGAAAGATATTATTTTTTGCTCCACTAACCAGTCGTCATTTGTTCTCAATCCCAACAGAAGCCCTGAGAGACAGAACGATACCGGACATGGATTTACCTTATCATGTGGAGTATTGGGGAGAAAAAGGTGCGTCTGATGGAATGATCACCGATGCAAAGGGAACTGTTTATGCTGGAGATTATGAAAACAACAGTATCCGTAAGATATTGCCAAATGGCATAATGGAAACTATCGCACATGAACCGAGAATTTTGTGGCCGGATACTTTTTCAATTGGTCCGGATCAATATTTGTATGTCATTGTGAACCAATTACATCGACAGCCTAGATTTCATTATGGAAAAGACTTACGACAGAAACCTTATAGTTTACTTCGTATCAAAATTGATGAATTTCCTGCTCCGACCTTTTCATAATAAAAAAAGTCAATTAATTGTTTTCAATTATATAGGGTAAAACAAACTCGAGTAAGCAAGAAGTATTAACTTTATTTACTTCAGCCAAATAAACTCAAAATGGTTTAAAAGGAACAGTTTATTTGGTGATTGTTCAACTGTTCCAGGAAATTTTTTATAATGTCGGTAAGTTCAATGCTGTATTGATATTATTTAAATCCAAACTGATCTGTTCGTTTGTATCCCAAGCATGGTACCATCCTTTTTCTACCATATATGCGGATATTTGTTCATGCATATCAAGAGCTTCCACTAAATGGCGAGTGAGCATTTCTTTAATTTCCGGTGTTCCTGCCTCCGTAGCTGCCATGGCATAATTTCTAATTCCACTTTTAGCTGAAATGAGCAAATCCATTGCAACGACTTGATCCGATAGTCCGTCCATGCCAGTTAAAGTTTCAATGATTGGATTCATGTTCATTCATCTCCTAATTTACTGCTTAGCGTTGGAAAGGATAGAAGCATATTCTTGTAATTGTCTTGTTGATACATCAATGTCTTGCTGCATAATATCTCTTAATAGCTGATCTGTAACTAACGCTTTCATCGTTTTGGATTTAGTTAAACAAGTGGTCTTAAATGCAGCCATCTCATGGACCTCAAGAACTTCATGTAAGGCGTAGTTCATTTTTTATATCTCCTTCCTCAAGGTTTCAACACGACTTTTATACAATCATCCATTTTTGTGTCAAAAATCTCATAGCCACGCTTTGCTTCACTAAGTGGAAGTACATGACTTACGACATCTCCTGGATCAATTTTTCCGGTCGAAACTAATTCAAACATATATGGCATATAGTGGATGACAGGTGCTTGACCGGAGCGGATATTGACATTTCGCTGCATAATATCTCCAAGAGGGAAACCGTTATATCTTCCGCCGTAAACGCCGGTCACTTGAATTGTCCCGCATTTACGCACTGCTTGTGAAGCCATAATAAGCGCACTTAATGCTCCGCCATGAAGCTTCATTCCGCTTGCAAGGAACTCCATATCAGTCATTTTACCGTCCATACCAACTGCATCAATGACAACATCTGCACCGCCTTTGGTGATTTCCTTCAGGTAACTTCCTACATTCTCATGGTCCTCAAAGTTAACAATTTCTACTTTGTTGGTGCGCTTGGCGTGCTGCAGGCGATAATTGACATAATCAATGGCAATGACTCGCTTTGCCCCTTTTAACCAACAGAATTTTTGAGCAAAAAGACCAACTGGACCACAGCCAAGAACAATAACAGTGTCTCCATCTTTAACGCCTGCATTGTCAACGCTCCAAAAACCAGTAGTCATCGCATCGGCAATAACTGCTAACTTTTCATCTGGTTCTTCACAAGTCTCTGGAATTTTGAAATGAGTAAAGTTGGCAAATGGCACTCTTAAATATTCAGCTTGCCCACCAGGATAGCCACCCGTCGTACCAGAATATCCGAAATAGGCACCCATATCACCGTTATCATTTGAATTATCACATTGGCTTTCCAAATGATTTTTACAGTAAATGCATTCACCGCATGCTATATTAAAGGGAATAATGACTCGATCCCCTTTTTTTAGTTTCGTCACACCTGAACCCACTTCTTCGACGATTCCCATTGGTTCATGACCAATAACATAGTTTTCTTGCAGGTTAGGAATCATGCCATGAATTAAATGTAAATCAGAACCACATATAGCGGTACTGGTTATTTTAACAATCATGTCATCTGGTTTTTCAATCTTGGGATCTGGAACTTCTTTGACTACAACATTTTTAATGCCTTGATACGTTACCGCCTTCATTGGTTACAGCCTCCAGTGTTAGTGTTCATCAGGTGTTCGGTCAAACATACCTTTTCTATTGGTCTCAACAGGAAATAGATTCATTTTGCCAATCATCAAAGTATTGTTGGCAGAGAGTTGGTCTAGTTGATATTGTTCACTTAATTCGTATGGATGGAACCATTTTTTACTAATCATTAATTCTGTAATTTCTTGGTGCATGGCAATCCCTTGCATTAACTGGTTTCGTAAGAGGGTTCTAAGATCAGGTGATGCGGACTCCGTTAATGCAACCGCAATATTGCGCACACCTTCTTTGGCACGAAGAAGTAAATCCATCGCAAATGTGGTATCTGCTAGCTCTGGTACGTGTAGCGAGTTTATAGGGTCTAAATAGTCATTGTTCAATGAATTTGCCTTCCTTTCAATTTATTATTGGTGTTGGCCGGTTTTGAGGAACAGGCGCTTGAAAAGGTGCACGTTGATAAATTGCCTGTAATTCTCCAAGCGCTTGCATGGATTGTTCAACATCTTTTTGCATTAATGCTCTCAAATCATGATCAAATACCAGTCCTTGCATTAGTTTTGATTTCGCTAAGCATAGGGTTTTAAAATTAATAACTTCATGTAGGTCCAATGCCTCATGATCGGCTAATTTTTGAATATTCATTTCTAATTACCCTCCTTTTTACTACAAAGGTATTGTTCCAAGTATAGGAGGAAACATTCTAAAATTTTCTTAAAGGATAGGTTAAGTATTTTGAATGTTTGGGATATTTTTGAGGTGGAGAAAATTCATTCCGCACTAAAACACTAATTCAGCAATATGTACTTGCTTGGATAATCGATAAGAACGCGAGTTAAAACCCCTTGGTGCTCAAGGGGTTTTGTCTACTTCGTAAAATCACAGTTATGGTGAAGTTTCACTAAGATAATTCTCGTCGATCAACGGAACTTGGCGGTTCTTCAAACCATCCATTGGAAATCATGATGTTTGCGCAGTCTTCCGCAAGCTTCACATCCCTTGCGATGGCAGACGAATATTTGAGCCCGAGGTCGCGCCTCATTGATCCGGACAAGGCGGTTCCATAATATGCCATTGCTGCTTGAATCAAAAATGCGCAATGGAATATCATCAATTTATCCGAAAATGGCGCAATCTGAGAATCTGTAACATGGGTGTCCCATGTGATGGCAGAACTGATGAAGTCTTCATGAAGGATCGTAGTAAAAATTTCAATATGTTCTGCTGCCAGTTTTACCACTTCTTCCATAAACCGGCGGATTTCTTTCGATTTAGCGGTTTGGCTAAAACCGAGAGCCAAGTCTTTAGTCAAGATGGTTTTCTGCAAATTAAAATAAAGACTAGAGATTTCTATTGTGTTCAATGGGCGGCGTTCCCCGAACCAGCCGGTTAAAAAGCTTTGCTTTTCCACAAATTCAATTTTTTCTGGAGGCACGATGGTGGGCTGACGTTCCAGGAGACCTCTCGATTGCAGCATTCCCAATGTAGTTTCGTATAATTCATAAGATCCCTTGTACGTTTCGAAATAGAATTGAAGAATGTCCAGCCTGCGGGAAGCGGTGATCCCAAGAGAATAAGAAGTCAATCCGTGTATCGACATTTGGTGCAAATAGAACAGCCAGAGTTCGTCTGAAAACAATCTCGGTGCATCTAAATGGACATCTTCCTCTGTAAATGCATGGGGAATCGGAAATTGTTCCTGATTGAATATGGCGGCGATTTTTTGAACAATGTTTTCTGATAAATTCAAAGCTTTGCCAAAAATAGCGTTAATTTCTGGATCTTGAATAGTTTGCAATGCATATTTGTTTACGCATAGAGCCATCGTATTATTCATATAAGGAGTCCATAAATTCGATACATCGAGTGCAACTATTTTTTTCTCCATTGCAATCCTCCACAATTTTTTAAAATCTAATTCATGCTAATAACCAACGAGTTTTACAGAAATGTACTTTAAATGTTAGGCTTCTATTTTTTATCGGTTTTTATGTATTTTTGTCAAAAAGTTTGCCATCAAACCAACGTCAGTCGGAATGGTGTTTCTCCGCTAGCACATCAATTTCATCCGGACATCTTTAGGTAACAGAACAAAATCAAGGAAATAAAATTTGTAAGAAGCGGGGGCATTAATGCAAAAAGCATCAATCATAAATAAGCAGATTATATACAATAATTTATTATAAATTAAACCCACCAACATCTCATGTGTTGCCACATACACTCCGCACATGTGGAGTGCTGTTCACTACTTATTTTAAAAAAATAATATAGATGTGGCCGTGTGTACAAGCAATCTCCTTACTGACGTAAGGAGATTTTATTATAAAATAATGGTTTTCTCGTTAGACTTACCTTAACACTGTTTATCATTTGAAGTGCTGTTGTTACTAGCAGGAGGTAACGAGAATCTATGGAGTATTTCCAGTGTACCGTTTGGATATTGTGATTCAAGTCAAATCAACTATACCAAACGATGAGGTGTTTTTTCATGCCTATATTAATGTCAAGCACAATATTTCGATGGCTCCAAACCATACAGCCATTTAAACTCATTACATACTTCTAGGTGCGAAAGTTGAGTAATTTATTTTTCGAATCGAATTTTTGAATATACTCCATAAAAATATCTAGGAATTTATAAAGTACCTCAGATTTTTCATCTTCCCTATATGCAATCGCTGCTTCTAACGTAATCGTATTATCCGATAATTCCCGAAACACGACTCCCTTTGTTTGAACGTGAGAAATGGTTGTTAAAGAAACGCCCATTCCTGCGGAGACAAGTGCCAGAACCGATTGCATGTCATGCGCCTCTACTGTGATTTTTGGAGAAAAACCTGCTTCATGACAAATATTTATTATAGCGTTGTAAATACCGGATCCAATTGATCGAGGGTACATTACAAAGGATTCATCAGCCAATTCCAAAATTGAGACAGGCCCACCTCTTAATGCAAGTGGATGGTTTGCTGGTAAAACAGCTCCCAAAGGAAGATATTTGAATTTTTTAACGGTTACTCCTTTAGTGTGTATAGGTGCTGTTAGAATTCCAATATCAATCCGTTTTTCTTGTAAGGCAACTATTTGTTCTTTTGTGCCAATATGCTGTAGATTCAAGCTGACATTAGGGTACTTTTCTCGATAATTCGAAAGTATAGGCAAGATACTGTGAGCTGTACCGAGAAACCCGATATTCAGTTTTCCATTTTCTGCCCTAGATGCCATACGTGCAGTATATAAAGCTTCATCTACCAAATCAATTAATTGATAGGCCTTTTCCAAAAATGCTTTCCCTGCATAGGTCAATTCAACATGGCGTTTTGTTCTGTAGAACAAACTAACCCCTACTTCTTCCTCGAGTTGCTGAATTTGCCTGCTGAGGGGAGGCTGCGCGATATGTAATCTTTCAGCCGCACGACTGAAGTTAAGCTCTTCTGCCAATGCGGTAAAATAACGAATATGTCTTAGTTCCATGATGATCCTCCTTTCGCTTCTTATACTTTCAAGGTATAATTCCAGTATATTTTAAATATTTCTATAATTCAAATAAAATTCTTATACTAGGATTAAGACAGTAAAGAGGAGGCTAAAAAAATGAAAACGATTACTGCAGGGTCTTTATTATGGGAACCAACGAGTGAGCAAATCAAAAATTCTAGTGTACATAGGTATATGAATTGGCTAAATAATGAGAATGGATTATCTATTAGTAATCATCATGAACTAAGGATTTGGTCTGTTGAGGAACTTGAAGCTTTCTGGGAATCTGTCTGGAAATATTGCAAAGTTAAAACCGGTTCATCTTATGACCAAGTACTGGAAGGAAGAAGGATGCCTGGTGCAAAATGGTTCAAAGGAGCAACATTGAACTATGCTGAACATGTATTTCGAAATTATTGTGAAAATAAACCAGCCCTAATCTTTCAATCAGAGACGACACCAAGAACTGAAATTTCCTGGAAAGAGCTTCGTGAGAAAACTGCTTCCGTCGTATTTTCCCTTAGACAATTAGGTGTCAAGCCAGGTGATCGTGTTGTTGCTTATATGCCTAACATTCCGGAAACTGTTATAGCTTTTCTTGCATGTGCCAGCATTGGTGCAATTTGGTCAAGTTGCTCGCCTGATTTTGGTACAAGAAGTGTTATAGATCGATTTAAACAAATTGAACCTACCATTTTATTTGCGGTAGATGGTTATAGTTATAATGGAAGGACTCATGATAAAAGTTCTGTTGTCACTGAACTACAAACAGAAATACCTACTATTAAACAAACAATTTTAATTTCTAATATAAATAGCAATAAATCTCAAGAGATTGAGAACATAATTGGATGGGAAGATATTATAAAAGAAAAGTGTGAACTGAAATACGAGCATGTACCATTTGATCATCCATTGTGGATATTATATTCTTCAGGAACAACCGGATTACCAAAACCTATTGTACAAGGTCAAGGAGGTATTTTGGTCGAACACCTTAAAACGTTGATGATCGAACAAGGTGCGGGTCCAGATGATGTGTTTTTTTGGTTTACTACTACAGGGTGGATGATGTGGAATCTCTTAATGGGAAGTCTACTTACAGGGGCCACGGCTGTGTTATATGATGGTAGCCCATCTTATCCAGGGATGGATGTATTATGGAACTTGATCGAAGAAGCGGGTATCACTTTCTTCGGTACTAGTGCTGCTTTTCTAAACGCATGTATGAAATCCGGAATCAAACCAAAAGAAACAATTAACTTTACTAGTTTAAAGGCTATATGTTCAACTGGATCCCCACTTACTATTGAAGGTTTCACATGGGTTTATGAGCATGTGAAAGAGGATGTATGGCTTGTTTCAACCAGTGGAGGTACCGATGTTTGTACAGCCTTCGTAGGAGGTTCACCTGTACTTCCTGTATATGCAGGAGAGATACAAACTCGCTCTTTAGGTGCAAATGTACAATCTTTTGATGATGAAGGTAACCCCGTTACAAATGAAGTAGGCGAACTAGTTATTACATCTCCAATGCCTTCTATGCCCCTTTACTTTTGGGGAGACCACAATGGTGAACGTTATTTCGAGAGTTATTTTGAGACATACCCAGGAGTTTGGAGACATGGTGATTGGATTCGGATAGATGATAAGGGTAGCTGTGTCATTTATGGGCGATCTGACTCTACCATCAATCGTTATGGTGTTCGACTTGGAACGAGTGAAGTCTATCGTGTTGTGGAGGCATTGGATGAAATCATGGAAAGTTTGGTGATTGACTTAGAGCTCCTTGGTAGAAAGTCTCAGATGCCACTCTTTGTAGTTATGAAACCTGGAATAAGTTTGAATAATATTGTAAAAGAAAAAATAAAAGCAGAAATCAGATCAAAGGTTTCCCCACGATTTGTTCCTGATGAAATTTACGAAGTGGAACAAATCCCAAAAACATTAAGCGGAAAGAAGCTGGAAGTCCCTATTCGAAAGATTCTATTAGGAAATCCTATGGAAAAAGTAGTGAATTTTGGCTCAATAGCAAATCCAGAATCCATCATGTTTTTTAAGGAGCTTGCACGAGTGCTTAATGATCCTGCAAACAATTTCATAGAATCCTAGTTAAGATTATTGGATTATTAGTAGATTTTGTAAAAACGATTCAAATTAACCGAGTTAACCCTATTGTTATACTGCATATTAAGAATATTAATCAGAGGAGAATTTTTATGGAAAAGCTAGTTCCAATCCCAAAGCCCAAAACGTTTGGCCCACTTGGAAACTTGCCTTTAATTGACAAGGAAGCTCCAACTCTATCGATTGGTAAAATCGGAGAAGAGTACGGCCCAATATTTCAATTTGAGTTCTATGGTGGAAAAACGATGGTCTTTCTTTCTGGCCACGAATTGGTAGCCGAGGCTTGTATTGAAGAAAAATTTGACAAGAGTCTTGGAGGAGGCCTTAATAAACTCCGTGCCTTTATGGGTGATGGGTTATTCACTGGTAAGACAACCGATCAAAACTGGCAAAAAGCTCATAACATTCTTGTTCCTTCCTTTAGTCAACAGGCGATGAAAGGGTACCACTCGATGATGGTGGACCTTGCCTTGCAGCTTGTTCAAAAATGGGCACGTCTTAACCCGAATGAAAGTATTGATGTTCCAGATGATATGACCAGGATAACACTCGACACAATTGGTTTATGCGGTTTTAACTATCGATTTAACAGTTTCTATCGAGAAACCCATCATCCTTTTATCATCAGAATGGTCAATGCTCTCGATGAAGGAATGCAAAAAGGTTTTCGTGGGCCTAGTCAAAATCAAGACATGTTGGAAAAAGAACGACAGTTCGACCAGGACGTTCAAGCGATGTTTTCCTTAGTAGACCAACTGATTGCTGAGAGGAAAGAACGTGGAGATCAAGGAGAAACCGATATGCTCGCCCGGATGCTGAGTGCGAAGGACCCGCAAACAGGGGAAAAGCTTAGTGATGAAAATATTCGTTTTCAAATTATCACCTTCTTGATAGCCGGACATGAAACAACAAGTGGTTTATTGTCCTTTACTCATTACTTATTATTAAAGCACCCAGAAGTACTTAAGAAAGCCTACGAAGAAGTGGACCAAATCTTAACAAATCCGCTTCCAACCTATAAACAAGTTACTGAGCTTAAATATATTCGAATGATTTTAAATGAATCATTGCGTTTATATCCTACAGCACCGCAATTTACCCTTTATGCAAAGGAGGATACGGTTCTCGGAGGAAAATACCCGATTAAAAAGAAGGAAAATGTCGCGATTCTTCTGTATCAGCTTCATCGGGATAAAGAGGCTTGGGGAGATGATGCCGAGGAGTTTCGTCCGGAGCGGTTTGAAGATCCAAGTAAAATACCTCACGATGCCTATAAACCATTCGGAAATGGACAACGAGCTTGTATTGGGATGCAGTTCGCCCTTCATGAAGCTACCTTATTGCTGGGCATGATTCTTCAAAATTTTGAATTAATCGATCATACGAACTACCAGTTGAAAATAAAACAAACGATGACGCTAAAACCGGATAATTTTACAATGCGAGTTCAATTAAGAGATAAAAAAATCTTAGATCCATTTACTGTAGCTGCTAAAGAAAATGATTCTTCCGTATTGAAAAAGGTAAACCAGGCTCAGACTTCTTCGCTTATAGGAGTCAACAATCGCCCACTCCTTGTGCTTTACGGCTCCAATATGGGTACGGCAGAGGGGATCGGACGTGAACTTGCGGAAAGTGCAAGCAGACATGGTATCAGGAGTGAAGTTGCCGCACTGGAAGATCGGATCAACAAGTTGCCAACAGAAGGGGCCGTATTGATTGTTACTTCCTCTTATAATGGAAAACCGCCAAAAAATGCACGGAAATTCGTGCAATGGTTGGAGCAGCTTGAAGCAGACAGTCTTAAGGGAGTACATTATGCAGTTTTTGGCTGCGGGGATCGCAACTGGGAAAGTACGTATCAAGATGTACCGAGATTCATAGATGAACAATTAGCCATTAAAGGAGCTACCCGGTTTTCTCATCGTGGTGAGGCTGATGTGAGCACGGACATCGAGAAGCAGCTTGAAGAATGGAAAAAGAGTATGTGGTCTGACGCCATGGAAGCATTCGGGTTAACACTTATTGAAAAAGATGAGTTGAAACGTAGTACACTTACTATGCATTATGTTAATCAAGCTGATGATTCCTTTGGTGTTTTTCCAAGTAATAGCAGAGAGAATGTCAACCGAATATTACGTCGGTTTAGCTTGAATGGAAATGATCAAGTGATTTTAAGCGGACATAGCTCATCACATCTTCCTTTATATCGTCCTATTAGTCTTTTTGAACTCCTAAGTGAAAGTGTCGATGTGCAGGACGTGGTAACTCGTATTCAATTACGTGAACTTGCGGATTTAACGGTTTGTCCTCCACATAAGCGAGAATTAGAATTATTGTTATTGGATGGAATCTATGAAGAACAGATAAAGAGAAAACAAGTTACCATGCTTGACCTACTTGAAAAGTACGAAGCTTGTGAAATGACGTTTGAACGATATTTGGAGCTATTACCTCCAATTAAAATTATGGCAATTTAAGGGGTGGAAGCAAAAATAATGGAATTTCATATTTTTTCTGTTTCGCAGGATAATGCCATAAAACGGATTTATTTTTTCGCCAAACTTCGTTCCTTGGAGTATGACCAATCTTTGGTTCGGGTTCACTTAATAGCTTAAACATATGTGCCCAGCGTTTCATTTCCTTCTCATAATTCAAATCTGGAATTAAGTTGGTTAAAGGTGATACTGATGTCATAAGCTTCCTTCCGTTTCCTTATTATTTGGATGATACTGCTCCGACTAACTCAGGTTCTGCTTTTTTATTTTTTTCGAAGAGACCTTTTAGCTGCTCAAATTCTGCTTTAAAATCATTTAATTTCATAAGCTCAAATTTAATTTCCTGAAGCTCTGCATGTAAATCATTTGTATCTGCCATCTCTTTTTTCGATTTCACAAATTCTGTTTTTAACTGCTTTGTAAGTTTAATAACTTCTTTGGATACTTCAACAACACTAGCAATATAGGTGGAACCATTGCTTCCATTTATGCATCGATTGCGGAGGAGCCGATTAAAAATTTAATTGTCGCTACCGTTCCAATTGATTTTGAACCTTATAGTGGTCCTGAAAAATGGGCTGAAGGTATGAGAAATGCGATTTTAATATTGACCGCTTTATTGATGTAGGATGAGCGAACCAACTTGTTCATTCTGCCCTGATGCTAATTTCATGAAAGTGGTATTCTTTATGTCATGAATGGTTCTCAATTCTGTCACTAGCTACTCTATTAAATGGCAACAATGGCACTTTTCAATGTTAATAAGCACGGATTAAAAGCCCCGTATATCTGACCTTCGAGATTCTGGCAGCATCGAACAGGACACAGATGTGATTATGCTCCTTTACAGGGATGAGAAATACAATAAAGAAAATGAAGAAAACAAGATTATTGAAAATGAGGTTGCTAAGCAGAGAAATGGCCCGGTTGGAACGGGTAAGAAGACTTTTGAGAGGGAAGTTGGAGTGCTTGTGGATGTTTTGGATGGCAAAAAGCAAAGTTTGCTATTTCAAGCTAATTAATATTTAATATAAATGATGAAATCTTCACTAATAAAATTAACAAAATACTATTTTCTAAAAATTACATCGAACTTATTATGGAGCCTGTTACTACCTGGATTTTGTCGAACCTCTTTCGACAGGAATCGGGCAGTGACAGGCACTTTTATAACAGCAAGTATCTGGTGCGATTGGTTCCGCCTTGTTGGTTACGATTATGTCCAATCGTACAAAAACACATGCGACAGACATAGCGGCTTCCACGATGAAACATTTGACAAGTAAACCGACACCAGCGGAATTGGCAGAAATAAAACAACAAATTGCAATGAAAGCGATGCTAGAAGGGATTAATGATTCATTCTTAGTATCTGTAGGTATAGCCTGTATCGCGCTAATCTTAGCTTTCTTTATTAAACGCTCAAAGCAAGCCGAGGATATTCAGGAACAGGGCACTGACAATAAGGTTGTCAATAAATTGGCTGAAAATTAAGTGATAGGGGTGACATTAGTGTCATCTCTATTTTTCTTTTGAAAAAGATTACAGCCACTATGTCATGTGCTAATTTAGACTTTCCTATTTATAATAATTAGAGTTGAAATTGCACGCGGAGGATTACAGAACGGCGTATTGAACAACTCTATCTAGGAAAGCTAGTTCCATGGATGTAAACGATACACAAGCGATCAAAGGTTTTATCGATGAGTTTTAAGGCAATTGTAAAAAGCCAGGAGAACCGAACCGTCCCCCTGGCCTTGCGTGTTTTTGTTTAACTTAGTTTTTAAGAGTATTTTCCCAATCTGCAGCAAATTTTTCGATCCCTTGATTAGTAAGTGGATGTTTTGAAATTTGCTCAATGACTGAAAACGGAATCGTTGCAATATGTGCACCTGCCATTGCTACACGAGTTACGTGATCCGGGTGACGAACAGATGCTGCAATAATTTGTGAGTCGAAATTATGAATGCGGAACAGTTCAGCTATTTTTGATACTAATTGTACGCCATCTTCGGAAATATCATCTAAGCGTCCTAAAAATGGAGATACATAAGTTGCACCTGCACGAGCTGCTAATAGTGCTTGGTTTACTGTAAAAATAAGTGTGACATTTGTTTTAACGCCTTTATCGGCAAGATAACGGCAAGCCTCTAAACCGTCTAAAGTCATAGGAAGCTTGATTGTAATTTTCTCATCTCCGCCGTTAATTTTAATTAGCTCTTCAGCTTGAGCAATCATTTCATCAGCTGTAACGGCATCTGGAGTTACTTCAGCGGATACCGATTCTACCCGTGGAACAGCCTGGCAGATTTCTGCAATTCGGTCTTCGAATTTTACGCCTTCTTTCGCAACTAGGGAAGGGTTGGTTGTAACACCAGACAAAACGCCGATTTTATAAGCCTTTTTAATATCAACAAGATTAGCCGTATCAATAAATAATTTCATCGTAAATTTCCTCCATTTTAAGATTATAGTAGACTTTTAGCCGTCCGAACCACATTTTCCGTCGTAAATCCAAATAGCTCCATAACTGCAGCGCCCGTTCCTGAAGCACCGAATGTTTCGATGGATAAAACTTTGCCTTCTAATCCTACATAACGTTCCCAGCCAAGGGAGATACCCATTTCAAGTGCCACACGGTTCTTAACAGAAGCAGGGAGGACAAGCTCTTTGTACTCTTTTGGTTGACGCTCGAACAATTCCCAGCTTGGCATAGCGACAACACGAACGGATACATTTTCTTTTTCGAGTTCAGCTTTTGCGTTAATGGCTAATGACACTTCCGAACCGGTAGCGATTAAGATAACCTCTGGTTGGTCATTTGTTTGCGTTAAAACGTAAGCTCCTTTTGATAGGTTGTCTAAATTGGCTTGTGTTTCATCGAACACAGGCAGGTTTTGACGGCTTAGCACCAAAGCAACCGGACCATCTGTTTGATTTAGTGTATAAGCCCAAGCACTTGCTGTTTCGTTTGCATCTGAAGGACGAATCACTGTTAGCCCAGGAATCGCGCGAAGAGAAGCTAGCTGCTCAATTGGCTCATGAGTTGGACCATCTTCACCAACCGCAATCGAATCATGTGTAAATACATAGGTGACTGGAAGCTTTTGCAAGGCTGCCAGACGAATGGAAGGTCTGAGATAATCATTGAAAACAAAGAATGTGCTAACAAATGGCTTTACCCCGCCATGAAGAGCCAAACCATTGCCAGCTGCTCCCATTGCGTGTTCCCGAACACCAAAGTAGATATTTCGTCCGCTAAATGATTCTACTGCGAATGCTGCGTCTTCCTTAATATCTGTCATTGTAGAGTGAGAAAGATCCGCACTTCCTCCAAAAATAGAAGGAACCGATTTTACAAAATGGTTAATGGCTTCTCCGCTGGCTACACGAGTTGATATTGTTTTACCTGTATCAAAGGTTAGGATGTCTTCCGTATTAATTAAAACTTCACCCGTGATGGCATTTTGCAGTTCCTTCGCTAATTCAGGATTTGTCTCTTGATAAGACTGGAATAATGCATTCCATTGTTGTTCTTGACTAATTCCTCTTTGTTTTAGCTCTTCAAAATGGGCTTTAACTTCTTCTGGTACAAAGAAATCCTCTTCATAGTGCCAGCCATATACCTCTTTTGTTGCACGAGCTTCTTCTGCACCAAGGGGATTTCCATGTGCCTTGTTTGTTCCTGCAACTTTGGGACTTCCATAGCCGATAGTGGTTCTAATTTCAATCAAGGTTGGTTGGTTTGTATTTTGTTTTGCTAATGTAATAGCTTTTGAGATTTCAGCTACATCATTGCCATCTTCTACTCGTAAATATTGCCAATGAGCAGATTCTGTTCGTTTTTGAATGTCCTCTGAAAATGAAAGATTTAATTCACCGTCCAAGGAAATATCATTTGAGTCATATAAAGCAATTAATTTTCCTAGTTTCATATGACCGGCCATAGACATAGCCTCATAAGAGATGCCTTCCATTAAATCTCCATCGCCAACCAATGCATATGTATAATGGTTAATTACAGGGTATCCATCGCGATTGAATTTTGCAGCTAAATGCGCTTCAGCCATCGCCATTCCTACCGCATTTGCAATTCCTTGACCTAAAGGCCCAGTTGTTGCTTCAACACCGTCTGTGTGACCAAATTCCGGATGACCAGGTGTTTTGCTATTTAGCTTTCTAAAACTTTTTAAATCTTCTAGAGATACATTGTACCCAGCTAAGTGAAGCAAGCTATATAACAAGCTAGAGCCATGTCCGGCAGAAAGAATAAATCGATCTCGGTTAAACCATTTTGCATTTGCAGAATTATGATTTAGATGATGCGCCCAGAGTGCATAAGCCATTGGAGCAGCCCCCATAGGAAGGCCTGGATGACCGGAATTAGCACTATTGATCGCGTCAATGGATAAGGTGCGAATCGTATTTACAGCAAGTGTTTCAATACTTTGATTCATCTTATTTTCCTCCTCGTTATTCATATAAAATTAAATTAGTTTGGTTTCTTGCCTCAATTAATTTCTTGTTTTTGCATTTTAAAGCAAGTTTTTTCGTATTTGAGTATATTTTATCTTTATAAACAAGAAAAAACAAGAATATTTTTGCCGGTTTTTTTAAAAAATTGGTGAATTTGAGAAAAAATAATATAATATAAGAAAAAACATGCAAAAACACGGAGGTTAGGCATTGTTATGCTAAGAAAAGAACGGCAAAGCAAAATTTTACAAATACTCGAGAAACAGGGGAAAGTTGTTGCTAAAGAATTAAGCATGAAATGGGATGTTTCCGAGGACACAATTAGACGGGATTTAAGGGAAATGGATTCATTAGGTCTGCTTCAAAGAGTACATGGCGGGGCATTTCCTGCTTCTGCTAGTGCTTTAACCTTTTCTGAAAGAACAGAAGAAAATATAGATGCCAAAAAAGAATTGGCTTTAAAAGCTGTGAAAATAATTAAAGATGGACAAGTTCTTTTAATAGATGGAAGTACAACAAATCTTATTCTGGCTCAAGCAATTCCACTGGAGTTTAAAGGGACAATTATTACGAATAGCCCCTCTATTAGTTTGGCATTATCAAAACATCCAAATACAGATATCATTCTTTTGGGAGGAACCTTCTTCAAGGAATCTTTTGTGACTGTAGGATTGGATGTAATTGAAGTGCTTAAAAATATTAGAGCAGACCTCTGTTTTTTAGGAGTATATTCCCTACACCCTGACTTTGGTATTAGCATCCCTCATATAGAGGAGTCTCATGTTAAACGTCAGATGATTAAAAGTTCCAATAAAATCGCCACCCTTGTAACAAGAAGTAAACTTAATACCATTTCCAATTACTTGGTTGGTCCCGTTTCAGAACTTGATTATTTAATCACGGAAGACGGTCCACTAAGTCATAATTTAAACAAGTATATGGAATTCGATATTGAAATCATTTGAATATAGTTTAAGCCTCCAATTGTTTTTAATGGATTTCTAGTGGAGTAATGTTTAGCGGGTACCAATTCCACCAGTTATCGGGCGGTGACAGGAACTTTTTTTATAAAAAAGGAAATCGGCTCATTGTTTAATTCGGTTTTTTAAAAAACAATCTGAAAAATCGGTATCTTCGAACCACACTTAAACACCAAATAATTCATGGTGGTAAGCCCCCGAAGAAAGGTCATAAGGCTAGTGTAAAACAAAAGTCTTTGCTTAGCGGCTTACTGTTATAACAATTTTTTTTATTTTAAAAAGTGATTGAAACGTTTCCAAATAAGTGTTAAGATATTTACATAAATCGATTGAAACGTTTCCAAAGCGGTAGTAAGATAAGTTTATAAAATCGCATTTATTATGGAGGTAATTATAGTGCCAAGTATAAAAGATGTAGCAAACTTAGCGGGAGTAGCAGTTGGCACTGTTTCAAGGGTGATTAACAATCATCCAAACGTTACGCCTGAAACAATGGAGAAAGTGAATGCTGCTATTAAAGAATTAAATTATATACCAAATGAAGTAGCAAGAAACTTTAAAATGCAAAAGTCAAAAATGGTCGCTTTAGTTCTCCCAAGTATTTGGAATCCTTTTTTTTCTGAACTAGCCTATTATATTGAAGATGAGCTTGATCGAGAAGGTTATAAATTGATGCTCTGCAATAGTGGGGGCAGACCCGACAAAGAGCTTTATTATTTTGATATGCTTAATCAGAATAAAGTAGCAGGAGTTGTTGGAATTACCTATAACGATATTGAAGAAAGTGTTAGTACAGATATACCAATTATCAGTATCGACAGGCATTTTGGGAAAAAGATCACATGCGTAACCTCAGATAACTATACTGGAGGACGGATTGCCGTACAGGAGCTTGTAAAGGCAGGGGCCAAAAAAGTAGCTTATCTTGGAATAACTAGTTCTGCCTACTCTGAGGTAGTTCTCCGGAGAGATGGATTTATTGATGAAGCAGTGGGTAAAGGTATTGAATATTTTATTCATGAGGAACATGATGAGGTTTACAATGATGATATTTTCTTTGAGGATTTCTTTTCAAAAAAGGAACATCATAATGTAGACGGAGTATTTGCCAATACAGACTTACTAGCTGCAAAATATATTGATAGAGCAAAACGATTGGGGATAAGAACTCCAGAGGATGTAAAAGTAATTGGTTATGATGGAATTCAAGATAATAAATTGTTTCACCCCGTTTTGTCCACGATCCGGCAGCCGGTGGAAGAAATGGCTAGAATGTCTGTAAAACTACTCCTAAAAAAGATTGAAGGTAAAACGCTAGAGCAAGAGATATATCGGATTCCTGTAAAGTACAGAGTAGGTGAAACGACTTAGCAGGAAAAAATTTTAGATATTTTTGGAAACGTTTCAATGAATCAATTAAGAGAATTAATAAGGCAAGAAAAACCACTAAGTAGTGTGTATTTTTTTAACCTTCTTTGGAAACGTTTCAATGGGTAAGTTAAAATGAAATACTATGACTAATTTTGAAATGAGGGAGATAATGATGAAATTTGCAATAAAAGCTTCCAATAACCCTTTAAAGTCATCTGAGATTCACTTGGAAACATTAAATAAAAAAAGTCGAATCAAACAGATACTCGAAAACTATGAGCTTTACCTTTTCTTACTGCCAGCCATTATCTATTTTATTGTTTTTCAATACGTTCCGATGTATGGAGTTTTAATTGCTTTTAAAGATTATGTACCCTCTTTAGGAATATTAGGAAGTCCGTGGGTCGGGTTTCAACATTTTGAGCGATTCTTCGATTCTTACCAATTTTGGACATTAATAAAAAACTCTTTAGGTTTAAGCATCTTCCAACTGGTTATTGGGTTTCCGATGCCAATCATTATTGCATTACTTTTAAATCAAATGATTCACCAAAAGTATAAGCGTTTTGTCCAAACGGTTATTTATGCACCACATTTTATCTCAATCGTCGTTTTAGCCGGTATGGTCTTTGTTTTTTTCTCAGATAAAGGATTAGTTAATAGTGTGATAACACTATTTGGAGGGTCAGCAGTATCGTTTATGTCTGAACCAAGTTGGTTTAAATCTCTATACATAGGATCTGGGGTATGGCAGGAAACGGGGTGGGCATGCATTGTTTACTTAGCTGCATTAGCTGGGGTAAGTCCTGAAATTCACGAAGCGGCAACCGTAGATGGTGCAAATAAATGGCAAAGGATTTTACACGTGGATATCCCTGCCATTATGCCGACAGCCATTATACTCCTTATTTTATCAGTAGGGAATTTAATGAATATAGGATTTGAAAAAGCATTTTTATTGCAAACACCATTGAATCAGCCAGCTGCAGAAATTATTCCAACTTACGTCTATAAAGTAGGTTTGCAGCAATCAGAATATAGCTTTGCTTCAGCTGTAGGATTATTCAATTCGGTTATTAACTTAGTTTTACTTTGGATTGTAAACAGAACAGCAAAGAAAGTTTCTGGTTCAGGACTATGGTAGGGGGTGTCGGAATTGAGTGAATTCAAAAAAAATAATAGTGCAAAAAAAATAAAATCAAAGGAAGATAAAATATTTGACACTATAAACTTTATATTTTTAACTCTCATTTGTTTAGCGGTTTTATATCCTTTATATTTTGTGGTCATTGCCTCAATAAGTAATCCAGATCTAGTTTATAACGGAAGTGTTTGGTTATTACCTAAGGAAATCACATTTGAAGGATATAAGAGGATTTTCAGTGATCCTAAAATCTGGTTAGGATATAAAAATACTATTATTTATACGGTTTTAGGGACGGCGTTACAAGTATCCCTGACATTGCTGGCTGCTTATGCCTTATCCCGTAAAGATTTATATGGTAAATCCTTCTTTATGTTGATGATATTATTCACGATGTTCTTCTCTGGCGGGTTAATTCCTACGTATTTAGTTGTTAAAGATTTAGGGATGCTGAATACGATGTGGGCAATGATCATTCCAAAAGCTATCGCCGTATGGAATTTAATCGTAGCGAGATCCTTTTTCGAATCTTCAGTACCAAATGAATTACTAGAAGCAGGTAAGATTGACGGATGCTCGAACACTAGATTCTTTTTGAAAATTGTTCTTCCATTATCCAAACCGATCATCGCCGTTATGGTTCTATTTTATGCAGTAGGTAATTGGAATTCATACTTTGATGCTTTGATTTATTTAAATGATGAAAGTTTGTATCCTTTGCAATTAATTTTACGTAATATTTTGATTCAAAATCAATTGAGCGTGCAAATGTTGAGTGATTTGGATAATCTTGCAGCACAGCAACACGTTGGAGAGATTATTAAGTATGGTGTTATCATTGTTGCCGCAATCCCATTATTAATTGTTTATCCATTTGTCCAAAAATATTTTGTCAAGGGAGTATTAATTGGCGGTGTCAAAGGATAATCTTTTCGAATGCCAAGGCTAAAAAGTATTCCTTTAAGGGGGGTGACCGATATATGGTTCCTAAGTGGTAGTTCATAAAAAAACTGATTGATAATGAGGGGGAAATAGTAATGAAAAAGTCATGGTTTACGAAATCATTGGTTTTATCTATTGGTCTTTCAACGATTCTTGCTGGATGTTCCAGTAATAAAAGTGCATCAGAAGAAACGAAAAAAGTGAATGTAAAAATGAATTCTACTGGACTACCGATTGTTGATAAAACAATCAAACTTAATTTTGTGTCACCGAAATCATCTTTAGCCCCTAATTTTGCTGATATGACCATTTTTAAAGAACTGCAGAAAACAACCAACGTACAAATTGGATGGAATAATATTCCTGGTGACGGTTATCAGGAAAAGAAAAACTTACTGCTTGCAAGTGGTGATCTTCCAGATGCTTTCTATAATTCAGGTTTTAGCGATTTGGATATTCAGAAATATGCAAAGGATGGTACCATAATTCCTTTAAATGACCTAATTGATAAGTATATGCCAAACTTAAAGAAAAGACTCGAAGAAAGACCTGAATTGAAGAAAGGGATTACAGCTCCGGATGGACATATTTACTCTTTACCTAGAGCAGAAGAGATGGACTTAGTTGGACTGCCTAACACCATGTACATCAATAAAAAGTGGCTTGATAAGCTAGGGTTAAAAATGCCTACAACCCTTGAAGAGTATCATGATGTTTTGAAAGCATTCCAGGATAAGGATGCAAACGGAAATGGCAAAAAGGATGAGATTGGATTAACTTACCTATTCAACGGATGGTGTGGAAACTTCGGTGATATGATTGCACCGTTCGGAGTTCCTGATAACAACGACCACCGTATCGTCCGTGATGGAAAAGTAATCTTCACCGCTGTTCAACCAGAATATAAAGATGCTATCCAGTATTACCATAAATGGGTGAAGGAAGGATTGATTGATTCAGAAGCAACCACACAAGACACGGCCAAGATGTTTGCAAAAGGGAAAACAAAGGATGAGTCATTAGGTTCCTTCATTTGGTGGGAAAATACAGAAATGGTTGGTACTGACCGTCAAAATGATTATGTAGTATTACCACCGCTTGTAGGTCCAAAAGGAAAACCAATCGTAGGTCGCTCAAATTATTCTGAATATGGTCGTGATGCATTTGTTATTACAAAAGCAAATAAGTATCCAGAAATTACTTCAAGATGGGTAGACCAATTATATGCTCCGAAAGAATCTGCTCAAGTGAACTGGGGTCCAATTGGTGAGGTTTATAAAGAGGACACTAACGGAATGTTAGTGAATAAAGAATTGCCTGCTGGAGTGGCAATGGGAGAATACCGTCAAAAAGTGGCTCCTGGCGGACCATTCATCGTTTTAAAACAAGACTTTGGTAAAGTGGTCGATATGGAACCACGTGCAAAAGAACGTCTGCAAATTTTGGATAAATATTATCGTCCTTACGAAGAAAAAGAGAATTATCCGCAAGTTTTCTTTAGTGCAGAAGATTCACAAAGAATTAATCAGCTTCAAACGGATATTACTCAATTTGTTAACCAGAAGCAAGCGCATTGGTTACAGGATGGCGGAATTGAAAAAGAATGGGATAGCTATGTAAACCAGTTAGATAAAATGGGCCTTCCTGAATTGATGAAACTATACCAAAAGGGACTTGACGCTTTTAATAAAACCAGTAAATAACCATCCCATATCTAAATAAAGGCAGAACATAAGGGTGTAGCCTCGTTCTGCCTTATCTATTATATCTTACCATAAATAGGGTTAGGTGAAAATGAATGTATGATATTACAGCATTAGGAGAGTTACTTATTGATTTTACACCTTTAGGATTCCAGGAAAGCGGAAAAATTTTGTTTGAACAAAATCCTGGAGGGGCTCCAGCTAATGTTTTAGCAGCTTTATCTAAATTACAAAAAAAGACTACTTTTATCGGAAAAGTTGGAAAAGATCAATTTGGCTTATTTCTAAAAAATGTATTGAATCAAATAAATGTAGACACTTCCGGGCTGGTTTTCTCAGAAAATACAAATACAACTTTAGCATTTGTCCATTTAGATGGTAAGGGTGATCGAACATTTAGTTTTTATCGTAATCCTGGGGCGGATACCACATTAACCCTAGAAGATGTAGATTTTGATTTGATAAAAAATTCTAAGATTTTTCACTTTGGATCTCTCTCTATGACCCATAATCCTGCTGCTGAATCCACTCTCGCTGCCGTTGCTTTTGCAAAAGAAAATGGAGCCCTTATCTCTTTCGATCCTAATTTAAGAGAATCGTTATGGGATAGTTTAGACCGTGCTAAAGAAATGATGTATAAAGGGCTTGAATCCGCTGATGTCGTAAAAATTTCAGAAGAGGAACTAACTTTTCTTACTGGAGTAAGCGATCTTGAAGAAGGCACTCGAATTTTAGGTAACACATACCATGTTCCCTTGATTTTTATCACCTTAGGTGAAAATGGCAGTTTCTTTAGACTGGGAGAAAAAATAGGTTATGTACCGGGTTTTGTAGTTGACGTTCAAGATACTACGGGAGCAGGAGACGGTTTCCTTGGAGGAGTTCTTTATAAGATTCTTCAAAAAGAATGCCTGATTGATAGTTTAACATACGAAGACTTAGTAGAAATAGCGTCCTTCGCCAATGCTGTCGGCGCATTAGCTACAACAAAAAAAGGGGCAATTGGGAGTATGCCAACTCTCGACGAAATTTATACATTACGCAACTCAAAGGTAGTAACAAAGGAGAACCTATAACAATGAAACTAGAAGAATATAAAACATCCAGTGCAGAAAAATATTACACAGAACCCCATAGACCACAGTTCCATTTCACACCTGAATCCAATTGGATGAATGATCCTAACGGAATGGTTTACTATGAGGGGGAATACCATCTTTTTTATCAGTACCATCCACACGATACGATATGGGGCCCGATGCATTGGGGACATGCTGTAAGTAAGGATTTAATTCATTGGGAGCACCTGCCAATCGCTCTGTCCCCGGATGAAAATGGGGCGATATTTTCAGGAAGTGCTGTTGTAGATTGGAATGATTCAACTGGATTTTTTAATGGTGAATCTGGGCTTGTTGCCATTTTTACGCATGCAGATCAATATCCGGATTCAGAACGTCCCAGACAAAGACAAAGCCTCGCTTATAGTACCGATAAAGGGCGAACTTGGAACATGTATAAGGGAAACCCTATCTTATCAGATATAAGAATCACAGATTTCCGTGATCCTAAAGTGTTTTGGCATGAAAATACAAAAATGTGGATCATGATTCTTGCAGCAGGTAACCACGTCAGTATTTATACTTCACACGACTTAAAAACGTGGAATTTTACAAGTGAATTCGGTAGTGAATCCGGTTCTCATGCAGGTGTTTGGGAATGTCCTGACTTATTTGAATTACCGGTCAAGGGAAAAACCGAAAATAAAAAATGGGTAATGATTGTTAGTATTGGAAATGAAGCAGCATATGTAGAAGGTTCCAGAACTCAATATTTTATAGGGGATTTTGACGGTTCAACTTTTACAAATGAGAATTCAAAAGAAACGGTCCTTTGGCTTGATCATGGAAGAGATAATTATGCAGGAGTCACTTGGTCCGATGTACCTGCTGAGGATGGGCGTCGTATTTTTATAGGTTGGATGAGCAACTGGAAATATGCAAATGAAACTCCAACGAAAGTTTGGAGAAGTGCTTTGACACTCCCTCGCGAATTGAAACTCGTAACAACAAATGATGGCGTTCGGTTAAGCCAAACTCCAATCATGGAATTAGAATCTCTCCGTAAAGAAAATACAAAATTGGAAAATATCATTATTAATGAAAACGTAGCTAATGTTCTTTCGAATATAAAGAGAAAAGCGTTTGAATTAAGGGCGGAGTTTGAGTTGGATACAGCATCTGTATTCGGTTTTAAGGTGCGAATGTCAAAAGATGAGAAAACTATAATTGGATATAATGTAACTGAGAAAAAGTTATTCATTGATCGACAGAGTTCAGGGGAAACATCATTTAATTCATTTTTTGCATGTAATCACAATGCAATCTTAGAACCAAAACAAAATCGAATAATCATGCATATTTTTGTTGATTGGTCATCCGTAGAGGTATTTGCAAATAATGGAGAATTGGTTATGACTGATTTAATTTTCCCAGATGGTAATAGCCAAGGATTAGAACTATTTGCTGTTGATGGCAATGTCCAACTAACTTCTCTAGATTTTTACGGTTTAAAATCATGTTGGTGCAAAAAATAATAACAACATTGTCATTTTGAAAGGGATTTTTCGTACGAAAAAATCCAATCTTTTCTTAAAAAAGGGGAAACACCATGAATATCCTTAATAGTAGATTTTTGCAATATGCCGAAAAAATAGTTGACCTATTCTTATTAAATTTATTATGGCTAATAATGAGTATACCTGTTATTACGATTTTTCCGGCAACAGTATCCATGTATGGTGTAATAAGAAAGTGGACAATGGGGAAAGAAACCGATGGGATTTTCCGTACTTTTTTCTTGTTATTTAGAGAATGTTTTTTCCAAAGTTTTGGAATTTCAGTGTTATGGGCAGCCCTAGGCTTTTTTATCTTTATAGACTTTCGTATTTTACATTTGGATGGTTCATTGATGCATCTTATATTGCTGGGTATTCTTTGGTTATTATCCCTATTTTTCTTATCAATTACTGTTTATCTTTTTCCAATTATGGCTCACTTTCATACAACTTGGAAAAATGTAATTAAGAATGCGCTAACGCTGGCAATCACTTATCCTTTGTTAACCATATTATTAATAATGATATTTTTAATATCATTGTATCTAGTTTATTTGCTTCCTCTAATCATTTTTATTTTAGGAAGTGTTACTGCTTATTTTTCTTATACCATTTGCCATAAATTATTTTTAGGTATGAAGAATTACTAACCCTTTGTTATGGCTGATCTTTTATAAAGGATCCTCTGGATCATTTTCTGAAGGCTTATCTTAAACGATGATTGTCCTGATAAAGGGTAGGTTAGCTCAATAAGGTATACACAAAAACCTAGCTTTTGTGGCTAGGTTTTTGTGTATTAGAATTTACTCCTTGAACATTGTCATTAGAAACATTTTTTAATGCTTCGAATATTAATGTTTTTGCTTCCGCAATAATATTATTAATCAAGGATTCAACAGTTTTTTATTCCTCTTTCACTTACTGATTAATTTTCCTTCAGATTTCCTCTCGAACTGAATCCCATTTAAAAGCAAACCTGCCCCAATTAAAACGAAAATAGATGCTCCTATCAAAGCAGCATTAAAATTATGGGTAAATGATGATAGCATTCCGGCAAGAGTTGGTCCTACCAACTGTCCAATAGCATACATAGCGGTCAGAATTCCAATCGTTCGGCTGCTATTAGATGGATTCATTTTTCGCCCCAATGTTGTAGCAAGTGTAGTGATACCCATAAACGTAGCTCCAAATAATAAAGCACTTATGATAAAACTAGTTTTCGAGATCCAGAAGGCTGGCATCGCCATACCCAATGATTGCAATGCCATTGCAAGAATTAAGGATTTAATGAAGCCCCATTTTTTAGCTAGTATAGACCAGATGAGACAGGATGGAATTGCAGCCAAACCAACCATCATCCAAACTAAGGTTGCCCCTTTTTGAAAGAATGAGGTCTTTTCAGCGATAGATACGATAAACGTTCCTGAAACAATGTAACCCAATCCTTCTAAACCATAGGCAATAGTCAACCATAGTAGCCATTTAGTTGAGGGGACAAGTGCAAAGGTTTCTTGTTTATTTTTCATCTCAACATCGTTGGGGGCTTCATCGAGCCAAATCCATACGAAGATAGCTAGTATTCCACAGATAACAGCTAATCCTATCCATGTACCTTCCCACAGAAATAAATGGTTTAAACTTGGAATAATTAAACTGGATAAAAGGATTCCAAATCCTACCCCTCCATAGAACAAGCCCGACCAACTGGTTTTGCTTATAGCGGCAAGTTTATCTAATACGATACCAGAAGCTAGGACCAACACAAAAGCACTGGAAACCCCTGATATAAACCGAAGTACAAACCAAAGTAAATAAGAGTATGTTAGACCCATTAGGGCAGTGGTTATGATACTGATGATTAGACTAATTCTTAAGGAAACCACTCTATATCCCTTTAAGGGAATGACACCTGCTAAAATTGCTCCAATCAAATATCCAGCATAATTACTTGATGCTATATAACCAGCAATTGAATTTGAAAAAGAAAGATCTTTTTGCATAAGAGGTAGAAGGGGAGTATAGGCAAATCTTCCAATACCCATAGCAATGATTAAAGACAATATACCCCCTATTAAAAAAAGATAATTTTGCTTGTTCAAATTAAAACCTCCAAAAAAAATAATATATTTATAGATTATCTTTTTTTTGGTATATTGAATAATACATATTTTTGATATTCGCTATCAAAAAATTAGATGGCAAAAAAGTGGTGAGGATTTTTATGGATTTACATACATTAAAAGTTTTCCAGACTGTTGCTAGGTTGGGGAGTATTTCACATGCTGCAAGAGAACTTCAATATGCTCAATCTAATATCACGATGAAAATTCAGCAATTGGAAATGGAACTTCAAACAACCTTATTTTATAGACATAATCGTGGGACTGCTTTAACAGCCAAAGGAACCATGCTATTAACATACACGGAAAAAATATTTGATCTTATTGAAGAAACAAAAAACGTGATGAATGATGATCAAACACCAAAAGGTCCTTTAATTATTGGTTCTATGGAAACAACTGCCGCAGTTCGCTTACCAGCCTTATTTTCAAAATACCTTAAAGACTATCCCGACGTTGACCTAACCCTAAAAACAGGTTCTACGGAACAAAATATTCAAGCTGTTCTTCAGTATGAAATTGATGGAGCATTTGTGGCTGGACCTATCAATCACCCTGATCTCATCCAGGAAGAAGTATTCGAAGAGGAACTAGTTCTCATCACGGATATAGCACATCCACCAATATCTTCAATCAAAGATATTCAAACAAGGACGCTGCTTGTCTTTCATACAGGATGTTCTTATAGGGGGAATTTTGAACAATGGTTTTACCAAGAGAAGATGATACCCAATAAGATAATGGAATTTGGCACTGTGGATGGGATAATCGGTTGTGTGTCTGCGGGACTAGGTATAAGTATGCTGCCTTCAAGTGTCATTGCAAAACATATCCAAGAGGGAACTCTTAGACAGCATTCAATGCCAAATCATAATAGAAAAGTCAAAACAATGTTTATATATCGAAAAGAAAAGTATTTACCAACGTCTTTATTAAAATTTATTGATATGTTAAGTAAATAGTCGGGATTGTCAGGGCAAATGAAAGAAAAAGAAGGAATAAAATAGAAGAGAAGAGTGAAAGTAATGAGAATTGGTTTTTTTGATTCTGGTATAGGTGGGATGACTGTACTTCATCAAGCATTAAGGTTTTTACCGAATGAAGATTACATATTTTATGCGGATACCTTACACGTCCCTTATGGTGAGAAGCCAAAAGAAGAGGTAAGGGAATATTTATTTAATGCAGTGGACTTTATGGCTAATCAAGGAATCAAAGCATTAGTCATTGCTTGTAATACTGCTACCAGTATCGCAGTGGATGACCTTCGCAGAAAGTATAATTTCCCAATTTTGGGTATTGAACCAGCCGTAAAACCTGCTGTTCAAAGCTGTGAGGGAAAAAGAAAAAAGGTATTAGTGTTGGCAACAAATTTGACTCTTAGAGAGGAAAAGTTTCATAACCTTGTGAAAAGTATAGACCATCACGATATTGTTGAAAGTCTACCTCTTCCTGGTCTTGTCCAATTCGCTGAGAATTTTGAATTTAGAGAAGAGAAAGTTGTACCATATTTAAAAGAAACACTAGGTTCGATTGATTTAAAGCAGTACGGAACGATTGTTCTTGGATGCACTCATTTCCCATATTTCGAAAATAGTATAAAGGAATTATTTCCTGAAGAAGTTGACATTATTTCTGGAAGCATTGGAACTGCAAAAAACTTAAAAAGAATTCTCGAAGCAAGTAATCAAATTAACGATGGGACAGGAGATATTTTATTCTTTAAATCTGGTTATAAAGTTGAAGATAAAGAAACATTATCTAATTATAAAAAGTTGTTGGTAATGTTAGACGAACTTCAGCTTTGTCACTTGAATTTTAAAGGATAGTCACTTCAAAACAGGTACGATTTAGAGAGTACTCCGGGTGCTCTCTTTTTTTATGCGCGAAAAAGGAGTGTTAACGAAGTCGGCCCAGGAAATAAAAAGAAAAAATAGTATAAACGGGATTACAAACTGTCAAGACTATCTTCATTGTCATATGAAGGGGTTTTGAACATGATTAAATGGGAATCATTAAGTGAAATTATTGAGAGAATACCAACAATGTCTGATGAAGAGTTAATTTCATGGAGTGAAGATTGTTCCAAAGAAATAGAAAGAAGGCAAATGGTCAAAAAGCAAAAACTCATCAAAGCCAAAAAGGGAAACAGAATGAAACGAATAAAATAGAATAAAAAGTAAATTCATATTTTCAAAAAGGGAGTAAGATAAATAAACAGAGCTTCGAATTAGTTCAACGAGTTTACTTTAAAGGTGTAACCAAGTTAATCGCAAATAGAAACGCATTGGAATTGACATATGATTTCCTATGCGTTTTTGTTGGTATTGCAAATTTTCTATTAACTTTTACAAACTTTTCACAAATGAAATTACAAGACAATTCACAGGGCTGAAATAATTATTGGAGGTTTATTAAAATTAATGTGATTTTATAGTGTTTATTAAATTAAAAATACAGGACTAATCAAAAAAATGTGTTTACTTGGGCTGAAGGACAAAAACTAGGCTATGCAACTAGAAAATGTCCTTCATCCGTGTTATGAAGGACAAAACTCGGTTGAGCAACAAGAAAAATGTTCTTCATCCAGGGTATGAAGGACAAAACTCGGATGGGCAACAAGAAAAATGTCCTTCATCCAAGTTATGTAGGACAAGTCCTTGTGTGATTGTTCTCGTGAATTAAAATGTGAAATAATACGAGTATGAATTAGAGATTTGACCTGTTTTTTAAAGTTTTGCACCCTAAAAGTAAAAGAGACCGAAAGACATGGGTGTTTGTAAGAAGGCTAAACCATAGACCATTGGAGGGTTGGACAAGTGTCTTCACTTGAGAATCTAAGGCAAAAGTTACGATTTGTTATGATTTGATAGAGCTGGTGAAGTGATTCGATATCTAACACGTCATGGCAACAATCGGGTGGACCGTGCAGTGCTTGTCTCTGCCATTGTGCCATTTTTGATGAAAACAGAGGATAATCCTGAAGTAGTATCCAAGGATGTCGCAGAAATGGTGCGTGAAATGTGGAAACGAGACTTTCCAAATTGGTTACTTCAAAATGAATTGCCATACTTCAATCGTTCTGATACCAGCGGAATAGGTGAATGGACTCGGTGGGATATGTTGCAGACATCGCTTAAAGCAGTGGTTGAGTGTAATAAAGTTATCATAGAAACGGATTTTCGTGAGGAGATGCGGTCCATCACTGTACCTATACTCATTATCCACGGTGATAAAGATCGTTCAATCCCGGTAGAAATATCCGGCCAAAAGTCAGCAATGTTATTACCCAAGAACCGGTTTATTTTGTATAAAGATGCCCCGCACGGACTATACATCACACATTCAGACCGGCTAAATAATGACCTTTTAACATTTATTAAAAGTTAGAAATGAAAAGATGATTAATTGAAAAAAGAGTGAAAATTCCGTTTAGGCGGTGACAGGCACTTTTCAAGACCAACAACTAAAATGAAAAAGGAGAGATTATTAAATGAAGCTCGATATCTACGTCAACTATCGAGGAGTTTGCGAACAGGCTTTTCGGTTCTATGAAAAGCATCTCGGAGGCAGAATAACATCGATGATGGCTTTCAAACAATTGCCAGATCCGACGAACCTTCCGGAAGGTCGGGAAAACGACATTCTGCATGCTATCATCCAGATTGGGGACACGGTGCTCAGGGGTGCCGACATCCCTAACGCTGAGCCTATGCGGAGTGTCTATCTGACACTCAGGGTTTACAGTGCAGAAGAGGCGGAGAGGCTTTATTCCTTGCTTTCTGAAGAAGGAGAAATCTTTATGCACATGGAAGAAACCTTTTTCGCTTTGCGTTTTGCTCAGCTGAGAGACAGGTTTGGAACGTCATGGATGCTCCTGTGTGAGCGTCAGTCCATAGAAGTCTAGTCTATTCGTATGAAGTCCACTTCCTTTTTTTCTTTGGTTAACCTCACGCATTCAACAATCTGGAATAATATCATAAAAAAAGGGGGCCCGTCGCGGGCTCCCTTTGAAAACATTAATGCATCGGATTCATTTCCGAATGGTTGACGATGACTCGGCGGATAAAGAACGCCAGGACCAGACTGATAAGCGTCACAATCATGGCAAACAAGAACACGTTCTGTGAGCCGAGCGTCATCGCGTTAGCCATCTCGGTCGGTTTGGTTGGAGCAGAGGATTTGTGCATATACTTCTCCATGCCGCTCGTTAGGATGATGATCGCAATCGTTGTTCCGATCGCACCCGCCACTTGCTGCAGCGTGTTCATTACTGCCGTACCGTGTGGGTAAAGCTCCGGCGGCAGCTGGTTGAGGCCATTTGTCTGCGCTGGCATCCAAACCATGGAGATGCCGACCATAAGTCCAATATGCATCGCGACGATAAATGCAATTGAAGATGAGGACGATATGCTGGAGAGACACCACAACATGATCGCAACAACTGCTAGGCCGGAAATAACCAGCCACTTCGGCCCATATTTGTCGAACAAACTCCCCATGCGCGGCGAAAGGATGCCGTTCAGCGCGCTGCCCGGCAACAGCATAAGCCCAGCAGTGAACGGGGACAATTTCATACCATTTTGAAGATACAATGGCAGAATAATCATGCTTGACAAAATAATCATCATACAAGACAGAACCATTAACAGCCCTACAATATACATTGGGTACTTAAAGACACCAAGGTCCATCATTGGCTCACGCATAAACAACTGCCTAAGTGTGAAAAACACGAGTGCAGCCAGCCCGATGACGATGGAAGTGACAACGGCCGGGCTGCTCCAGCCTTCCACGCCTTCGCCCGCCTTGCTAAAGCCAAAGACAACGCCGCCGAAACCGATCGTTGATAATACGACTGACAGGAGATCGATGCGAGGCTTCGTGACTTCGGTAACATTTTCCAAATTCTTCAGCCCTACCAACAGCCCAATCACTAAAAACGGCAAAGAAAGCCAAAAGATGTAGTGCCATGTTAAGTATTCGATTAGAAGACCTGCTACGGTCGGTCCGATCGCTGGTGCGAACATAATCACAAGTCCGACGAATCCCATTGCTGCGCCGCGCTTTTCAGGTGGATATACGACAAGGATTGTATTGAACATGAGCGGAATAAGCAGGCCCATGCCGGCCGCCTGAAGTACACGAGCGACCATAAGCATTTCGAAATTAATGGCTAGTGCCGCAATCAATGTGCCTGCGATCGAGCTCGCCAGCGAACCGAAAAACAATTGCCTTGTCGTAAACCATTGCAGGAGCAAACCAGTCATCGGCATTAAAACACCGAGAGTAAGAAGGAACCCCGTCGTCAACCACTGGGCGGTAGCGGCTGAAATTTTGAACACGACCATTAAATTACTAATCGCTATGTTCAGAGCTGTCTCACTAAACATCCCTACGAAACCGCAGATGAGCAGTGACGCCATAATGGCACGTGTATTGTATTCTTTCATTTTCGGATTCCACTTCCCTCTGATAGCTATTTTCCATTTCTATAAGTCTGTATCTGTTAAATTTTAGTGTCCACAATAATCTAAGTCAATTAATGTGCACTATAGGGCTCAGTCTCATTGCTAAGCAGAGAAATGGAACGGTTAAAATGGTGTTTAAGAGGGAAGTAGGAGTGTTTGTGATGTGAATGTGACGACATAAAAGGAGAGTGAAAGTCCACTCTCCTTAAAGTCTATTTTTATATTAAGTTACTGCTTTATTTACCCGTTAATACAGCCTTCTTCAACTTTAAATCGAAGCGGTCTGCATTCATGACTTTGACCCAAGCTGCGATAAAGTCCCGAACAAACTTTTCTTTGTTATCGTCTTGTGCATACACTTCTGCGATGCCCCGGAGAACAGAGTTGGAACCGAACACGAGGTCCACTCTTGTTGCTGTACGCACTACATCACCTGTCTTGCGGTCACGTCCTTCATATACGCCTCCCGCTGCAGGTGTCCAAGCAACTCCCATATCAAGCAAGTGAACAAAGAAGTCGTTAGTGAGTGTGCCAACACGGTCTGTGAAAACTCCGTGTTTCGAGCCACGGTAGTTAGTACCTAGAACACGCATACCGCCAAGAAGTACAGTCATCTCTGGCGCAGAAAGGTTTAAGAGTTGTGCCTTATCAACCAGGAGCTCCTCTGGACTTACACTGAACTGCTGCTTCTGATAGTTGCGGAAACCATCTGCAACAGGCTCCAGCACTGCAAAGCTTTCCGCATCTGTTTGTTCCTGCGTTGCATCGCCGCGTCCAGGAGCAAACGGAACCGTTACATCGAAGCCCGCATTACGTGCAGCTTTTTCTATCGCAGCACTGCCACCTAGGACAATCAAATCGGCAAGGCTTACTTTCTTATCTAATGTACTTTGAATGTCTTCGAATACATGAAGGACTTTTGCAAGCAGCTCCGGCTGATTCACTTCCCATTCCTTCTGAGGAGCAAGACGAATGCGGGCCCCATTAGCGCCGCCGCGCTTATCTGAGCCGCGGAAGGTACTGGCGGATGCCCAAGCAGTTGTGACCAATTCGCTTACAGTAAGTCCTGAGTTCAGGATTCTTTCTTTCAGTTCTCCTACCTCTGAATCTGTTAATTCATAATCAGCAGTTGGTACAGGATCTTGCCAGATTAATTCTTCATCAGGAACCTCTGGACCTAGATATCTTGCTATAGGACCCATATCACGGTGAGTCAGTTTGAACCAGGCACGGGCAAAAGCATCGGCAAATTTTTCAGGATTTTGATGGAAACGACGGGCAATCTTTTCGTATTCCGGATCATGACGCAAGGCCATATCAGCAGTGGTCATCATCGTAGGGACTTTAAGAGATGGATCTTCTGCATCGGGTGCAAGATGTTCTTCTGCAGGGTCTACCACAAGCCACTGCCATGCACCTGCCGGACTCTTGGTAAGCCACCATTCATAGCCAAACAATAGATCAAAGTAACCATTATCCCACTGTGTCGGATTAGCAGTCCAAGCCCCTTCAATTCCACTGGTAATAGTATCGTGGCCTTTACCGCTGCCGTATGTGCTTAACCAACCTAAGCCTTGAGCTTCAATCGGTGAAGCTTCCGGCTCTGGACCAACGAGGGCAGCATCTCCTGCACCGTGTGCCTTACCGAAAGTATGGCCGCCGGCAATTAGTGCCACTGTTTCTTCATCGTTCATTGCCATACGCGCGAAGGTTTCGCGAATGTCACGGGCACTTGCAAGGGGATCTGGTTTGCCATTTGGACCTTCAGGGTTCACATAGATAAGCCCCATTTGTACGGCAGCCAGTGGATTTTCCAAATCACGATCGCCTGAGTAGCGATTATCACCCAGCCATTCTATTTCAGTACCCCAGTAGACATCTTCTTCTGGATGCCAAATGTCAGCGCGTCCAGCTCCAAATCCAAATGTCTTGCCACCCATGGATTCAATCGCTACATTACCTGTTAAAATGAACAAGTCGGCCCAAGAAATCTTGTTGCCATACTTTTGCTTAATCGGCCATAGCAGACGCCGGGCTTTATCAAGGTTACCGTTGTCCGGCCAGCTGTTAAGGGGAGCAAAACGTTGGTTACCCGTTCCAGCACCACCGCGGCCATCGCCTGTCCGATATGTACCAGCAGCGTGCCAAGCCATACGGATAAAAAACGGTCCATAATGTCCATAGTCAGCAGGCCACCAATCTTGACTATCTGTCATGAGCTCTTGGAGATCCTGCTTAAGCGCATCGTAGTCTAGCTTTTTAAATTCCTCTGCGTAATCAAAGTCTTCTCCCATAGGGTTCGATTTTCTGTCATGCTGATGGAGAATATTCAAGTTCAACTGATTTGGCCACCAGTCTCGGTTTGAGGTGCCACTAGATTTTGAACTAGTAGCGCCACCATGAAACGGGCACTTTCCCATGTTACCATTTTCTTGCATGCGTTTTGCTCCTCCTTCTTTGACTAAATTATATAGTGGAAAATTATCCTCTGGAATTTACATATTGGAAAATTTCCCCTAACTATAATTATAATAAACTCTTAATTATGTTGAAAGAAATATTGCCTATAGAAATGAAATAATTGGCAACATATATTTCTAGTGTCCATCTAGTTACCTTATATACATATACGAAGTAAGAAAGTAGTAGAACCAATAGTTAATACCTTAAATCCCGGTGTAACGAAGGCATGAAGCTGACTATGCCATGAACATTAAGATGAAATTTATTCAACTACTATTAGCATAGTAATCTTAGTTATATCTGCCTAGGAACAAATTATTTAGCATTCAATAATCATGCATTTTGAATCATTTTACGACTGGGTTGAAGGAAAATTTTACCTTATAGAAGAATTCAATAATTCTATTAATTCTTTCAAAGGTGGGATCATAAATGGTTTTTCATGTGAAAAAGGCTTCAAAGTATTTTGCTTCTGTACTCACAGCATCTTTACTGGCCGCTCCTTCTGGATATTTTTCTAAAAACGAGGTTAAGGTCTATGCAGAAAGCGTAATGAAAACAGAAGTATCACAGGAATTATTTGAAAATGCTGCAAAAGAATTTGGGGTTCCTGTAAGTGTGCTGATGGCTGTGTCTTACAATGAATCGAACTGGGTACAGCACGAGGGACAAAGTGAAATAGGTGGATATGGGGTCATGAATTTGGTTCAACAGGCTCAAGACTTAAATGCCAAGGGGGATGATACAGAGCTGGGTGTGTCCTCATTATTGGATGATCGGGCCCTGAACACGCTTGACCAGGCAGCCCAGATTCTTAATGTGGACTCAGATTTGTTAAAGAATGACCCGGAACAAAACATACGCGGTGGTGCTGCCCTGCTTGCTCAATATGCCAAACAAACGACTGGCAGCCTTCCATCAGATCCTGCCGAATGGTATGGAGCCCTTGTAAAATACAGCGGATCAGATATTACAGAGGCAGCAACAGATTTTGCAGATGAAGTATACGGAACCATTCAAAGCGGAAAGGAAAAGACCGCGCGTAACGGGGATAAACTCACATTAAAAGCGGAGAATATTCTTCCCAATAAAGAAACAGCTAAAAATATTCCTTTACGAAATGTAAAATTCACTAATACGGATTGTCCAAATGGGTTGGAGTGTACCTATATTCCAGCCGCATACAAACAGTTTTCGAGCAGCAAAACCAATTACGGAAATTATGATATTGCCAACCGTCCTCAGGATGGTCTTGATATTCGCTATATCGTAATCCATGATATTGAGGGGAGCGTACAGTCAGCTATTAGTACTTTCTTGGGAAATTCCTATGTTAGTGCCCATTACATAATTGACGCTAAAAAGGGGAAGGTCACAGAAATGGTTCGTCCTAATGATATCCCGTGGCACGCAGGAAACTGGTATTTTAATATGCACTCGATCGGGATTGAACATGAAGGGTTTGCGACGGAAGGAACGGAATGGTACAGCGAGCAAATGTACCGTTCAACTGCGAAATTAGTAAAATATTTATCTGAAAGATATAATATTCCATTAGACAGGCAGCATATTCTCGGGCATGATGAAATCCCGGCTCTAACAGCTACTAAACAAGCCGGCATGCATTGGGATCCAGGAGCATACTGGGACTGGGCACATTTCTTTAACCTGATTGGCGAATCCATCAATCCAAGCAACGATAAAGGGCAAAGCAGCTCTATTGTCACGATTCGCCCGAATTATAACACCAATATTGCAAGTTATACTTATGGAAGTACAGTACTAGAACCTCTATCTTCCAGCTTTGTCGAGCTTCATTCAGAGCCTGACTTTAACGCACCGCTCATCAGCGACCCTTTTCTTCATAAAAATGGTACCAGGGGAACTAAAAACCTGAATGATTGGGGAGATAAAGCAGCAATCGGGCAGAGTTATGTTCAAGCTGATCAACAAGGTGATTGGACAGCTATTTACTTTGGCGGGCAAAAGGCATGGTTTTACAATCCAAATAACAAAAACACCGTACCAGGAAAAGGAATCGTAATTACACCAAAGGAAGGATTAGGCACTATTCCTGTTTACGGGGCAGCCTACCCAGAAGATTCCGCCTACGACGGCACAGGAATTTTAAGCTCGGCAAGAGGAAAAGCAGAAGTATTGTATCAACTGCCAAAAGGACAAAAGTATATTGCGGTAGGACCAATCCAATCCGACTACTATCATGCCAAATATTTCAATGATCCATTAACCAATAAAGTAGTGAAAGGTTCGGAAGAGTACTACCAAATTACGTTCAATCATCGTGTCGGGTTTGTAAAGAAAAGCGATGTCGACATTGTCGAACAATAAATAAAAAAGGGAAAATCCTATTCAATGGAAACATAAATAGGGTTTTCCCTTTTTTACGCTGATTCATATAACCCCGAAATTACGTCAATCAAGTGAAATAGCTTTTTCCGTTTTTGTTAGTGCCGTCATTTTGTTTTTTACATATGGGTGAATGTCTAATCCTAGGACAATTGTGGAACATAAAATAAATTTGTGAACCTTATAATCAGGATAAATAAAATATAAATCACCTTTGTGAGGGGAATTTATCAAAATGGAAGAACAAAAACATTACCATGAAGATTTAATGGAATGGTGTAATAACACTTTTTCTCACTGGAATAGTATGAGACCAAGGGTTTCAAAACTTTTAGATATAATAATTTTAGAGGAATTGGAAGGATACTGCCGTCAATTAAAAGAAAAATTAAAGGCAGATTTAAAAGTGGACTTCAATAACAATCAGACGGCTGATAGGCTATATCAACAGTGGGAACAGCTACTCAAAGAATCGAATGTTGATAAAGAAGAGATTGAAGACAATTCTGATAATTGTTTGGAGTTGGAAGAGCAAAAACAATTCCATGAAGAATTTTTGGAAACGGAAGCTATTCAAGAGGAGATTGAGGTTGAATCAGATAACTGGATGGATTTAGAGAAACAAAAGCAATACCGAGAAGATTTGCTGGAATGGTGTAATAATATTTATTCTAATTGGGAAAGTATGAGACCGAAGTTTTCAGAATTTTTCGATATAAAAAGTCTAGAGGAATGGGAAGAATCATACCGCCAATTAAAAGAAAAATTACAGTCAGATTTAAAAGTGGATTTTGATGACTATCAGACAGCGGAAAGGCTATATGTAAAGTGGGAACAGCTATCCAAAGATTCTAATACTTATCAAGAAGAGATTGAAGTCGAGTCTGATAAACGTTTGGAATTAGAAAAGCACCCCCAATTCCTTGAAGAATTCTTGGAAACGGAAGCTATTCAAGAGGATATTGAGGTTATATCAGATAACTGGATGGATCTAGAGAAACAAAAGCAACATCGTGACTATTTGCTGGAATGGTGTAATAATATTTACTTTAATTGGGAAAGTATGAAGCCAAGGTTTTCAAAACTTTTTGATATAAAAAGCTTAGAGGAATGGGAAGAATCCTGCCGCCATCTAAAAGAGAAATTACAGACCGATATAAATGTGGACTTCAATGACTTTCAGATAGCTGAAAGGCTATATGAACAGTGGGAACAGCTATTCAAAGAAGCGAATGCTTATCAAAAAGAGATTGAAGTCGAGTCTGATAAACGTTTGGAATTGGAAAAGCAAAAACAAATCCATGAAGATTTTTTGGAAACGAAGGCTTTACAAGAGGAAATTGAGGTTGGATTAGATAAATGGTTGGATTTAGAGGAACAAAAGCAATATCATGAATATTTGCTGGAATGGTGTAATAAGATGTATTCTAATTGTGAAAGTATGAGACCAAGGTTTTCAAAACTTATTGATATAAAAAGTTTAGAGGAATGGGAAGAATCCTGCCGCAGTTTAATAGAGAAATTACAGGCAGATTCAAAAGTGGACTTCGATGACTATCAGTCAGCTGAAAGGCTACATGAAAAGTGGGAACAGCTATACAAAGAATCATATTCTTATAAAGCAATGCTTGGAGTTTAGTCTGCTGTAAGATTTATATATTTCAACTCGTATTAATGGATTGAATATCACTTTTTATTATTGATGACGTGTATTTTTTATAAAATGGTCGAGAATACTTGTGACTGCAGTCATGAGATGAATCGGCCATTTTTTTGTATCTTTTACCTGTGGTTAAGAATAAGCCCAACTATGTCTAAACATTTATTGATTGAAACTTTTTTATAAAGAGAAGATGCAGGCATTTGGGCATCCTACTATAGTATAAGGTTAGAAAAACCCAATCCTCCAACTATGGAAAATTGGGTTTCCTTTATTTTCATCAAAGCATTTAATAATGTCCAACTATTGAATGTGGTATATATGGTTCTTCGAGAAACGCAATTTCGTCATCTGTAAGCTTAACCGATAAAGCACCAATGGCACCTTCGAGATGCGATATTTTCGTAGCACCGATAATAGGGGCTGTAACTGGTTCTTTTTGCAGTAACCAAGCAAGTGCGATATGGATACGGGGAACGCCATGTTTTTCTGCTATTGCTGCAACCCGTTCTACAACTAATCGGTCTGCATCAGACGTCGCATCATATTTAGTTTTTTGAATTTGGTCTGTCTCGGAACGATGCGTTGTTTCCGACCAATCACGAGTCAATCTTCCTGATGCTAGTGGGCTGTAGGGAGTTACACCGATTTTATCTTCTTTACAAAGAGGGAGCATTTCCCTCTCTTCTTCACGGTATATGAGGTTGTAATGATTTTGCATTGACACAAAGCGTGTCCAACCATTTTTCTCAGCTACATGTAACGCTTTTTGGAATTGCCATGCGTACATGGCAGAGGCACCTATATATCTTGCCTTGCCGGCTTTCACCACATCATGCAATGCTTCCATCGTCTCTTCAATAGGGGTATTGTAGTCCCAGCGGTGGATGATATAAAGGTCTACATAATCCGTTCCTAGTCTCTTCAGACTCTTATCCATTTCACTCATGATGGCTTTTCGAGAAAGACCCGCACCGTTTGGACCTTCATGCATACGACCATGAATCTTTGTTGCAAGCACGACTTCATCGCGATTGGCATAATCTTTTAGAGCACGTCCAAGGAATTCTTCACTCGTTCCCATTGAATAGACATTTGCTGTATCAAAAAAATTGATCCCAAGATCCAGTGCTTTTTTGATAATAGAGCGACTTTGCTCTTCATTAAGGACCCATTGATGAATCCATTTTTCTGCTTCACCAAAACTCATACAGCCAAGACAAAATCTAGATACATCCAATCCTGTATTACCTAATTTCACATATTCCATTTATTTATTCCTCACCTTCATTGATTAGCACATTTCGTTTTCAGTTTAGTTATTGCACTTGTAATTATGTCACAGATGTTAAACAAAACCCTAAACCCATTCGTCTCAAGTTTTTGCCTAATCCTCTCAAACCACTTTCTCACGTAACGAATATCTAGTAAAATTGAAACAATCTAAGATGAGGAAAGGGGAGAAAAAGATATGTCTGAGAAAATAGATAAGCAGCATGAACTAGGCAAATTAATTGAGCGTTATACAGGTCAGGATGGCGTTCATTCTACCTCGATTCCATCATTATTTCTCATCCGTGAATCCATTATCAGCGAACCCATCTCTAGAGTTAACGAGCCCTCCTTTTGCATTATCGTCCAAGGTGAGAAAGAGGTATGGTTAGGGAAGGAATTCTTTAGGTATGGTCCTGGCCATTACATTGTGGCATCCGTGGACTTGCCAGTAACAGGGCAAGTTATCAAAGCTTCATCCGACTCTCCATATTTGGCACTTAAACTTGAATTTTCTTCGAGTGAAATCTTAGATGTCCTGAATGACAGGGAAATTCATTCAGGACAGAGAAAAAATGCGAAAAGAGCGATGTTTATTAGCGAGGTAGAGCCATCTTTGTTGGATGCAGTATTCAGATTAGCTTGTTTGCTAGACAATCCAATACATATTCCGATACTTGCTCCATTATTTAAGAAGGAAATACTTTATTGGATTTTACAAGGTCCGAAAGGGGAAGCATTGGGGCAAATGGCGTTAGAAGGAAGCAATGCTCTTCAAATTAGAAACGTAATCGAACACATCATGTATAACTATGAAAAGTCTTTTCGAATAGAGGATTTAGCGGAAATAGCGAATATGAGTGCGGCTTCGCTTCATCGGCATTTTAAAGAGGTAACTGCGATGAGCCCGATTCAGTTTCAAAAACAATTGAGATTGCAGGAAGCTAGGCGATTGTTATTAGCTGAGTCATCAGATGTAGCTGATGTCGCATTTAGGGTAGGCTACGAAAGTCAATCGCAATTCAGTCGAGAATATTCCCGCATGTTCGGTTTTTCACCTAGATCGGATATAAACCGACTGAGAGAGAACTACACTTAAATGAACAAATGTGTATGAATAATCAGCTCGATAAAGTTGAACCCCAGGGATGGTACCTGACGTTTTTATTGATAAAAATAAATATACATTGTGAAGATTGTACTTAAGATAATGGGTCATTTCTACGATAAGTAGAGAGGTATTTTTCTTATTAAATGGGAGTTTAGTAACCCAAAAGGTAGTTCATTGTATTCGTAAGGGCTTTATGAAATAATTGGCATTGAGTGTCAATTTAACAATGAAAAACAATTTTATATTGATGGAGGATATTCTAAATGTCGCATAACGACTCAAGCAATCAGACAGAAAAAATACACTTTATGTTAAAATCCACTCCGCCGAGAACAACGTTTCACCAGGATATGACAGAAAAAGAGCGGGGCATAATGCACCAACATATTTCATATTGGATGGACAAGCAGAATCAAGGGATTGCATTGGTGTTCGGACCGGTTCTTAATCCTTCAGCCCCACACGGACTAGCCATTATTGAAGTCGAGAATGAGGAACAAGTCCCAAAATTAATCGCAGAAGATCCAGCCGTTGTGGCAGGAATAATGACAACGGAATTTTATCCGATGAAAGCCGTTATTAAGAAATAATATAACCCTTTATAATGGGTAAGCCTCCGTTTTGCTGTACTAACGGGGGCACAAATTATAGATATGATCGCTGGCTCTGTGACCAGAAAACTAGTATACTTCATACATTTGTTTAGCAAAGTTTGAATTGTCAAAAAGAAGGATGTACAAATTAATACATCCTTCTTTACCATTTACATAAAACCCTTTTTCGTCCTTATTTCCATTTACCAGTTAATACCTCTGTTCGATCCGTTGCAGGTGAAGGTGTCCTAGATAAATTGGAAATTTCAGCGTACATTTCTTCTGTCATTTTAAAATTTGCAGCTACTAACGAATCTTCCAACTGGTCTAAATTACGTGCACCAATGATAGGGGCAGTAACAGCGGGATTTGCTTTTACCCACGCAACTGCTAAAGTTGCAGGTTTCACATCATGCTCCTGTGCATATTTGGTGAACTGTTCAGCCGTGACAAAATCTTCAGCCGCACCGTAACGGTCACCGTAACGGTCACCGTAGCGGGCATTCTGTACGAGGCGTCCCTGCTCAGGACGTTGATTCAGGAAAAATCGAGGTCTAAGTGAAGATGTAATTGTTAAATTCGCAGCAAATGCTTACGTAGGGGTTTTGGAATCATGGTTAAAGGATGGAATGCCTAATCCGCCTCATGTGATTGCAAAAGAATTGGGGATTTTGTTAGAGAGAATTGTATAGTTATTTCTATTTGCTAATGTTAAGCGGACATTTTCCTGGAGGTTTAATGTCAACGTAACCTTCAATAGTTAATAGAACGCAATTCAAAAAAAGTTTGAAATTGTTGACTATCTTTAGGAAAGACTGAGGAACTAAAATGTCTAAAGTAGATAGAAGAGTAACCAAAAGCCAAGCAATTAAAAAAGCTGTTACTGTTATTTAAAATTGAAGTTATTGCACCAAGGGCTAGGAAAGGAATCATGAAAAAAATATGATATATTTATTTGTTTTTTTAGTTGTAATATTTGTTGTCATTACATTGTTTTTGTATCTACATCCAGTATTCGGAGGAAACACCAGTAAAGAACAAATAGAGACATTTAAAAAGCTTAAAAATTATGTTAACGGAAAGTTTGTCAATGAAGTGCCAACAAACTTGCAGATGAGTTTGTCTGATAACTTCTCCATGATGAAAGAATTTATTTCAGGTGGTGTAGACCGCACTCCTATCGGTCAAATTCCTGTTTCCGAGATTAATTGGAACAAAATTAACAGTGAAGAAGATAGTTTAACTTGGTTTGGACATTCCTCTTTTTTGCTGAGTATCGATAACAAAAAGATACTCGTAGACCCCATGCTAGGTCCAATAGCATCACCCGTTTCATTTGCAGGAAGCAAACGCTACACTGGAGATTTAGTGCCTATTATTGATAAAATGCCGCATATTGATGCAGTCTTTATTACCCATGATCATTACGATCACTTAGACTTTCCATCCATACGAAAGCTGAAGGACAAGGTCGGTCATTTCTTCGTTCCTCTCGGCGTTAGTAACCACTTAATTCGATGGGGAGTTCCCAAAGAAAAAATTACAGAACTTAATTGGTGGGATGAAACGGAATTCCAAGGTTTAACCGCCGTATTAACTCCATCCAAACACTTCTCTGGAAGAGGGCTTTTTAATCGGAATTCGACCCTGTGGGGTGGTTGGGTCATTCTCGGAAAGAATACACGTTTCTATACCAGCGGAGATGGTGGTTATGATGAACATTTCAAGGAAATTGGAAAAAAATACGGACCTTTTGATATTACTTTAATTGAAGGCGGTCAATATGATCGACGATGGTCTTGGGTCCATATGACACCCGAAGAAGCCGTACAGGCACACTTAGACGTAAATGGGAAGAATATGATGTTAATTCATTGGGGAGCTTTTACTCTTGCCTATCATGGTTGGACAGAGCCTATAGAAAGATCAATAATAGCGGCAAAAGAAAAAGAAGTTAATCTAATCGCCCCTGATATTGGTGAAACTGTACAATTAAATTCAGACCTGCACATTCCTATTTCTTCATGGTGGGATTTTTAAGACCCATAGGGACGGTTCTCGTGGTTCAACCGTCCCTATGTCCACTTCTTTGTTTATTCTTTTTTTAATCTCTCTGACTTATTAGCTGCCTCTTTTAAGATGACTTCGATTTGGGCGTTCCATAGCTTTTTTGTCAGCACGAAAAGCCATTGCCGACGGTGCCGTAGGTCTTGTAAAGGTTGCTATTGACCAGCTAGCCGAACAAGAAATTATATGAATTGCTTGAGAAATGGGCGAAAGATGAAATCAGAAGTGTGTTTATGTGGAATAGTGATGTTATTGAAGGTGTATAATGTTTAAAACCTTGAGCAAGATTCTCTTTATTATAGGGCAGGCAAAAAAAGAATATCCAATATGTGTTAAATTTAAAATTATACAAATAGCCAAAGAGGTGAAAGTGGATGAAATTTGATTTACATACCCATCATGATCGCTGTGGTCACGCGCGTGGGAAAATTCACGACTATATTAATGAAGCGATTGAGAGGGGGTTGAAGGTGATTGGAATCGCCGATCATTCTCCGTACTTCTCCAGTGAAGAGGATCAGCCGTTTCCCCGTATCGCAATGGCCAAAAGTCAACTCCCTGAATACGTGAAGGAAGTGCTGGAGCTAAAACAAATCTATAGAGGAAAAATCGAGGTACTCCTGGGGATGGAGTCCGATTTCTTTCCAGAAAATGCGGAACATTATCGGTCGTGTTTTGATCGTTATCCGTTTGATTACATTATTGGCTCCGTACATCATGTCGATGGGGTTAGTATTTTTAAACGAGGACGATGGGAGGGTCTGACGGAACAAGAAAAAATTCGGACAAAGGAAAATTACTACTCTTTGATCGAGCAATCGGCCCGTAGCGGTATGTTTCAGGTCCTCGGTCATATTGATGCCATGAAAGGATTTTACCCGGCATTTTCCTCCATCCAAACGGCGGCGGTAGAGCATACGTTAAAAGTAATTGGTGAATGCGATATGGCCATCGAAATCAATACGTCTGGAAAAACAAAAGATGTGGGGGGCTGGTATCCATCGGATGAAATCTTAGAAATGGCCCTTCATTTTGGGGTAAAGGTAACCTTTGGATCAGACGCCCATGACCCGCATCGTGTTGGAGACGAGTTTGACCTAGTCCAAGCCCGTCTAAAAGAAATCGGTTTCAAGGAATGGGTGTATTTTAAAAAGAAAAAAAGAGTAATGGTAAATTTTTAATGCAGAAAATACCTTCCCTTTAAAATGTTTGAGGAGAAGAAAATCCTGCAGATGTTTTGATTCGCACCCTTTCTCAAACCTGTCATTGTGGGCGTATCAAGAAAAAAGTCTTAAAGAACGCTAGCATAAATGTGAGTACGGGGTTATGGCAGAACGTGATTTGTACAGTGCATTTCTAGCAAGGTATGTAGAAAAGAACAATATAATAAATATAAAAAAAGCAGAACAAGGTTGGGATTAAATTTCTATTGTATTGAATGAGTGCATAACAAGTATGAAAAACATAAAGCTGGAAAAAAAGTTTATTTCTACATTTGGTTTATAAACCCTTTGAGATTACAGGTTAAATCTCTCGGTGCAGACGTCCCCAGAAACATTCAATAAGTGGTGAGTGGCAAGGGAATCCGAGCCCATGTAAATAGTCTTGTTTCGATTATTTGCATTAGAACGATTTCGGCTGTCGAAGGTTTTTAGACCAAAGTAAAGTCCCCCTTTTAGATTCATTCTAAGAGTGGGAAGAGCCTAGGATTTTTGAAGGTGGAACCCCCTCCATTTTTGGATGGGGAGCGTCACCTCCAACAGGAAGTCATACATTGCGTAAAATAGGGGCAAATCTTATGATTTCGGACGTACTGCTGCTTGTAATGGGACAGCAAATTCTATACCACCTAAAGGAACTAATGTAGTTCCAACTGTAGTATATCCAACAGGAGCGACTCGCTGAGCTTTACCAGCCCCACAACCAATTTGCAAACAGCCACTATTGATCATCTGACCAATTTTCAAAAAACGGATATCAAATGCTTGTTGAAGATGTTTATCCATTTCCAATCACCTCATATAAAGATTATGATGTAATTTAATTTATTGCACATTAACAAAAGAGGTGCTTGTAAAACTAAAAAGTAAAAGAGTGGGATGGCTGCGGCGATCCCGTTTTCTTATTGTGAATGGCAGAAACAGAACCAACTGTATTTTTAATGGACATATGTGAGATACAGAGATTTTCTATTAATTAGTTAGTTATGGAGACTCCTATTTTATCATTTTTATGGATATCTTCCGTTCCGGCATCCAGAGCAGTCTTGTAATAGCTGCATTTATGATCGATGACTTCCAGTGTTTTTTTTAGTTCTTCTATCTGTGCTTCTACAATCGCTTTTCGATCTAAAAACATGTCATATCTTTGCTGCAACGTGGAATCCCCCTCAGAACACCAATCAAAAAAGTTTTTAATTTCCTTAATTGGCATCCCAGTGGATTTCAAACATTCAATTACTTTTAAAGCGGCGATATCGGATTCTTTAAACCGCCGTGTTCCATTGGATGTCCGTTCTACAAAAGGCATAAGTCCTTCTTTATCGTAGTAGCGCAGGGTATATACTGTAAGATTCAATTCTTCTGCAACTTCGCTGATAGTATATGTCTTCATCATTATTCTCCTATTCTTAAAATATAGACTTCGAGTTAACTCTATGAATGAAGAGAATTTATCATTTTGTATGTTAATTGTCAAATGTTAGTTTAACATATAAGTGAAAGTAGAATTTTTAAAAATAAGGTATTGACCTAGAGTTAACTCTAAGGATTAATATAGGTTTGCAAGAGAAAAAAGTAGGTAGAATTCTCTTTGAAAATATTAATTATTGGAGGTTTTATTAATGATAACTGCTAAAGCACGAGCTGTAGACGGTCCAGACAAACCGTTTCGAGTTGCTGAAATTAAAAGACGGGACCTTGATTCGCGTGATGTTTTGATTGAAATTAAATTTGCAGGCATTTGCCATTCTGATATCCATACTGCTCATGGTGAATGGGGTCCCGTGAATTATCCACTCGTACCAGGACATGAGATTGCGGGCATTGTCACTGATGTGGGAGCGGAGGTCACAAAGTACAAGGTCGGTGACCGGGTAGGAGTCGGATGTATGGTTGACTCCTGTGGCGATTGTGAAAATTGCCGTAAAGGAGAAGAACAATATTGTCTCAATGGAAATGTACCCACCTACGCTGGTGTTGACAAATACGGCGAGCCAACTCAAGGGGGTTATTCTACCCATATTGTTGTAACTGAGGATTTCGCAGTCAGAATACCTGATAGCATTGAGCTTGATGCCGCAGCGCCATTACTTTGCGCAGGTATTACTACATATTCGCCATTAAACCATTGGGGTGTTGGACCAGGTAAGAAAGTGGCTGTTGTTGGTTTGGGTGGTCTTGGTCATATGGCTGTCCAAATTGCACATGCCATGGGTGCCGAGGTTACCGTTCTATCACAAACATTGAAGAAGAAGGAAGATGGCTTGCAATTGGGCGCAGACAACTACTATGCCACAAGCGATGCAGAGACGTTTAAGAAACTGGCCGGTTCGTTCGACCTCATTGTAAATACAGTAAGTGCTAAGATCGATATTAGTGCCTACCTTTCGTTACTGGCGCTGGATGGTACACTGGTCAACGTAGGTGCACCAGCGGAGCCGCTGTCATTAAACGTCTTCTCACTCATCGGTCATCGCCGTTCATTTGCTGGTTCAATGATTGGAGGCATCCGTGAGACTCAAGAGATGTTGAACTTCTGTGCAGAACACAACATTGTTCCTAAGATTGAAGTCATTTCAGCTGACCAAATTGACGAAGCTTACGAGCGCGTTTTAGCTTCAGATGTGAAGTATCGATTCGTAATTGACACCAGCACAATGTAAGTTTTGTATGCGAAATATCTGAAGAAACTATCAAGGATGTCCCGAAATTCAGATTTTGGGGCATTCTTTTTCTAAATAGGAGTTGTTTTTTTGGCTAAACGAAATAATTTTTTGATTTTCATATTAACCATTGGAGTCTTCGGCATCTTAAATACAGAAATGGGGGTTATTGGTATATTGCCGTCCATTGCTGAACACTTTCAAGTCAGTATAGCAAAAGCTGGATGGCTGGTGAGTTTTTTTGCCCTTGTTGTTGCAGTCTCCGGTCCAACGATGCCGTTATTGTTTTCGGGAATAAATCGGAAGAAGGTCATGTTACTTGTCCTAGGTGTTTTCGTTTTGGGAAACATCGTATCTATATTTACCTCCAACTTTACCATTCTATTAATTGCTCGTATTATTCCTGCCTTTTTTCATCCAATATATTGTTCTTTGGCATTTACTGTAGCCGCTGCATCAGTAAGTAAGGAAGAAGCTCCAAAAGCTGTTTCTAAAGTATTTATAGGAGTATCAGCCGGTATGGTAGTCGGTGTACCAATCAGCAATTTTATTGCTAGTGCCATTTCTTTACAAATGGCGATGGTATTCTTTGCTATGGTTAATGCTATTGTATTCATTGCTACCTTACTATTTGTACCATCTATGCCGGTTGAGGAAAGACTTTCTTACGGAACTCAATTATCGGTATTAAAAAAATCAATTACTTGGCTTTCGATTGTGACTGTCATTTTATTAAATTCAGCCGTATTTGGAGTTTATAGTTATCTAGCTGAATATCTAAAAACGGTTACGAATATGCCTTCGAATACAATTAGTTTAATGTTAGTCATTTACGGTGTAGCCAATATGATTGGAAGCGTAGTAGCAGGGAAGCTACTTACTCATAATGCTATTAACTTGGTCGTATCTTTTCCTTTTATATTAGGGGCGGTTTATATCATATTATTTTTCACAGGACAGTTTAGCGTACCAACGGCAATTATTACATTAGCTTGGGGAATATTAGCAGGTATCGGGGGGAATATCAATCAATATTGGATTTTGTCTTCAGCTTCTGAAGCTCCTGATTTCGCTAATGGTTTATTTCTAACGTCGGCTAACTTAGGAACCACATTTGGCGCAGCTGTAGGAGGATTATTTATATCAGAGATTGGTACAGAATACGTTATATTAGTGGGAATTCTATCATTGATACTTGGTTTGGCAACTATTCTACTAAGAATTTATAGGTATAGTCCTACAAAACAACTCTCCGCTTAAAGAGTATCCCGATAAGGATTTTAGATGCCACTAATCAGAGAACGAGAAATGGAGGAGTTACATGTCACACGATAAACTAGTTGCGCTTGTCACTGGCGGGAATCGAGGAATTGGCTATGAGCTGGTCAAGCAATTGGCGTTGAAAGGTTTTAAGGTGATTTTAGCAAGTCGGGATCTTGAAATGGGTCAGGAATCTGCACAAACTTATGGAGTTAGATCTGGATGTTTCGTGTGTAGAGATGGATGTCGCCAATCAAGAATGCATTCATCAAGCTGCAGTTGCCATAAATGAGAACTATGGAAGATTAGACGTATTGATTAATAATGAAAGAAATCATAAGGATAATTATTGAATAAAGTTACCACTGAATTGGTTGATTATACAATCTCTCTTATAGGAAAGTGTTCTGTGTTGAACAGAATGCTTTCCTTTTTAGTTTAGCCTGAACCACTTCTTTTTAGGTCTCTACCATTGTTATTCCTTAGCTTAGTTTGATTATTTCTAAATTAAACAATCGAAAATATAAACCTACTAATATTGAAGAGTGAAATATATGAATTATCTAAAAAATATGATTGACTAAAAAACGATTTTAATAGTATTATTGTTCCGTAAGGGGAACGGTGTAACATATATGGTTCTTTAACCCGGTACAGCATGAAATTAATCAAAATCATTCGAGGATTGAATACGTCTAATGCAACGGTAGAATTAGTTAAATAAGTGGCGGGAAAGATGGGGAAAGAAACTGTCGAATTCAATGAATTTTCAGGTTTTGTAACAAGACGAATGAATTGTCTAGTATAAAACGAAGCGAAAATATGTGAAAGCAGGACGTTTAGGATGAAAATCAGGTCGCGGATTCTACGATTATAATAATTAATAGGAAGGAAAGTGGATTTTATGGATTTTAAATTACCAGAAGATATTGAGTTTTTGAAAAAAAGTATTCGAGATTTTATTGATAACGAAGTGGATCCCCTTGCAATGGAAATCGAAGAGAAGGATGAAATTCCGGAAAAGGTCATGAAGATGTCCAAGGAAATGGGGTTATTTGGATTGAGTATTCCCGAAGAATATGGTGGAACGGGTATTGGAATGGTAGGCAAGTGTGCAATTTATGAAGAAATTGGTAGAACACACAATGGTTATACTACGGTTATTGGTGCCCATACTGGTATAGGTTCAGTTGGAATTGTGGAAATGGGAAATGAAGACCAGAAGCAAAAGTATTTACCGCCGATGGCAGCGGGTGAAATGATCGGTGCGTTTGCTTTGACAGAACCAAGTGCCGGCTCTCATGCTACGAATCTGAAAACAACCGCGGTGAGAAAAGGGGACAAATATATTTTAAATGGGAGCAAACATTACATTACGAACGCTCCAATCGCGGATGTTTTTACGGTGATGGCAGTAACAGATCCATCAAAAGGGGCAAAAGGAATTACTTCTTTTATTGTAGAGAAGGATTTCCCAGGATTCCAACTAGGGAAAAACGAAAAGAAAATGGGTCTTCGAGGTTCCCATTCGGCTGAAATTTTCTTTGAAGATTGTGAAGTTCCTGTAGAAAATGTACTCGGTCAAGAAGGTCAAGGATATGTAAATGCTTTAAAAATTCTAGCAAATGGCCGGGCAGGGCTTGCTGCCAGGAATTTGGGTTCCTCTGAAAAACTGCTTGAAATGTCTCTCCATCATGCCAATGAGAGAATTCAGTTTAACAAACCAATCTTTGAACAACAAATTATTCAGCATTACTTGGCTGAAATGGCCTTGGATATAGAAACATTAAGGAGCATGACTTTCCGTGTGGCATGGATGGTAGACCAGGGGATGAAGGTCATTAAGGAAGCGGCCATGGTGAAGTTGCTGGGGTCCGAAGTTTATAATCGTGTCGCAGATAAGGCTGTACAGATTCACGGAGGAATTGGATATATTGCTGAATTCCCTGTTGAACGTTTTTATCGTGATGCAAGAATCACCAAGATTTATGAGGGAACATCTGAAATTCAAAAAAATATTATTGCAGCGCAGTTAAAGCAGGAATATTTATAAAATTTTCAACGAGGTATTTATATGGAAAATAAAAAAGATCGTTCCGAGGTGCCAGCTTTAGAAGCAACAATAAAGATATTAGAATACCTTAGCCGTTACAATCATCGGGCAAGCAGCCTTGCTGATATTTGTAAAGGTGTAAATATCAATAAAAGTACTTGCCATCGAATACTTAAGGTTCTTGAAAACCATAACTATGTCATTTACAACGAGGATAAAAAGCAATACAGCCTTGGTTCTTCCCTTGTTGTGCTTGGAGCAAGGGCCTTTGAATTCATTGACTATCTAGAACTTTGTAAACCTTACTTAAAGGAGCTTTGTGAAGATACGCAACAAACTGTTGTTTTGTTAGAACCAACTGCCAATGACAGGTTAATGTATGTAGCAAAGGAAGAACCGCCTTTAACTGTTCGAGTAACTGTTAGCGTAGGTCAACGATTTCCTTTAACTAGTGCTTCTTTTGGTAAATGCTATTTAGCATTTATGAATGAGAGTCGTGCCGATGAAATTATCCAGAAAAACGGATTTAAGCAATTTACTAGCAAGACGATAACCAATATAGAAGAGTTTAAGCAGGAACTCAAAAATGTAAGAATGAAAGGTTATGCTGAAAGTTATGAGGAGCATACTGCTGGTGTTTGCGGGGTTGCAGCTCCTATTTTTAATTTGCATGGTGAGGTAAAACTTGTTATCAGTTGCTTATTTCTGTCAAGCCAACCAGACTTAGATGCATCTTATTATGGTAAAAAAGTATTAGAGATTTCTAGTACATTAACAAAAATCATGGGTGGTAAACCTCCAATTGGAGTCTTATAAATAATACAGCATCCATAGGTTGAACAAGTTATTAATTGAATAGTTTAAAGTTATAGAGCATTTCCTTGTAATGAGGAGTGCTTTTTATTTTTGGCTCTGTTAAAAGATAATGTTGTTTTTTATACTCTGTTGATTGGAGCGGAAAGTGCTCGACTCCTGCGGGAGTACGGGGTAGGGGAGACCCCACAGGCGCAAAGCGCCGAGGAGGCTCCCCGGCACGCCCGCGGGTTTGCTTAGCGCCTGGAGCGGAAATCAACAGCCAAATTTAACAGAGCCTAATTTTAAAAATTGAATGGATTTGAAAAATCGATAATAACATATTAAAAAAGAGTAAAAATTTATTGAAAATCGATAAATATTATCTTATAATCAATTTGAAATCATTTAGTGAGGTGCTTTTTATGAAACGAGGATCAACACTCTTTTTAAAAATGGCTGTTACTCTAATGGGAATTCCTGTTATTGCTTTGTGTGTATTTGGAATGCCTTGGTTAGCTAAAAATCCAGTAAATCCCGATTATGACCATATACTATATCCCATTTTAATAGGTATGGTTGTATCAGTAATACCGTATTTTGTTGCATTGTATCAGGCTTTTAAACTTTTAAGCTATATTGACAAGAACCAAGCTTTCTCTGAATTGTCTGTTAAATCTCTAAGGAATATCAAATTCTGTGCAATCACCATCAGTGGGTTGTATGTGATCATTTTGCCATTTGTTTATCTCGTTGCAGATCTAGACGATGCACCAGGTCTCATCATAATCGGAATGGTCCCTATCTTTGCTTCAATGGTAATCGCCATATTCGCTGCTGTTCTTCAAGGACTTTTACAAGAGGCAATTGATATAAAATCGGAAAATGACTTAATCGTCTGAGGTGATAACAATGGCAATTATAATCAATATTGATGTGATGTTAGCGAAAAGGAAAATGAGTGTGACAGAACTTTCGGAGAGGGTTGGGATCACGATGGCAAATCTTTCTATATTGAAAAACGGTAAGGCAAAAGCCATCCGATTAACAACCCTAGAGGCAATCTGTAAGGCTTTAGAATGTCAACCTGGGGATATTTTAGAATACCGAAGTGATGAAGACACCCAAGATTATTAATCAAGAGAATTTAACAAAAGGGGAGTTACTCATGAATATAATCATTCCAAAATTGAGGCACAAATCATGGTTGCTCTAAAACAACTCGTTCGTTTTGGTTGGGAGCAAGCTCTATCATGTTTGTTTCCTGTTGTTATTTTTGCCTCTTTGGCTATTACAAAAATTTTCCCACTTCCCTTCCTGCCGCGGTATGACTGGTTGCTCATTATCTCCCTTTTGATGCAGTGGTGGATGGTACGTTCTGGGCTTGAAACAAGGGATGAACTAAAAGTAATCACACTGTTCCACCTTATTGGACTTACTCTCGAAGTTTTCAAGACACATATGGGCTCCTGGTCTTATCCAGAGGAAGGATATTTCAAAATTTTGGGGGTCCCTTTGTATAGCGGATTCATGTATGCAAGTGTAGCGAGTTATCTTTGCCAGGCGTGGAGAAGGCTTAAGGTTGAACTGATTAAGTGGCCACCGTTTTTAATAGTTGTACCACTTGCATCTGCAATTTATTTGAATTTTTTCACCCACCATTATTGGATTGACGTCCGCCCTTGGTTATTTGGTCTTGTCATAATCATCTTTTGGAAATCATGGGTAACATTCAAGGTTGATGGAACTCGTTACCGTATGCCAATCACACTTTCTTTTGTGCTGATCGGATTTTTTATATGGATTGCCGAAAATATCGCAACGTTTTTTGGAGCATGGAAATATCTAAACCAAATCGATGCATGGAGTTTCGTTCATCTTGGAAAGGTGAGCTCATGGGTCTTATTAGTAATTGTTAGCTTTCTGATCGTTGCGACGTTAAAGCAGGTTAAGGGGGAAAATTCAAAAAACGTAAGTAAGATTCACCAAGGAGTGATTCAAGTTGATAAAAAATATTAGTCTTATAACCGATAAAATAAAAAATTTTTCATTACAAAAAATAGAGTCCATTGATAGATTCACTTTGAACTATCAAAATAGGTCTTTGCAGGACAGTTGTTTTCTCGAAATTGATTTTAATATTAAGGGTAAAGAAAAACAATACATTGCCTGCTTTCGTTTTAACAACCCTAATAAAATCGATTTTGAAAGTGGGAGTATCTATCATCAATTGTCAATCGAAATTTATGATATAAGGGATAGAGGTTGGGAAAATAAGAATTATGAAGTAATAGACTACGAGGATGATACCTTACACTTTTATTGTACAGACATTGAAATTATTACTCTAAGAGAAACTATTTAATTTAGAAAAACCGCTGGGAAGGTTCTCATGGTTGGTTATAACCACGAGAACCGTCCCTGCGGTTTTTTATTTTTCCCTGACAATCAAGGACGAAATCCAGCCTTCGATTCCGTTTGCGGTTTGAACTTTTAGCCACTTTATTCCTTTGGAATCTACTTGTTCTTCATTCAAAAAATGTAGGATTTCTCCATTTGTAATCGTGTCTAGAGGTGGCGCGGTTAGTGTGGGTTCTTTACGAATATTGCCGCCATCTTCATATTTTTTATTTAATATGAATTGTTTTTGAACAGGGGTAGCCCCGGATACTTGTATTTGCACAGGTTCATGGTTTAACCATATCTCGGCATTCTTCCATTTCTGTGAATACCACTCATTTGGATTGTTCATGATTGCAGCAGTAAGCAAAATCACTAAAGCTGTGGCAGAATAAAAGGTCCATCTTTTAATCCTGGTCTTATTCCTTTTCCGTTTCATGAAAAGCTGAATCATTTTGTTAAAAGAACTTTCGAACAAGGCAAACATTCCTTCAATGATATCAATCCAAACGGAAATGCCCTCATTTCCAGCTTCTCTCCGTCTTCTTTGTATTGTGGAAAGTAGTGCCATGATTGGGTAAGATACCAGATAATGCATTTTTTTCAACAAACGGCACAACAAGTTAAAGAAGGGAGGAACAATGTACAACAAAATCAGCCTTGTGAGCTGCATGAGCAGAAAGAGAACCAAAAAAATACGCAACCATTTCGGCAGGAGAGAAATAAGTGACCAGATCCCAAACAGCTGATTTAAAATGGATTCCACAATCGCTACTCTCCTTTATTAAAATAGGATAGAAGTTCTTTTCTTGGACCAGGAATCTGTTTTTTTCTATTGATGTTTTCCAGATTGACGGGGAGATGGGGAAATAGCTTTTTTAGCTTGGCCAATCTTTGTTCTGCTTCAAACTGGTCAATAGAGTGATCATTAATCAAGTTGAAAAGTTGTTTGTTTACCTCATATTTGAAGGCTTGATTTTGGCTAAATTCCGATTCCACTAACCGTTTTGCCATTTCATTCTTTTCACCCAGCTTCCCTGCAGCGATAAAATCACCTTCTTGAAGGGCTTCTTTAATTGAGGCCGAAATTCGGCGCGCTTCCTCCAAGTCGAGAGCCTCTTGATAGGCAGATAGTTCTGCGTTCCGGTCTAAATCGGCGATTGCCTCATCATGGCGCTGGTCCAGAATACCTTGCCGGATCAAAACACGAATATTTCGAACCACAATTCCAGCCTCTCTTAACACCTTGACTAATGGCGAGGTTTGAAAAAATTCTTCAATATGCCGGGCAAATGTCAGATCCTCTTCAATAGGATAAAATCTTGCTTCCGACTCCACCCAGAAGGGCAGATTATTGTTTATAAGGTGGCTAAATTCTCCAGCATTTTGTTGAACTAACCGTTCGGGGTGTTCAACAGCAATATCGATAAATAAATTGATAGAAAACCTTCTTCCTCTTGTTGCCGAAGGGACTTCCTCTTTGTAGGTTATGGTGTACTGCTGCATATTGACTGTATAAACCTTTTTATATTTGCCAATCCGCAATTCACTACGTGACAAACGCTCTCCATTTTTAACTGCATAGTATTCGTTGTGATTATTGACATAAACAAAGGCATAAGTCATAGTCGACGCCGGCGGTTTTTCCAAAAAACTAAATTTCACTTCTTTAACATCTTCAATAAATTGCATTAGGTTATTACCTCCAGGTTAACTATTTTCATTGGGAGATTACTTACCCTTGTCTACATTCTATGCAGTGAATCGGAAGAAAAGCCCCTATATCTTTGTAGAAGTTCCAAGCGGATTGAACTTGACGCTGAAAAAATTCTTCCACCTTCATAAAATTGTTTTAAAAACAAATTTATCTGCGAAAAAATGCACTTTATCTGCGAAACTCAATAATTTATCTGCGAAAAGTTCCGTCTTATCTGCGAAAACACATCATTTATCTGCGAAACCTGTAAATAGAGACCAAAAGAAACTAACAGGTCCGCCAACTGAACAGCTAGATTTGTAGAGTTAACTTTACTGAATAGTCCTGCAATAATATACTATATGGAAATTAACCTTAAGATTATATTTATAGGAGAATACCTTGAAAGGAGTTTTCCTCATGAATATGACATCTTTTTTAATTTATTGTATGATAGTTACTTTTACACCAGGACCTACTAATATCGTCATATTATCCACAGTGCATAATTTTGGGACAAAAAAGGCGATGGAATATACGTATGGAGCAACGATAGCTTTTGGTATATTACTAGTTATTTCTGCTATGTTGAATACTTTGCTTATAACCGTCATACCTAAAATTTTAATTGTTATGCAGATAATCGGAAGTATTTATATGTTCTATCTTGCTTATCAAATTTACAAAGCGGATACTTCAAAACCAACGGTAAATCAATCTGGTTCCTTTAAAACAGGCTTCCTTATGCAGTTTTTAAATCCAAAGGTTGTCCTATTTACAATGACTGTTATTCCTAGCTTTATTATGCCTTACTATACCGAGATGCCTGCGGTGACTATAAGTGTTTTCGCCATAACTCTTATTGGATTTTTGGCATTTATTACTTGGGTTCTTTTCGGTACAATTTTTAAGAAGTTTTTACAGAATCATAGTAAGATTGTTAATGTAATGATGGCATTATTTTTAGCGTATTCTGGAATCATGATATGGTTGTAGGGAAGTTGCAAAAGAGGTGAATTTCATGGATAAATTTATCTATAAAAAATCTGCAGGAATGACGGCAATATCAGCGAGTATTACTGATTTTACGTATAAAAAACACTCTCACCAGGAGTATGCCATTGGGGTAACCTTACGTGGAATTCAACAATATAACCTGGATGGCAGTTTACAATTATCCTATCAAAATGGTGTTATGCTGTTTAATCCAGAACAGGCACATGACGGAATGGCACATGATCATGAGGACGGACTTGATTATGTAATGCTATATATTGAACCGCAATTGCTATTAGAGGTTATGGAGAAAAAGGATATCGTACGTTTCTCGACCCCTATTGTGTATGATGATAGATTACAACAAAGAATTTTAAGTCTTTCTAATGCCATATTAAGCGAAAAAGACGAAGCTTTTTGCAGTGAATTACTTTTATCCCTCACAGATAGTCTTACTCATACCAATCTTTCTACAAGCTATAAGAAAGATAACGCTCTCATTAAAAAAGCAAAGGATATGCTTCAGGCCAACTTAGAAAATGTACTTAAACTTGAAGAGATATGTAAAGAGCTTAATCTATCAAAGTTTCAGTTTATTAGATTATTCAAGGCCCATACTGGAATTTCACCATACCAATACTTTCTTAACTGCAAAATAGAACGTGCAAAGCAGTTAATCCAAAAATATGGAGATATTTATTCAGTAGTAGCTGAATGTGGTTTTGTTGATTTATCTCATTTAAATAAACACTTTAAAAGCGTATATGGAACAACAGCATTTGAATATATGTCACATTTAAATTGAGAAGTAATTTAGGGGAATAGTTTAGATTGGAAACCTCAAGATTTTCTCACACATAACTAAATGTAACAACCATATTGTGTAAAACCTTCAGGAGGAGATTCATATGCCATTAAAAGTAGGAGATATTTTTACGTTTGAACGGACTTTTACAGTAAGGGATGTTGAATTATTCACGGAGGTTTCAGGTGATGAAGGCGTTCACCATATAACCCCGGATGAACAGGGACGACTTGTCGTTCAAGGGTTATTAACGGCAACCTTGCCAACAAAAGTAGGCGGCGATCATAACGTGTTGGCTCGTACTATGAATTTTGAGTTTTTAAGACCTGTATTTACGGGAGATACAATAACTTGTGAAGTGAAAATTGAAAAATACGAAAGGCAAGAAAATAATAGAACAGCTATTTTTGCCCCCTTTATATGTAAAAATCAGAATGAAAAAGAAGTATTAAAAGGGGATTTTTCAGGTGTAATCCTTTAATTATCGGATATGATGTATTGTGTCAGCCTTTTATGGGTTGGCTTTTTTTATTCAACAATGGGAGGTTAGTGGAGCAAGAACAATAAAAACCATCCTATATTGAATGGTTTTTATCTTTATCAAAGTTTGTTGATGTACCATCGTGTGTTAATATACGGTCTAATACTTTTTCAGTTAATGGCATAAAGAAACTAAGTATTATTCCCCCTAAACAAACAGTTAATAAAGTTCCAACGCCAATTGGTCCATTTAAGAGTATTGCCATTATCAAGAATACGAGGTAAATGAATGTTCTCGAAAAAAATATATTTGTTCTAGTTAATTCTTGTATGATTAAGGTTAATCGGTCAATTGGAATCGGAGCAAAATTTGTGTGTAAATAAATGGCTGTTCCTAGTCCTATAACAACTAAGCCGATTCCAAAACAAACAACTTTGCTGTACCATAGTTCAGGTGTTATCAAAGTGTGCAATAAAAAAAGCCACATATCAATACCAATACCCGTTATAGATGCTGTAATCAACCCCAAAAATTCTGGTCTTTGTCTTTTTAAAAATGAATTACAACCTATCAATATTAAAGCTAGTATGATTTCCCAACTTCCTACAGTAAGCCCCACATTTATGGATAGTCCTACCAAAAGAGCATCGAAAGGCGAAGTTCCAAGGTCTGATTGTATAGTGAAAGAAATACCAAGGGTTAATATTAATATTCCAAATACATAAACAACATATTTGAGTTTACTCGACCTTATTATCATTTTTTACAAGATAAATCTTTGAGCATTAGAATATGAGGGATACCATCTTCCATAAAGATATTAGATGAAGTATTAAAGCCTAGTTTTTTATAAAAACCTTCCGCCTGTGTTTGACCATGCAATTTCACCTGCAAGACCCCTCGTTCTTCCGCGATTTCTTCTAACGCTTTGATAATGATTTTTCCAAGACCAAATTTACGGTAAACTTCGAGGATGCAGATTCTTTCTAATTTACCTACTCCATCAATAAACCTTATCCTTCCCGTTCCGACTGGTTGTTCGTTGTAATGGACTAGTATGTGTTCGCAAACTCCATTCAGTGTATCAAATTGATCAAATTCATCTTCTAATGGTACGCCTTGTTCTTCCACAAATACTTCTTTCCTTATAACAAATGCTGCCCTTAAATCTTCATCAATCGTTATTCTTTTTACATCCATTTTTTTCAGTCCTTTTAGAATAATTTTTTGTTGCAAATGCAATAATATTAGTTTAAATTTAATTTATATCACTTTTATTGTAAATGCAACAAAAAAATGTGGGTTAAGGAGTTAATCATGAAAGAAATTTTACGCGAAATTGGAATGATAGCTAGGGCTTTAGATTCTATAAGCAATATTGAATTTAAAGAATTTGAGCTTACTAAAGGGCAGTATTTGTACCTTGTACGGATATGTGAAAACCCTGGTATCATTCAGGAAAAGTTAGCTGAAATGATTAAAGTAGATCGAACAACAGCAGCTCGTGCTATAAAAAAACTTGAAATGAATGGGTTTATTGAAAAGAAAGATGATGAACATAACCAAAAAATAAAAAAACTCTTTCCAACAGAGAAAGGGAAAAAGGTCTATCCTTTCATAAGAAGAGAAAATGATTATTCCAATACCGTTGCATTAGAGGGATTTTCCGAAACAGAAGTTGAAACCATTTTTAATCTCCTTCAAAGAGTTAGAAAAAATATTGAGATAGACTGGGAATTGGTGAAAAAGGGAAACAAGAGAAATTATTGATGATATAAAAGGAGCGATATTAAATATGACTATAAATATTAAAAAGTGCACCATTGAAGATTCTCGCATACTTCAAGATATTAGCTATGAAACATTTAATGAGACATTTAAAGATCAGAATTCACCCGAAAATATGAATGCCTATTTGGAAAGGGCATTTAACTTAAAACAATTAGAAAAAGAATTGGTCAATGTGTCTTCGCATTTCTTTTTTGTTTATGTTAACAATGAAGTCGCTGGATATTTAAAGGTCAATACCAATGAAGCTCAGTCTGAAGAAATGGGTGATGAATCACTTGAAATCGAGAGGATTTATATAAAGAACAACTTTCAAAAACATGGGCTTGGTAAGTATCTGCTAAATAAAGCTGTGGAAATTGCGCTGGAACTTAATAAAAAGAAAATCTGGTTAGGCGTATGGGAAAAAAATGAAAATGCCATTGCTTTTTATAAGAAAATGGGTTTTGTTCAAACTGGAGCCCACACTTTTTATATGGGTGATGAGGAACAAATAGATTTTATTATGACCAAAACAATCATTTAAAAGGTGGAATCATATTGTATATACCTAAACATTTTAAAATCGATGATGAAAATATAATTTATGACTTTATCGAAAAGTACGGCTTTGCAACTTTATTTTCGCAGCATAACGGAGAACCATACGCTACACATCTTCCATTGATGTTAAATAAATCTGACAATGCTTTATATGGTCATTTTGCTCGTCCTAACGAACAATGGAAGGATGCTGAAAACCAACAAGTTCTTGTGGTTTTCCAAGGTCCACACTGTTATATTTCACCTTCTTGGTACGAAACAAAGATGGCTGTACCTACATGGAATTATGTGTCTATCCATGTATATGGAAAGATGGAGATAATCGAAGATGAAAAAGTGATATTCGATTCTTTAAATGACTTAGTAAATAAATATGAAAGTCCAGATAGTCCATACAATTTAAATGATGTAGAACCGAGTTTTATCGCAGGAATGAGTAAAGGAATTGTAGCATTCAGAATAGAAATCACAAAAATTGAAGCAAAAGCTAAATTAAGCCAAAATCACCCTGTGGAACGACAAGAGTTAATTATTAAGCAACTAGAAAACACTTCCCACCAAGGTAATATACAGGTAGCATCTCTAATGAAGAAAAATCTAGAAATATGACTCCAAAGGTATGGATTTATCAACGTTTTGAATGTGTGGAATAAATTGGTTGGAAGAACCGTTTAACAGATAGACTGTATAGGGTACTATCATACCAGATTGCGGAGCCTCTTTTGTTATGTTGGGAAACCCAATAATGCAAAGGAGACTTTTTTCATGCTAGAACAAAGCAAAAGGAAGGGAAGAAAAACGGGATCAACACGGATATTCGTTAAAGGAGAGAATAAGGTCACATATGCAGGCAAATTGTAAACAGTCTTGTTTAAAACGTTTATGCCCGCGAAAGTTTCATGTATAATGAACCATATTCAGATTATGCATATGATATTTCTTTGATAGAAATCCTATAGATAAGCCGGATAATACAAAAAAACGAGGTTAATACATGAGTGAAACAAGATTTGAGGGTTTTAATTTAAGTGATGAAATAAGAAGATCTTTAGAAGTATTAAAGTACGAGGCTCCGACAGAGGTTCAGAGTAAAGTCATTCCATTAGCATTGGCAGATCAAGATCTCGTCGTAAAATCTCAAACAGGCAGCGGCAAGACTGCGTCCTTTGGAATTCCTATTTGCGAAATGATGGAATGGGAAGAAAAATTGCCACAGGCCTTAATCCTTACACCAACCAGAGAGCTGGCTGTTCAAGTTCGCGATGACATTACGAATATTGGAAGGTTTAAACGGATCAAAGCAATAGCCGTTTACGGAAAAGAACCTTTTACGAAACAAAAAGAAGAATTGAAACAAAAAACCCATGTAGTTGTTGGTACCCCAGGACGTGTTATGGATCATATTGAAAGAGAAACGCTGGTTTTAGATAAAATAAAGTATCTAATAATAGATGAAGCTGATGAAATGCTTAATATGGGTTTTATCGAATCAGTAGAAGCAATTATAAATGAACTCCCTCTAGACAGAGTAACAATGGTATTTTCAGCAACATTACCTAAAGATGTTGAAACTCTCTGCCATAGGTATATGGAAAATCCTATTAATGTCGAGATTGAGGCTGGCGGGATTACGACGGATACTATAGAACATCGTCTAATTGAAGTGAAGGAAGATGAAAAAATTTCACTCCTGAAAAGTGTTACTGTCGTTGAAAATCCGGACAGCTGCCTTATTTTTTGCCGAACAAAAGAACAAGTTGATAATGTCTATACCGAATTGGAAGAATCCAGTTATTCTTGTGAAAGACTCCATGGCGGATTAGAACAACAAGATCGATTTGCTGTAATGGATGGTTTCAAAATGGGGAATTTCCGTTATTTAGTTGCCACCGACGTTGCAGCACGAGGAATTGATATTGATAATGTAACACTTGTTATCAATTATGATGTTCCAATGGAAAAAGAGAGTTATGTCCACCGGACAGGCCGTACCGGTCGCGCAGGTAATATAGGAAAAGCGATTACGTTTGCGACACCTTATGAAGGAAAATTCGTTAAGGCTATTGAACGGTATATTGGCTTTGAAATTCCAATAATGGATGCACCAAAGCCACATGAAGTTGCCGGTAAGAAGGATGCTTTCGAAGAAAAAATCAGCGGCCGACGAGTCGTAAGAAATAATAAGACCGCAAGAATTAACCAAGATATTATGAAATTATATTTTAGCGGTGGCAAAAAGAAAAAACTTCGGGCGGTAGATTTTGTTGGAACGATTGCGAAAATTCCCGGAGTAACTGTCGATGATATTGGGATTATTACGATCCAGGATCAAATGTCCTATGTTGATATTCTAAATGGAAAAGGCTCTCTCGTTTTACAAGCTATGGAGAATACAACCATAAAAGGAAAGAAGCTAAAAGTTAGTAAGGCCCTAAAATAATTAAACCGAGAAAGGACGATTATGCCCCACATGATCGTCCTTTAAATTATTTTGGAATGTGCAGATGATAAACACCCATCATCTTCTAATCACATAAAATGCAAAAAGCTTACATTCTGGAGGGAAATCAGTGAGTTACTTTTTGCCGGATCAAAGTCAGCAACCTCTTTTAATACATGTGTCGTCTGGTCCTGAAAATGTTGCAAACAGCTTTTCGAACTTTGAGACAACGGTTAACCCTAACTACTTTTCAGCTTTTGTGACAGCGGTATACTTTCAACGGTATGGAATTCCAGTTACATTGTTTTTTAATGGAAAGGGGGTCAATGGATTAATTAAGGGAAGGATGTCAACCATGATTGGCAGTCCTGATACGGAAAAAACCATCACAGAACAATTAGGGATGACCATTCCTGAATTTCTTCATGAAGATCATCCCCAAAATATGTATGAATGGGCACAGACATTTGTGCGCCATGGTGGGCAAGTAATTTATTGCGGAACAACCAATACATGGGCTGGAAATGCAAAATCCTGGTCCGACACCTCTAAAATGGAAACGTTCGCCTCCCCGTTAAATATCCAACAGGTAGCGGCAATTTTAATGAATAAGGATATGAAGTATATTACTCTATAAAGAAGAAGTATCCATGTCAGTTGCTGATGTAATTATTGCTTTAAGTCACACAAACATATTTAAATAGACGGATAATTGATCGAACGCACTAGTGAAATTAGCACTAGTGCGTTATTACGTTATTGCCGCTTCCCATTCATTTTTAGATTATATATTTATGCATTTCATATTTTAGAAAACGGATATAGTGCTTTTCAATTTCAGAAGGTTTTTTTTTCTTATGATGAATTAATCCAAGAGTCGCATTTATGGGTTCGTAATTAATGATATCTACCTCAACAATATTACCTTCTAAAACAAAAGTATTGTTTTTCATAACGATATCAGGTGCAAAGCTGATTGCTAAACCATTTGAGATTGATCTTGCTAATTCTTCCGTGTTGTTTGATGAAAATAATATATTCATTTTTCCAAAAGTAAGTTGAAAATGATGAATGAACCATCTTATATAATCACCGTTATATAGCACTACCTCTTGCTGAAGTATTTCTTCTGGGGTTATGCTCTTCTTAATGGCAAAAGGGGAGTCACTGCCAACATATACTTTCATTTTTCCTTCAAGGATTACCTCGAAATGTAAATCCTCAATATTTTTTAATATGTCTTCATAGATGCAGATTAAGCCAATATCTGCTTTATCCTCCCGTACAAATTCAACTGTACGTTCCGTAATTTGTTCTAAAAATTCAATGTTTGAATGAGGATACAGATTTTTAATTTCATTTAAAGGTTTTAATAAAAAGTTAATAAAAGCCGGCACGGTTGAGATGCGCAGCATACCAGAATGAAGTAGTGAACTTTTTCGAGCCTCGACTATTAATTCCTCGTATTTTAACAAAACCTCATTTGCCTTTTTTACAATGTTAGTTCCGTCAGCTGTTAATATGGCCCCGAGACGGGAGCGGTCGAATATTTTGATTCCGAGCTCCTCTTCTATTTTTGTAATAATCTGGCTGATGCCAGATTGACTCATATGAAGATTTTGCGCTGCATTTGAAATGGATTTTGTTCTGGCTACCTCAACAAGTGCCTCAAGTTTTTGTATGTGCATAGGATGACCACCTTTTATTCCATAAGTAAGAGATTATCTAAATGATGAAATTTCCTTTATTTTTTATATTAAAAAATATGAACCTACTATTATAAACCTTAAATTTACTTAGTAATTTGGTAGTTATACAATTAATTCGAACAATTCGTAATTTTCATTTATTAACAGAAAGGGTGATATTTAGTAGATTTAATGTTTTTGTTTATGTTCTCTTAATTTTCTTTATTTTGCAAGCGTTTTCTTAAGCTGTTAAAAGAGGGAGTGTTTATTGATGAATGATAGAAAGAAAAAATTCCTGCCTGTTATGTTAACAGGGGTACTTGCATCATCCCTTTTTACTTCAAATTTAATACCTCAGCATAAATCTTATGCGATCTCAAATTCTGCTGAATCGATTTTAAATGGACTATCGGAGGAACAAAGACAGTCAATAAAGCGATTAACTCCACAGGAAGGCTTTATCATTGACCCGAGTTTACTGTCTTTAAAAGACAAGACAGCCAATGTCATTGTAGAGCTTAAAACATCCCCTGTTGAGAGTACTCAACAAACAAAATCAAAGGTCGAATCAAAAAACAAAAAAGAGAAGATTAGAGAAGAACAAGAATACTTTAAAAATCGCTTGGCTAAAATTTTCGAAAAGAAGAATTCTAACCAGGAAACAAAAAATGAATCCTTACAATTCAAAATAAAAAATACATATGAAAATGTATTTAATGGGATGTCTTTGACGATTCCAACCAATCAAATTAACACGCTTCTTCAAACAGGTGTCGTGAAACGCATTTGGAAAGATAATGTGATCCGTCTGCCAAAGAGTGAGTCCATAAATGAAGAAAATTCAACCTCGAAAATAATACCTCCTGCACTACCGCATCTAGGAGTAGATAAATTACACGATGAAAAAATAAATGGACAAGGTATAAAAGTAGGAGTACTTGATACAGGGATTGACTATCATCATCCCGATTTAAAAGATGTTTACAAAGGCGGCTATGATTTGGTCGATAATGATGCCGATCCAATGGAATCCACTCCAGCAGATCGAGTAGCTTCAGGAGAACCTGAATTTATCGATGGGATTTCATTTGTAACAGAGCATGGCACCCATGTTGCCGGGACCATTGCGTCAAACCCCAAAAATAATGTTGAATATGCCATGACAGGTGTGGCTCCAAATGTTGACTTGTTTGCCTATCGAGTATTGGGGCATTATGGATCCGGGATGGATTCATGGGTTATCGCAGGGATTGAGAAGGCAGTAGAAGATGGGATGGACGTTATTAATTTATCATTAGGAAATGGGATAAATAATTCTCTCGATGCAACATCAGTTGCCATCAATAATGCGGCATTAAGAGGTGTCGTTCCAGTAATAGCCGGAGGAAATGCTGGACCAAATCCCGGTACGCTGGGATCACCAGGTGCCTCACCACTTGCGATAACTGTTGGGGCAAGTGATGTGCCGACGGATATTCCGACTGTTAAAACAAGTTTAGGAGATATTTCCGTTCAAAACACTTTAATGGGCTATGGATTTGGTAAGGATTATTTGAAAGTAATGGACAAAGAGTTTGAAGTGGTTGAAGTAGGAATTGGAGCGGAAGAGGATTATAAAGACAAATCAGTTGATGGGAAAGTGGCATTAATTTCACGCGGTACTTTATCTTTTGATGAAAAAATTCGACGTGCACACGAAAAAGGTGCTGTAGCCGTGTTGATATACAATAATGAGGATGGGGAAATTCCGTTTTTCTTGGGTGAAAATTATGGATATGTCCCAACCTTTAAAATGTTACAAAGTGATGGAGCAAAACTTTCAGATAAAATAAAAGCGGATCCTACTACTAAACTTAAAATATCAGATTTACATTCAAATATGACAACGGGTGATGTGTTAGCCGATTTTAGCTCACGTGGACCAGTAAATAATAACTTTGATATAAAGCCAGATGTTGTAGCACCTGGGGTGTCTACATTTTCTACCGTTCCAGAATATATTAATAATCCAAAAGAGGGTATCGACTATTCTAGCGCCTATGCAAGTTTAAGTGGAACATCAATGGCGACACCACATGTAGCTGGAATCGCAGCCTTATTATTACAATCACATCCAAACTATACAGTGGCAGATGTAAAAGCAGCGTTAATGAATACGGCCGATCCTTTAAAAGGGCGTACCTACAATGTGAATGAAGTTGGGGCAGGGCGTGTAGATGCTTATGAGGCAGTCCACAATACATCTCTAGTAGAAGTTCAAAATAAAACCATTACTTTGGATGAAGAAGGGATTAAAAAAGAGATTGATGACATTTCTGGGTCGCTGCCATTTGGCAGTATCGCACAATCAAGTGACGTTCAAAATCGGACAACTTCGATCCAAATTAAAAATGAAAGCAGTGAAAAAGAAACCTATCATACTAGAGTAGAATTTTTAACCATCGACGGTGTATCAAGGGACGCAAGTAAGAGCGGTGTGACGATTCAATTACCGTCGTCAATTGAAGTGGGTGGGAATGAAAGTAAGTCTATTAATGCAGAATTATCCAATCCGGCTAATGCTGAATTTGGTATCTATGAGGGTTATATCTATATTGAAAATGAATCAAAAACCTCAGAATATCAAATTCCATTCCATGTTCGCTATTCGAAACCTGGTTTTGAAAAACTACAATTTTATAAACATGCCATAACGAATGATCTTAGTAACTTTCATCCATATATCGAGCCGTTTACACCAGTTAGTTTCAAGTTAAATAGCCAAATGAAAGCAATTGATGTCGTTGTTAGTGACTTAAATGGGCAACCAATTGGTTATTATGGCACGTTTAATTTAGAGCAAGCTGCTGTTGATACTGAATACATGATATTCTTCGGATTTTCTGGTGAGGTAAAATATTTCACCGGTGATCCCAATAAACCTTTATCACTTGAATATGAACCACTTAAAGAAGGGAAGTACATTGTTTCTTATATCGGTACAGGGGTAGATGGAAAAACATATAAAATTGATAATGACATGGTGATCGATAATACGGCCCCAACTGTAGTATTTGATAAGAAATATGGACTTCATGAAATTTCGAATGATGATTTAACAACCGAGAATTATGATGGACAAGATTACACAGCGTACTGGGTCCACGGAAATATTCATGATGATACCATTGACTATTTGAAGAGTAGAGGTCATGATCTTACACAAGAAATGAATACAGTGTATGCTTATCAAGACTCTTATTGGCCGACAGCACAATTTATCCCTACTGCAAATGGCGACTTTAAATTCGGTGTTTTACCAGAAGAATATGCGAACTATCCAACGAATATCGCAATTTACACGTATGACTATGCGACTGCAGGAAACCCGACTTTCCCAGACTTTACGATGATCAATAAAGGTACCAAATATGCAACGTTAAAACCGGTAACAAAGGGAGTAAGTCTTGGATCAGAATTTGTAAATACTTTTACCGTTCATAACGGAAAAGATTTAACAAGTGCGAATGTAACCATCGATATTCCGAATTTCTATAAAGTCGTAGACGTTAAACCATCACAACAATTAGACGATTTGGCAAAGAAAAATAATTGGGATATTCGAGTTGCAAAGCCAGTAATAACAAAAGACATATGGTCGAATATTTCAACGTTCGCAGTAGATATTTCTGACAAAAAAACGAAATTACCAGTTTCAATTGATGGTGATATTAATTTGTTAGATATAAATTTAAAAGTGATTGATGATCATAATTACATCGTAGACAGTGGATTCAGATATCAAGAATCAGCTTATCAAACAAGTTCTGGTAGTAAGGTTACGCTACCAACCTTTGCAGATCGATTTAAATTCACCTCTCAGCACTCCATGTTAGAGGGCTACTATCATGGTGAAGCTGTAAACTTTGAAAATTATGATCTAGACTATTCGAAGATTGGTGTAAAAGCGTATCTTGTTGATAAAAAAGGTAAAAAATATAGTGCATCTATTTCAGAAAATGGTTATATGACGATTACGGATATTCCTGCAGTTACGGATGAATATACATTGGTGGTCAATATTCCAGGGCATTACCAATACAACAAAAAGCTACAATTAAGTAGAACCATTGATGGAAAAGTACAAGGAATTTACTATAGCCTATATACGGATACAGCAGCAGCAGGCGATGTAAACGGGGATAATGTCATTGACATTTATGATGCAAAGTTGGTGGCAAATAATGCAGGAAATACAGGAGATAGATTAAAGGAAGACTTAAATAAAAACGGGGTTGTAGACATTTTAGACTTTAACTATGTTGAAAAGAATTTTATGACATCAAATCCCTATTTCTCAACCTCCAATAAGCCAGTTGAAAAAGTGGGTGAACTGACTCTGGAAGAATTAAAAAATCGTTTTAATTATTAATGGAGTTCAGACTATCGGCAAATTCGAAAAAATTCGGGATTGCCGATAGTCTTTTTTAAATTAATTATTTATCCAAATTAGTTCTTTTTGATTGCAACATAAGGAAAAACAGGGTCTTTCAGTTCAAACTCGTATGTAATGCCACTTACATATCCTAATATTTTTTCACTGTCATAGAGCTTAAGCATAAATGCAGCCATTTCTTTTGCAGTATGATACTTTGGCAATACACCTTTTAAACTAAATTCTTCAAGACCAAAGGCATGCTTTGCAAATTCTGTTTCAGTTGAAGCAGGAGCTAAGACTTTTGCTTTCATCTTTGCACCAAGTCCTTTTAATTCCTGTGCAAGCCCTTCTGTAAATGCACTTACATAAAACTTTGTTGCACAATACGTAACGGAATCTTCAATAATCCGATATCCCCCTGCTGATGAAACATTAATTAGTTGTGACCCTTCAACATTTAAATAATCACGGACATATAGAGTGGAAAGAATCGTTAGTGCTTCAATATTTAGATGGAGCATGGTCTCTATCTTATTTAAATTTTGATTTCCAACTGTAGCGAAATTACCAAAGCCTGCATTATTAATCCACGTTTCAATTTGATAATCTCGAAGACCTTCGTATAGATCGTAAACATTTTTAGTAACAGATAAATCAGTTGCGATAATGACTACATCTAAGTTTGAGGTTATTTTTACAATCTCTGATTTTAATTTTTCCAGTTCTACATTTCTACGAGCTACTAAGACTAAGTTTTTTCCCCGAGAGGCAAAAGCTAGAGCGGTTTCATATCCAATCCCTGAACTAGCACCAGTAATAACGGTATATTTCAAGTGAATTCCTCCTTAAATTTACGAAAAAAATTATTCTTTTTATTTTATCCATTTATTCAAATGCTTTTCATTGCCAACATTTACTTATATTTTGTCAGAAAATTCGAATGTAAGTCCATCTCTTTTAATAAAGTAATTGTAAACGGGCGTAAAAAGGCCATTTACCCGGAAACATTCGGAGAGTGTCTTTTTGCGGTTAAGAAAAGGACCATATGCTTTTTTTTAAAAGGAGGGGTTTGATGCTACATATTGTAGCCTGCATCAAGCAAGTACCTGACACCAAAATTATCAAGATGAATCCAAAAACAAACACGATGGACCGTAGGACAGCGCCTGCGATATTGAATCCATATGATGCTCATGCTGTGGAAGAAGCGGTTCGTCTAAAGGAAAAATATGGGGGAATCGTATCCGTTGTTACAATGGGGCCGCCTCCCGCGGTTAACGCGATTAAAACATGCATTGAAATAGGTGCCGATGAGGGTTATTTGATAACGGACCGCCGGTTTGCGGGTGCAGATACATTGGCAACAAGCTATGCTGTGACAAAGGCAATAGAAAAAATTTCTAAAACGATGCCAGTAGATTTGATTATTTGCGGAAAAATGTCCATCGATGGAGATACCGGGCAAGTCGGACCTGGAATAGCAAGGAGGCTCGATATTCCACCGCTGACTTCGGTGAACAAAGTAGAGGAAATCAATCATGAAGAAGGGTATGCCATTGTCCATCGCAAGTTAGAGGAAGGTTATGAAGTCGTAAAGTCCACTTTGCCGTGTTTGTTTTCTGTTGAAAAAACAATTAATGAAGTACCGTACTCTCCGCTTCCAAACATGATCAAAGCTGCCAGATATAAGCCCCATATCTGGTCTGTTGATGACCTAGAAGGGGTAGATATTAAACAACTTGGTTTGAAGGGCTCCCCAACGATTGTCTCTAAAGTATGGGCACCACAAAAACCGGCAGGGGGAACATTCTTTGAAGGCAACCCAGCGTCACAAGTAGAGCAATTGCTTTCTATCCTGCTTGAAAAGAAAGAACTGTTTGAAGCAAAGGGGGATATGTAAGTGGATTTTCAAGATTACAAAGGTGTTTGGGTATTCATTGAACAGAAGGATGGAGTGGTAGCTTCTGTATCTCTAGAACTACTAGGTGCCGGTAGAAAGTTGGCAGACAAACGGGGAGTGGAATTGGCGGGTATTCTAATCGGAGAAAATGTTAAACATTTAACAAAAACCGTTTTTGAATATGGAGCAGATACCGTATATGTTTATGATCAACCCATCTTTAAACACTACCGCACCGAATCTTTCATGAGGGCGCTGCTGGAATGTACGGATAAATATAAACCAGAAATTATCCTCTTCGGGGCCACCTCGACGGGAAAAGACTTGGCAAGCGCAGTAGCCACCGATATGCCCACAGGGTTGACGGCGGATACGACGGAGCTAGATGTAGAAGAAGAAACTGGGTTACTATTGGCGAGCAGGCCGGCTTTTGGCGGAAATATTATGGCGACCATTTTATGTAAAAAATACAGGCCGCAAATGGCAACAGTGCGCGCTAAAGTCATGAAGGCGCTGACCCCGGAGTCAGGGAGAAAAGGCAAGGTGGTTGAGGAAACGATATCCCTAAAGGAAGAAGATATCCGCACAAAAGTTTTGGAAATCGTAAAGGCGACTGTTAAAAAAGTACGAATTGACGAAGCGGACATTATTGTTGCCGGCGGAAAAGGTTTGGGGAGCTTTGATGGATTTCAGTTAATCCACCAATTGGCGGAAGCACTAGGTGGAGCGGTTGGTGCCAGCAGGGATGTGGTGGAAGCAGGTTGGATTGAGCACCCTCATCAAGTTGGGCAAACCGGTGTGACGGTAACGCCAAAAATCTATTTTGCGATTGGCATTTCAGGTGCTATCCAACATATTGTCGGAATGAAAAACTCTGGTTTAATCATTGCCATCAATAAGGACAAAGAAGCCCCTATTTTTCAAAACTGTCATTATGGAATTGTAGGCGATGCATTTGAAATTGTTCCTGTATTAATCGAACAGTTTAAAAAGGCTTTATCCAGGGAAAAGGTAAGCAATACCAGCCAAGGTTGATAAAATAGTGCCAGGGCGAAACTTCAATACAGAAACAACCAACTTTAAAAGTAAACTGTGTAAGGTTGTAACTTCATTTACCGGATTAAACAGACAAATTAAAACCGTTCAACCCCTTTTCTAATTTTTTATTAGGGAAGGGGTTTTTTAGTGTGCCTTTAAAATTGAATTGTTAACTTCATTTTAATAAAGCTTCCCCCATAAAAAAATGACATTCCCTGCTTTTTTATGTTGATTATCTATTCTCCTTATTTAATTTAAAAAGCAAATACAGCTGTTTAGCCAAAAACTGCGGTGTATACGGCATATCCTTACGTAACCAAGCCGAAATCGTGCCAATTAGAGCCGACGATCCGTGCCAAATTGCAATATCCCTTTGAATGCCATTAGCAGTGAGTATGGCGTTATTCTCAATTTTCTCGGTTATGGTTTCAGTAAGTATAGATAACAAACGCTCTGTAAAGATTGGCGTTCGTCTGGACCCAAGAACGACTTTATAGAATTTTGCATTTTCGGAAATGTACTCAAGCAGGGCAACAAGCTTTAACCACCCAATTTCTTCAGAGGAATTTTGGTTAGTTGTCGTACTCCTCATGATACTCTCAATATCCTCGGCCATTTCCTGTGCCATTTTCTCCAGCATGTCTTGAATATCATTGTAATGAAGATAAAACGTAACACGGTTAATGGTAGCGCGTTCTGCGATGCGATTAACCGTTATTTTATTAATGTCCATCTCCTGCATCAAATCTATTAAGGCATCCTTGATTAATTGGCGCGTACGAATGATCCGAGGATCTACTCGTGGATTTTTATTGTCCATCTCTATTAATGCACCCTTCTATTGGTAAATTTACAATTATTTTATTTCCGTCTATTATCTTCGATATTTACGACAAAACCTGAAAAGAATGATAACTAATATACACTTTCTCAGAAATTGACGGTTGTCAGAACTAACTTTCCACTTATAATGTAATTTATACAATGTTAATTATTAAACACATTGTAAAAAAAGTCTATATTCACCTTAGAAAGGATAGAAGAAAATTGAACAATAATCATAAAATTGTCACAAACTCGATAAAAAAAGGGCCTATTATGTTCATTATGATTTTAGGTGCTTTCATTGCAACCTTAAACCAAACCGTAATGAGCGTCGCTACTCCTGAGCTCATGGTTGAGTTTAAAATTTCAGCTTCAACAGCCCAGTGGTTAACTACAGGTTACATGCTGGTAAACGGTGTCTTGATTCCCATTACCGCCTACTTAATGCAGCGGTTTAGCACACGACAGCTCTTCCAGGCTTCCATGTTTATCTTTCTAGCGGGGACTGTCGTTTCAAGCTTAGCAACGGGATTTCCTTTATTATTGACCGGACGCATGATTCAGGCGGCCGGTGCAGGAATCATTATGCCGCTGCTTACGAATGTTATTCTGACAATCTTTCCTCCTGACAAAAGAGGCGGAGCCATGGGGATGGTCGGGCTTGCGATTATTTTCGCCCCAGCGATTGGGCCTACACTTGCCGGCTACATTCTTGAAAACTATAAATGGGAAACAATGTTTTACGGAATGATCCCAATTGCGATCCTTGTTATTGTATTAGGATTCATTTATCTCCGAAATGTATCAGAGCCAATTAAGAAAAGACTTGATATTTTAAGTGTCGCACTCTCTACTATTGGTTTCGGTGCATTGCTCTATGGTTTCAGCCGGGCTGGTAGCCTTGGATGGTCAGACAAGGAGGTACTAAGTACGATTGCTACAGGTATCCTGGCGCTCGCACTTTTTTCATGGAAGGCACTGAAGTCGAAAAATCCACTGCTTGACTTGCGTGCATTCAAGTACAATATGTTCTCATTAACAACCATTATCAATATCGCAGTTACCATGGTGATGTATGCAGATATGATGCTGCTTCCGCTTTATCTTCAGAATATCCGTGGTTACTCGCCTATCGAGTCCGGTCTTCTCCTTCTGCCGGGCGCGCTAATAATGGGATTACTTATGCCGGTTACTGGCAAACTGTTCGATCGCTTTGGCGCAAAATGGCTAACTGTCATCGGAATGATTATTACCATAATTACAACGCTTGGCTTTACAAACTTGACGGACTCGACAAGTTATATCTATTTGGTTCTCATGTCTACTGGACGCCGTATTGGGATGGCCTTGATGATGATGCCTTTACAGACTGCCGGTTTGAATCAACTGCCACAGAGTTTAAATGCACACGGTACGGCGATAAGCAATACCGTTCGGCAAGTGGCAGGTGCCGTTGGGACTTCGCTTCTTGTTACCGTAATGTCGGACCGTACGAAATCACATTTGCAGGATATGATTCCTACTGCAGCTGCTAAAGGCTTGAACCAAGGGCAGCTTATTAAAGAAGCCACTATACAGGGGATTAATGACGCCTATCTCGTCATAATTGGAATCGGCATCATCGGTTTACTTCTTTCCTTCTTTATCAAGAAGGGTAAACAAGCTTCCGCGGTAGAGCCTAAGGCCGCTTTAGGAAAGGTACAACAAAAAAGCTTGGAAACGACCTAACCATAACCAACATCCAAACTCTGGTCGCTTGGCTACCGAAATCCAGATGGAGTGGCGATTTGGGTAGCCAACAGGACCGATAGACGACCGAAATCCAGTAGGAGTATCCGTTTGGGTAGCCAATAGGGTCGATAGGCGACCGAAATCTAGATGGAGAAACGGGTGGGGTAGCCAACAAGGCCGAGTAATATTTGGCGGATTTACTTTTCACAAAAAGTTATTACGGGGGATGCAGGTTGGACCGCTTATTAATTTTATACATTCCTTAATAAATGTGTTTAAACCGTCGAGATCAATCTTGACGGTTTCTTGATTTTTTAACAAGTATTGAGATTAGGAGCATACAGACTTTCTAAGATATGTACAACTTCCTCCGTAGGAATTTTCATATCCTCATTTATCCATTTTCTTATTATTTCAATCGTTCCACCTGTTATATAAGTGAAAAAATAATCTAATTGAATCTCATTTGCATTTGGAAACTGTTTTCTTCTTTCTTCAATTGTTCGATCATAAGCAGAATTCAAAATAGTACTTAGTACATGAGAGCTATTTTTTTCATTAAAAATAATCTTACAAAGCTCTTTATTTTCAGAAATCAAATTAAAAATTTCACTAAGCATATTTTGCAGGGATTCGTCCCCTGAAATATTAATGGTATTCATCATTTTCTCTATCATTTCTTCCTCGATACTTCTCATTAAATCAAACGGATCATTGTAATAAGAGTAAAAAGTTCCTCGATTAATATCTGCTTTTTTGCAAATATCTGTAACCGTAATTTTATTTAAGTCTTTTACTTGGAGCAGCATTAAAAAAGCATCAATAATGACTTTTTTGCTATACAATGTTCGTCTGTTCCCTTTTACGCCAACCACATTATGCTCCTCCTTTTTGAAAAACCAAATCTCTTCTATCTGGCTTTTATTGAACAAATTATAAAAAAATGTCTATTTAATAACACATGTTTTTAAATTGCATATTGTTACCTGCAATTAGATTTAATATACTTTTTTTGTGCCATTAAATCAACAGAGTGTTTAAATAATAACTAGTGGTGTTGTGCGGGCAAATAAATAATTTAAACAAAATCGCTGGGAGGATACAAGGTGAGAAAGATTATAAAGGGCCGTTGGGCTATTTTTTCTATATGGCTAATCGCAACTATTGTGCTTACAGTCATTCAGCCAGATATCAATGCAATATTAAGACAAAAAGGGCAGCAAGGAGCAAATAGTAAAAGCCCTTCAGTTATCGCAGATAAAATTTTAAAGAAGATTGATAAAGCTAAAGGGACCAACGATCTTATCGTTTTTTACAATAAAGATAAAATTTCAGATGGTGAAATGGACAAAATTGGTGACGCTGTGAAGGCCATTAGCGATAGTAGCAAAGTGCTAGGGATTACAGATATGATCGATCCTTTTAGCATGCCGGATGCCAAAAGCTCTTTAGTTTCCAAAGATGGCACAACTCTTATGGTCAGTTTTAAGCTTGATAAGAAATCAAGAGAAGTAGATGACATCAAAAAAGAACTGGATAGCAAACTCAGTAAAGTTCCTGTGGAATACTACTTAAGCGGTGAAGACTTTATCAATAATGATTATCTGAAAGCATCTCAGGGTGGTGTGGAGAAAAGTGCTGCATTGACAGTTATTTTTATTTTAGTGGTACTTGTCATTGCGTTTAGATCGGTAGTTACTCCTTTTGTATCTTTAGTGGCTGTAGCCTTTTCCTATCTTTGTTCCATGGGAATTGCAGCTCAATTAATTGATAAAGCCGGATTTCCGATTACAAGTCTTACGCAAATGCTCTTAATCCTTATTCTCTTTGGGATAGGTACTGATTACAATATTCTTCTTTTTAATCGGTTTAGGGAGGAATTATCCCATGGCCACTCTATAGATGAATCCATTGTGAACACCTATAAAACGGCGGGTAAAACGATTGCTTATAGTATATTAACTGTTTTTATTGCATTTCTTGCTCTTGTTTTCGCTGAATCACCAATTTATAAATCCGGAGTTGTGGTGGTAATCGGTGTAACGATCCTTTTACTGGAAATTTTGACCTTAACACCTTTTATCATGAAAGTTTTAGGCCAAAAACTTTTCTGGCCTTCTAAAAATGTATTGGGTCATAAGGAAAACAAATTCTGGGGGAAAACATCTTCCTTTGCAACAAAACATCCTCTTTTACCAGTAGTCTTAATCTTTTTGATCATAGGGCCGATGGTTTATTTACATGAGGATAAGCTTAACTTTGATACGATTGGAGAACTTGGAAATAAATATCCTTCCTCTAAAGGCTTTAATATAATTGCCGATCATTTTGGTAAAGGCCAGGCTATGCCTGCTAATGTGGCGATTGAATATAATAAATCCCTTGATAATAATGAATCTCTTGCCGTAATTGATAACTTAACTGAAAGACTCAAAAGTATTAAAGGCGTTGATCAGGTTTCATCGGTAACACAACCACAGGGCGAGCAAATTGAGGATTTCTATGTTGACAGTCAAATGGGGTCCGTAACGGATGGTATTTCAAAAACTCAAAATGGTGTGGATCAAATAAATGATGGATTAAAGCTGGCTCAAGAAAAGCTTGGATCAGCAGATTTTTCAAAGGTTAGTCAAATGGTCGATGGTACGGCAAAGCTTCAAGATGGTATGGCTGCTTTAACCAGTGGATTAAAGCAAATCCAAACTGGTATCAATGATGGGTCAAGTAATTCACAAACGATTAGCAATGGTATAGCGACAATCGAAACGAACCTGTCAAAGATGAGTAGTGGTGTAGCAGTGCTAGCTGATAATTATGGAAAAATGCAGGCTGGTTACAAAGAAATGGGAACCCACTACCAAGATGCAGCAAATGCTCTTCTTGGCGTAAAAGGTGCACTTTCTCAAATGCAATCCATGGTGGCTGCTTTAGGAAATAGTTATGCAGATTCGGGGAATGATGCTAATTACCAAGCATTGAAGCAAACAATAGATCAATTATCATCCTCTATAAGTCAAATCACGCCTGAAGGAATAAAAGCATTAAATGAAAATTATAATGCCGTTACTTCTGGTTTTGGTACAGCCAATAAAAATCTTGTAACAATGAGCAGCGGTTTATCTCAAATGGCAACTGGTTTGAAAAAACTGGAAAGCGGCCTCGGGAAAGCATCTTCTGGAATAGGCACAATCGTAACAAATATGAATACTGTAACCAATGGGCTTGGACAAATGAAATCAGGTCAGCAACAGCTTGTGGATGGCTTGAATGGATTCAGTACTTTTGGGCAAAAGCTGTCCGATGTGAACGGCGGATTGGAGCAAATCTCTGATGGACTAGGCCAGACAAATGGTTTCTTAACGCAATTTAAATCAAATAAAACATTCTTTATTCCGAAGGAAGCTTTGACAAACAAGGACTTCAAAAAATCATTAGATGTGTTCATGTCAAATGATCGAAAAGTCACGAAGTTGATGATTATCTTGAAAGCTGATCCTTATTCGAAAGAAGCTTTAAGGACGATTGATAAAATCAATGCAACTGTTTCTGATGGACTTAAAGGCACAGGCCTTTCACAGGCAAAGTTTGGTGTCTCAGGATCAAGTGCCACTACGAATGATATGAATAATATTTTGAGCAGGGATCTGAATAAAACAACTGCGATCGTTATTATCGGAGTATTACTTGTGTTGTTCTTTGTTATCAGATCTTTCTGGATACCGATTTTCATAACGGGCTCTCTCTTAGGAGCATACTATTCAGCAATGTTCATGATCAATTATATTTTCATAGATTTGTTGGGGTATGAAGGTATATCATCCTTCGTTCCATTCTTCTCCTTCATTATTATTGTTGCCTTGGGAGTGGACTATAGTATATTCCTAATGATGCGGTTTAAGGAATATCCACAATTAGCTCCAAAAGAGGCTATCGTTTTGGCTTCCAGACAGACAGGTGGGGTAATCATTTCCGCAGTCATTATACTTGGCGGAACCTTTGCTACACTCATGCCTTCCGGAATACTACTGTTGTTTGAATTGGCAATAGCTGTCATAACAGGCCTTGTAGTGCTTTGCTTTATCCTGCTTCCTGTCTTTTTACCAGCGATGATTGCTCTTCCTGAAGCTCTTGGAAATTTATTTTCAAGAAAAAAGGGAATGACATAGGTTTTGAGGAAAAAGTAATATAAGTGGGAAAAATATAAATTTCCGGTTAAGGGTTTCGTTGAAGTGTCATTTAATGTAGGGGATTAAAAATTGTAAAGAGAGCAGGGGTTTTATGCCGATTATTCATGTGCAGATGTTGGAAGGTAGACCAAAAGAAAAAGTGGCTGAATTAATTCGCAATGTTACGAACACAGTTTCAGAAACATTGGATTCGCCTAAGGAGAATATTAGAGTCTTAGTAACCGAGATACCTAAAACTCATTGGGGAAAAGCGGGAGAGCCCGTTGAAAAATAAGTAGATAATTATAATAGTGACAGGAATGCCACAAACTAAAGCATCACAAAGCCGAAGGAAGGTATTGTTATGTTTTGGATTGTGTCTTTTTTTGTTGTTTTTTAGTTTTCCCAGCAATTATGGCCTAGTAGATTTTGATGTAAGATTATCTATTGAGAACTTGTTCGTTTAGTTGTTAATTTGTTATCATAGACGAGATTTAGACGAGGTTGAGAATCTGAAAGGTGAGTCCCATGGATGAACTGCTGAGTAAATGTTGGCTAATTAAAAATGCTTTTCATATAGATGTACATGCGGTTGATGATCAATTTCAAACGATTTTGCACATATCTGATGATAATGACCCCCTAATTATTGTTGAAGCCCGAAAGAAAATGTATGTGGAACTTCAACAAGCATTAGAAAAGGAAAATAAAAATAGTCTATGTTTCCATACAGATTCTTTTCAACTTTCGTATATGGCAGTGGCCATACGTGAGGAAGAACAGTTTCAAGGAATGGTTTTGGTTGGGCCTTTTTTAAATGAGAAGGTCACTGACCATTTAATCTGGAATGTAATCAAGGACAATCATCTTGAAAATAATTGGTTTAAACCGTTGGAGACGTTTTATAAATCATTAGACTATTTAGCACAATCCTACCTAGCAATCGGCAATTTGCTAGTCAATATATTCGTTAACCCTCTTATTGAATCTCAAATTATTACGTTAAAAAACCGTAGTGAGCATAAGCAATCGAATATCCAGCCTCAGGATCATGATCTTAGTGGTTCGGACGTTAAACTAAGGTACGAGACAGAAAAACGATTTTTACATTTTGTCGAAACAGGGGATAAAGAGCAAGCAATGAAGGGATTGCGCGTCTATTCAGGTGAATTTTTATATCGAGTTCCAGGGAATCCATTGCGTGCTAGAAAAAATATTAACTTTTCGTTGAATACAATGTTAAGGCTCGCTGCTGCTAAGGGTGGGGTCGAACCTCCCTATTTACATTCCATTTCGGAAAAATTTGCCATTAATATTGAGTCAGCGGTAACAATGTCCGAATTAGATGGGTTAGAATTCAGTATGATAGAAGAATATTGTGATGCAGTAAAGCATTTTGCTATTAAAGGTCATAGTTCAGTTGTAAAGGAAGCATTAATTTATATACATCTGCACTATCATGAGGCAATTAATTTGCAAACAGTAGCGGAAAAAATCGGCTATAATCGATCCTATTTAGCAAAAAAATTTAAAGATGAAATGAATATCAGTGTCATTGATTATATTCAAAAAAAGCGCGTCGAGGAGGCGGTTTTTCTCCTTGAACAGAACCAGCTATCCATCACAGAAATTAGCTATTTGGTTGGATTCAACAGCTACAATTATTTCTGCAAGGTGTTTAAGGAAATAAAAGGAATATCAGCCACCAAATATAAAAATAATAAGACAGCAGACGAATGAAAAGGTACGTCTGCTTTTTTATTTTATTAAAGCAGTCAATTTTGTATAAAAGTTAGCAATTTTGGGTGTGAAACCGCATTTATATTGTTACTATAAAAAATAAAAGCGCAGACAATTTAAGGAGGCATTAAATTGGAACATAACCATAAACAACCAGAATTAGAAGTCAGAGTCAAGGACCTCATTGAAGTGGATGGTTTAAAATTTAAAGATTTGAATAATAGTGGGAAATTAGAGCCTTATAAGGATTGGCGATTAAGTCCACAAGAACGTGCAAAGAATCTAGTCTCATTGATGAACATCGATGAAAAAGTCGGTATGATGCTTATTAATACTCGCGGAATGGGACTTTCCCAAAAGGATAAGAGAAAGACCAGTCGTGATGGCGTGCTGGATGAAGGCATCGTTGAGAAGGGCGAAAATATTTTTGCTGCTTCAAAAATATGGGGAACAACTCATACCATTGAAAACATGAACCTAAGACACTTTATTCTTCGAGACAATTGGAGCCCAGCTCAAATGGCAGAATGGGTGAATACCATGAATGAAGTCTGTGAAGGAACACGTCTCGGTATTCCTTGTTTAATCGCATCCAATTCAAGAAACGAAAACACAGAATTCATCTTTGGTATGAATGATGCCGCAGGGATTTTTTCCACTTGGCCAGGAACTTTAGGACTTGCTGCAGCCGCCCAAGGTGAGATAAAAAATGGCGGGGACGCTTCCCTTATCAGCCAATTTGCTGAAATAGCTCATGATGAGTGGGATGCCGTTGGAATCAGAAAAGGGTATATGTATATGGCTGATACGGTCACAGACCCGAGATGGCAGCGCATATATGGTACTTTTGGTGAAGACCCAGAATTTATCTCAGAAGCCATCGGCCGTGTTATTGATGGATTTCAAGGGAATGCTCTTGGAAATCATAGCATTGCTATGACAACCAAGCATTTTCCTGGCGGTGGACCACGCGAAAATGGATTCGATCCACATTATGAAGAAGGGAAATGGAATCTATACCCAACTCCAGGAAGCTTAGAAAAGTATCACCTGCCTCCGTTCCGGGCAGCGGTAGAACATGGAACTTCTTCCATGATGCCATATTATTCGATTCCTAGTATCAAGAAAAGTGTGGTTCAAGAATTCGAAGGTGTAGATATTCCATTCGAAGAGGTCGGATTTACTTTTAATCATTATTTCTTGCAGCATATCCTTAGAGAAAAATTAGGGTTCAAAGGCTATATTAATAGCGACAGCGGCGTCACAAATAAAATGAGCTGGGGCGTTGAAACATTAAGTGAGGCAGAACGTTTTGCTAAAGCCGTTAATGCGGGGACAGATCTAGTTTCTGATACCAATGATATTGAAAACCTTAAAAAAGCCATCGAAAATGGCTGGATCAGTGAAAAACGTATTGATGAAGCGAATGAACGACTCCTTACTGAAATGTTTGCGTTAGGATTATTTGATGATCGTACCTATGTATCAACAGAAAATGCTGCTTCAGTAGTAAGTAATCAAGCAAACTGGGATGCTGCCTATGAAACTCATAAAAAGTCAGTAACAGTCCTTAAAAATAATAATCAAACATTACCTTTAACAGCTGAAAAGGTAGATAATAAGAAGGTTTACGTGGAAGTTTTCCACAAAGAACCAGAACGGGCAGCTTCTTATACCGAAATAGCAAGGAAAGAATGCCAAGAATTAGGACAAATTACTTTGACCGAAAACTTTGAGGAAGCCGACACAGCGATCATGTTTTTACATCCCAAGTCCGGGGCATATTTCTCTGCAACTCCTGGCCTATTAGAGCTTGAAATTTGCGAGGATAAAACGGAAACTGCTTTGGACGGTTCAACGTATCAAGAAACTACCTTGAGTGATATGGCTCATCTAAAGGAAGTAGCAGACAGTATTCATGTTCGTGGAGGCAAAGTAATTATTAGCGTTAATGTAATAATGCCGTGGATACTTGGAAATGTTGAACCTCTGGCAGACGCCTTGATCGCTGGATACGATACTTTCTATAAGGCGCAGGTTGAAGTAATGGCTGGGAACACTCGACCTGTTGGGGTGTTACCGTTAACATTGCCTGCAAGTGAAGCAGTTATTGCCGTGGATGAAAATGGTGAATGTGTATCCCGAAATGATGTTCCAGGCTATGATAAGGATAAATATATGCCTGAAGGACTTGCATATGCGTATAAAGATAGCGATGGTAATATCTATAAACTTGGACATGGTCTAACATTTTAATTAGTTTAAATAAAGGAAGCCTATTTAGCTTATCTAAATAGGCTTCCTTTATTTCTGTTTTGAACTAAAAATGTGGGTTTCTTAGAAGAATTTGTGTTTTTTTAGGTGAATAAGAAGCGAAAATACGAAAAGGACACTAAATTAATTAAAAGTTAAGGTTTGGTCTGCATAATCAATCGTGTAAGCAAGAAAGGATAATCCAGCGTACCTCTGGTTTTTATTTTAAATATGATAATAGAAAGGGAGAATTAAAAAGAATGTTCATATTAAAACAAAAGAAAAAGCTTTTAGTAGTTATCATGATCTTAATTGCAGCAACGACAATAATACTTAGTTTTGCTTTGAAAAAAGACGATGCCATTGCAACGATTAATGGGGAAGCCATAACAAAAGATCAATTATATAATGAAATGGTGAAACAATATGGTTCAGATACGGTTGACCAATTAATCGCCGATAAAATTGTTGCTGCTGAGGCCAAAAAACAAAAAATAACCATTTCTAATAGTGAATTGGAAGAACAGGTTCAAAAATTACAAGATTCGTATGGTGGAGAGGAAGCATTTAGCCAAGCACTGGAAAGCAACAATACCACTCTTAAAGCATTAAAAAAAGATATGAAAAATTACCTGATGATAAAGGAATTACTTACACCGGAAATCGAAATCACGGAAGAAGAAATGAAAACATACTTTGAGGAGAACAAAGATTCGTTTGTTCAAGCGGAGCAAGTAAAAGCAAGCCATATCTTGGTTGCAGATGAAAAGACCGCAAACGAAGTAAAACAGAAGCTTGCGAATGGCAGTGATTTTGCAGAATTAGCAAAAGCGTATTCCACCGATGCTAGTACGAAGGATCAAGGCGGAGAGCTTGGTTATTTTTCAAAAGGAGAAATGGTAACAGAATTTGATAATGTTGCCTTTGCACTCCCGGTTAACCAAATTAGTGACCCGGTGAAGACCGAATATGGTTACCATATAATTAAGGTAGAGGCTAAAAAAGCTGCAATAGAAGCAAATTATGATAATAGCAAGGCTCAAATCAAAGAGACTTTATTAGAGCAAAAAATAGATACCGAATATACAACCTGGCTTGAGGACAAGAAAAAGGACTATGATATTGAAAACACACTTGCGGAAGGCTAAATATGGCTATTGTGATGTAAGACACACTCAATTAAAAAGTCTTGGTGTAAAATAAGAATAATAGCTTTTTGTTGGAAATGTTAATAAATTAGTTGTTTTATTCGAAGATGTATTAGATACTGTTGAAGGACCCATCTGGTTGAATTAAATTATCAAATGGGGACCGAACAAAGAATTGGAAGAATTTTTTTAATGTCAACTTTTTGAGGTGAAGATGATGCAACTTACTCTAGTAAACCCAAAAGATAACAAAACTGTACCAACACCATTTTCAAGAACAAATCCATTTCAAGCGAAAGTGCTTAAAAATGTAAATTTAAATGGAACTGGTTCTAGTAAAGAAACGAGGCATATTGAGCTATCATTAGATGGTTCAGGACTTTCCTATGTCCCAGGTGATGCACTTGGCGTTATCCCTATGAATGACCCAGAACTTGTGGCTTCGTTAATAGAAGAAATGTCTTGGGATAATGAAACCATTGTAACCATTAATAAACAAGGTGAAACACTCCCATTAAAAGAAGCTTTGACAACATACTTTGAAATAACTTTATTATCAAAAAAAATCCTGCAGCAGGCAGCGGAATTTACAGAGAATGAAGAGTTAAAAAAGCTGCTGTTAGTTGAAAACGCTAACCAACTGAAGGAATATACCAACGGTCGTGATTTGCTTGACATGTTACGTGATTTCGGTCCATGGAAAGCTTCTACTCAAGATACAGTATCTCTATTAAGAAAAATGACACCGCGTCTTTATTCCATTGCTAGCAGCATTGCCGCCCATCCTAATGAAGTACATTTAACGATTGGTGCAGTCCGTTACAGTGCTCATGGTCGCGATCGGAAAGGTGTATGTTCTGTTTTAGTGGCCGAGCGTGTAAAAGAAGGGGATACTCTTTCCGTATTTGTTCAACCCAATAAACATTTCCATCTTCCAGCGACTCAAGAGAAGGATATCATTATGGTTGGCCCTGGGACAGGTATTGCTCCATTCCGTTCCTTTATCGAAGAACGTGCAGTAAATAAAGCAACTGGAAGGTCATGGCTGTTTTTTGGGGACCAGCATGCTGTCTCAGACTTCCTTTATCATGAGGAGTTAGAAAATTATCAAAAAGATGGCGTATTGACAAGACTAGATACAGCGTTCTCCCGTGATTCTGACAAGAAAGTATATGTACAACATAAAATGCTTGAAAATAGCAAGGAATTGTTTGCATGGCTGGAAAATGGTGCATACTTCTTTGTTTGTGGTGATAAGCAATATATGGCGAAAGATGTTCATGAAGCACTCCTTTCCGTAATAGAGAAGGAAGGCGAGATGACTCCAGAAGGGGCTCAAGCTTATCTGGATGAGATGAAAGCCCAAGGACGTTATTTACGCGATGTATATTAAAATAAATTAAAAAATATTTCACAAAAGGGTGACTTCATTCCGCACTTAGCGGGAAATGGAGTCACTTTTTTTTATAAAATGGCTTTGTTAAAGATTCTTGTTGTTATTTTTTTAAATAGACCGATTCTAGGTTACCCAAAACTCTTTTTGACCCTAGTTTTGGTCCCATATACTTTCTCTACGTTACTCAAATCATCCAAACAAATCGGATTCGGTCACGTAGATTCGTTCTACGTTACTCAAATCTTCTATATAACCCGGTTGCGGTAACGTAGACTCGTTCTACGTTACTCAAATCTTCCATAAGAACCTGTTGCGGTCACGTAGATTCGTTCTACGTTACCCAAATCATCCAAACAAACCGGTTGTGGTCACGTAGACTCGTTCTACGTTACCCAAATCATCCAAACATCCCGGTTGCGGTCATGTAGACTCGTACTAAGTTACCAAAATCATCCAAACAACCTGGTTTCGGTCACGTAGCTCCATGCTAATATGCTTAATACCCCAATGAATGTCACTTACCGGATTATATCTGTGATGAAGAAGTAAATACGGAACAGATTAAGATTGTGGAAAATAAAAAATGTAAAAATGAATTTGGGAACTTAAGGTTTTCTTATGGTTATCCCAATAAAATGGGAATCAGTTAGGTTAGTATTTGAATTTGGAGGAATTATTATGAAAAAGAATTATACAAAAATCGTCTTGGATTTGCTGTTGGCCATCACTTTTGTGCTACTGATGAATCCAAGAGTTTTAGACGGCTTACGGTTTCATGAGATCGCAGGTTTGGTAATCGGAGTCGCCATTCTAGTCCACATCGGATTGAACTATCAATGGGTGATCAATACAACTAAAAAGATTATGGACCCGAAACTACCAAATAAAACACGATTTAGTTATTTGTTAAACGTATTGCTCTTAATTTCAATGGCAGCGGTTATCATTACAGGTATATTGATTTCGAGGGTAGTTTTACCGAGTCTTGCCATTGAAGGTAATCATACGATTCGTGAACTCCATGGTTTCTCGGCTGATGCAACACTTGCTTTAGTTGGTCTTCATGTTGGAGTACACTGGCAATGGGTCATGAGTATTTGTAAAAAGGCTTTTAAAACAAAGGAAGGAAAATTCAGAAAAGGTGTTATTGCATCAGTGGTGTTGTCATTGGCGATTTTGGCAGGCGGAATTCAGTGGTTTGCCTCAACAGCAATTCCTAGCAATGGTGAATTCGCGCCGAAACAAATGCAGCAAAGTGAGCAGTCTTCTAATACTGGTACCACAGGGAGTTCAACATCAAATCAAGGAACGGCAAACAAAGATTTTCGGGATGAAAAATTTCATGGAAAAGAAGGGCATGGCGGAAGCAGCAACCCATTCTTAGTAGTCCTTAATTACTTTGCCATTTGGGCAGCTATCATCATTCCAACTTATTATCTGGAAAAGCGAATCTTAAGGAATAAACGAAAATTAAGACGTGTTCATCCGCAAACTTCTTAATAAAATTTATTTTGCCAGTAGGTTAGGTATGAAAGGAAGACTCAAAAAGGTGTAGTTATTATCCTTTTTTGGATCTTCCTTTTTTAAAAAAGCTGTAATTTAATTAGGATTTCTTTCTTCCGTAACAATATCCTTTTTTATTTGTATCTCTTTGACTTTTTGAAACTGTTCTTTAGGCCACCATGCTCCGCAATCGTCTGATACAACGCAAGCGGCACATCTTTGTAAGTCGTAGACAATCATCCCAGTGATTGGAGGGGAATAAAGGTGAAGAGTGACCAAATCTGTATTGTTGGAAGCTTTCATTTTATGAACGGCTTTTTTCGGTGCATAAAAATGTTTCCCTTTATGATGGTATTCATGGAATAATTCGGCAGGCAGACCACTCCCGGTCATTTCATAAACAGAATTTAGCGAGGTACCGGAGAGGACTTGTATCCAGCCGTGGGAGCCGCCGTGATCATGTGGGGCACATTCCAATTGAGACCAATTCATTACAAGCATCTCGACTTCTTCATTTTTATAAAGAAGCTTCCGATTGTATGGCTTTCCATTGGATGGTTTCGGCAATTGAGCAAGATCATCAACATTCAAATCTAGTTTTATTAAAGCTTCTTTTAACTCCGCTTTAGAAGGACTTTTTAAGGTATCTAGCACATTCTTTATTCTACTTGTCAAAGTCATAAAGCTCTCCCCCTAATGATGTTATTTCTTGAAGAGGCTGAACAACAAAGGCACAAGCTGACCATTAACGACAATGACTCCAATTATAATTATGATTCCTCCAGTAGCACTTATGAATAAAACCTTTTCTTGTAAAAGCAAAACCGCAGCAATTAATGTCGAGACAGGCTCTAAATATAGAAACATTGATACCTTAGAAGCTTCTAAAACTTCAAGTGCCTTCCCCCAATACCAATAGGCAATGCCAGAAACGAAAACTCCAAGAAACAACAAATGCGCCCACTCGGTATGGGTCAATAGTGAAAGTGCTTCCCATCCCCTGGTTCGGATGATAAAGGGTGTGGTAAGGATTAAGCCTAGAAGACTTGAATAAAATGTCACTAAAAGTGGCGAATAGGGAATATTTAAAGATTTTAAAAGTACCGAATAAACTGCCCAATTTAAGGTGCTTAAAATCATGAGAAAAAAACCGATGTTTAGGGCAAATTGAAAGGTTTGTCCACTTCTTGTTGTTGTGACTAGCAGCACACCTGTGATAGCAATCACCATTCCTATAGCCTTGGTGATACTCATCTTCTCATGCAAAAAGAGAATCGATAGGATGACCGTAAAGATGGGGGAAAGTGAAATGAGCCACCCAGCCGAAGAAGCATGTATCGTCAACAATGCAGTTGCCTGGAGCACTTGATGAACAAATACTCCAAGAATACCTAGAATAATTAAATGGGGGATGAATTTTAGAGATACTAATAGCCGGGTACGCTGAATTAGTAATAACAACAGCAAAAATAAAGCTCCAATCCCAAAACGAATAACGAGTAACGAATAAGGATCAAGTTTTTCCAATACCGCCTTCGTCGATACAAAAGAGACCCCCCAAAAACTAATGGACATTAACGCATATAGTGAAGCAGTTAGTTTCGACCTATAATTAGTCATGGCAGAACAACCCTTTCGGCAAAAAAATCGTTATTCCATCTTATGTTTGTCCTGAAAGAAGATGTTTGTGACTTTTTGTTTTCCTAATCGGTATATTTTACTGATCTTAATCGGATTTCGAATGTATTTTATTTGATGATACTACTTATTTCTAGTGCTTTCTGAACTTAATCTTGAGCTGCTCATATTAATTGGGCAGCTTCTTTTTCAATAAAGGTATTGACACGAAAGGAAAAAAATATTATTATTATCTCAGATTCAAGATATTTAAATTCAAGGTATTAATTGGGAGGTGAAACAAATGAAAAGAAAGTGCACAAATATACCTTTTCTTGTTTTAATGCAAACTTCAAAAACGATTCATGATTGTATTAAGGAAGAAATGACAAAAAACAAACTAAGTATTACGGATTTTTCTGTTTTAGAGGTTCTTTTTCAAAAAGGGAAACAAACTATTCAACAGATTGGGAATTGCATATTAATCTCAAGTGGATCGATGACCTATGTTATTGACAAGTTGGAACAGAAAGGTTTATTGTGCAGAAATGCCTGTCCGGATGATCGGCGGGTGATACATGTGACATTAACGCATGAAGGCAATCAAATGATGGAGGAAATCATGCCGAAATATCATGAGCTGGTTGATCATATGTTTGATGCACTAAATGATGATGAGGCAGAAACCTTGGTGCAGCTTTTGAATAGAGTGAAAAATAATATATAAACTTTTTCTTTTTTAAAAATAAATATCTCGAATTCGAGATAAAAAATGGAGGATTTCAAAATGATAAATATTGGTTTATTAATAATTCGTTTAGTTATTGGTGTATTATTCGTAGGACACGGTGCTCAGAAATTATTTGGATGGTTTGGTGGTTATGGCTTAAAGGGTACTGGCGGCTGGTTTGAATCCATTGGCATGAAACCAGGAGTAACCATGGCACTATTCGCTGGATTAGCCGAACTTATTGGTGGAATTTTATTTACTTTAGGCCTATTAACTCCACTCGCAGGTCTCCTAATTGCAGGAACGATGGTAATGGCAATTCTGAAAGTACATGCAGCCAATGGATTATGGGCAACAGCCAATGGATATGAATATAATCTGACATTGCTTGCAGTGGCTATTGGTGTAGCATTAACTGGACCTGGTCAATATGCTCTAGATGCATTTTTATTCTAAAATATCTCGAATTAAAGAATATTAATTTTAAAGTAAAAAAACAAAGATTGTAATTATCTAGACTAGAACAAAATAAAGTTATCAGGAATAACGGAAATTCAAAACTCAAAGGAGTGATAATAAATGAGTAAGAAAACAATGGGTATTCACCATATCACTGCAATCGTTGGGCATCCCCAGGAAAATGTAGATTTTTATGCAGGCGTTTTAGGTTTACGATTAGTGAAGCAAACAGTCAATTTTGATGATCCTGGTACCTATCACCTTTATTTTGGTAATGAAGGCGGCAAACCAGGAACTATTATTACATTCTTCCCTTGGCCTGACGCATATAAAGGAGTAATTGGAGACGGCCAAGTAGGGGTTACGTCTTATGTTGTACCAAAAGGGTCCATGGAGTTCTGGGAAAAGAGATTGGAAAAATTTAAGGTTTCATACACAAAAATAGAGCGTTTTGGCGAACAGTATTTGGAATTTGATGACCCGCATGGACTGCACTTGGAGATTGTGGAAAGAGAAGAAGGGGACATTAATCCATGGATTATCGGAGAGGTAACCCCTGATGTGGCTATAAAAGGGTTTGGAGGGGCAACCTTATTATCTGCCCAGCCTGACAAAACAGCTGAATTGTTAGAAAAAGTAATGGGTCTTGAATTAGTGGCTAAAGAGGGAGATTTTGTCCGCTATCGCTCCACCGCTGAAATTGGAAATATTATCGACCTCAAACTAACACCGATTGGACGCGGGAAAATGGGAGTTGGCACCGTCCATCATATTGCCTGGAGAGCTATAGATAACCAGGATCAATTAGAATGGCAAAAGTATGTGAAAGCGAATGGATATGGAGTCACTCCTGTTCAGGACCGTAATTACTTTAATGCCATTTACTTTAGAGAGCACGGTGAAATTTTGTTTGAAATCGCGACAGACCCACCAGGATTTGCACATGATGAATCACAAGCCACAATGGGGGAAAAATTAATGCTCCCTGCCCAGTACGAACAACATCGGGCACAAATTGAACAAGGGTTGCTGCCGATTGAAGTAAGAAAACTAGACTGATTTTACGAAGGGATGATTTCAATGCTTTCGATTGATCCGGCCTCAATGTCCGAAAGGGAAAATTATAAATTTTTAATAGGAAGCATCATACCTAGACCCATTGCTTTCGTTACCACTAGGTCGAAAGACGGTGTGTTAAATGGGGCGCCCTTCAGTTATTTTAATATTGTATCATCCAATCCCCCGATGATTTCTTTATCTGTTCAACGGGCACAAGGGAGACAGAAGGATACAGCGAGAAACATTCTTGAGTCCAAAGAGTTTGTCGTTCATATCGTGGATGAACAAAATGTTGAAAAAATAAACAAAACAGCAGCGAGTCTCCCGCCTGATCAGAGTGAAATTGATTTAGCACAATTAACCCCGGTAGACAGTCTTAAGATTTCTGTACCAGGTGTAAAGGAAGCGAAAATTCGAATGGAATGTTCACTCGAGCATTCCTTAGAATTGGGAGGTATCGATTCACCGGGGTGTGATTTTATTATCGGGAAAGTGGTTCAATTTCATATCCAAAATGACCTTTATGAAAAAGGAAGAATAGACCCTAGGGGACTTGCTGCCGTTAGCCGATTAGCAGGAAATCATTACGCTAAAATTGGTGACATTTTTGAAATCGAAAGACCTAAATAGTTTATAACAAGTTCGTTATCTGGAGGGAGATTTGTAATGAAACATATATTTAATAAGGGGCAAGACCCAACTAAACCTACATTGTTATTGCTTCACGGCACTGGTGGCAATGAATTAGATTTGCTGCCTCTAGCCGGAAGAATCGATGATGAAGCTTCTGTGTTAAGTGTCCGTGGAAATGTATTAGAGAATGGAATGCCTCGATTCTTTAGAAGATTAGCGGAAGGTGTATTTGATGAAGAGGACCTTGTTTTTCGAACAAAAGAGTTAAATGAATTTCTGGATGAAGCCGCTGAAAAATATGGTTTTAATCGGGATAATATAATTGCCATCGGCTATTCAAATGGAGCCAATATCGCTGCTAGTCTTTTATTCCATTTTCAAAATGCTATTAAAGGTGCGATTCTTCATCATCCGATGGTGCCAAGAAAAGGGATCGACCTGCCTGATTTGTCAGGGAAGTCTGTATTTATTGCAGCTGGAACCAATGACCCCATCTGTTCGCCATTAGAATCGTCTGAACTACAATCATTATTAGAAAAGGCAAATGCGAATGTCGAACTTCATTGGGAAAATAGAGGACATCAATTAACCCTTGATGAAGTAGAGGCTGCTGCCCAATGGTATAGACGGCTTCAAGTGTAATAATAAAAAATCATTCCAGTAAAAAAGACTTAACCGCTTGGTTAAGTCTCTATATTAAATGGATTTACTATTTTCTTATAATCGAAAAGGATTATCCTATGAATCCTTGTGTTTCGATTTTTTACTAATATGAAGTTTTTATTCCATAATGGACAGCCCTATCAACACCTCCTCATGATAAAAATGGTATGGCTCCGATCACCTGGACCGAGAAAATCTAATGCGGCAGGAGAAAAGACTTTAACTTTTCCTTTAACGCCCTCTAAAAGTATTCGGATTGGCTCATTAACTACCTCAGCCTGAAAGACATTGCCTCCCGAGAATATCTTCTTTTTGGCCCATTCTCCAAAGTACAGCTTATTTTTCTTACGATTAACATTAACTGCGAAACGTTCTTCCACTTTCTCTTTTCGATGAAATGATTCTTTGTTTGATTGTAAAACTTCTTCTTCAATCGTGGCGACAAGTCCGATTTCGCGCTTATTTACTACTAAGACGAACTGATATCCGTTTACTGTTTTCTTTTGCACTACAGAGACTTCATCTGTTATGCACATGGCGAAATCTTCGGATTCATTCGCGTGTGAGTCAGGAGAAACTTCTTTTTTCTTGATGACTCGAAAAAATGCTTTAGCACCAATTTCTTCAAAGTCAAAGGGTCTTATACTATGGGTTCGTACATAGTACATATCATGAACCTTTTCTTTGCTATTTAGTTGGATACATAAAGCAACATCTTCTTTCACCGCCTTTCCTTCATCACTCGAGAGTAAAGGGACATTCATGTTCATTCCTGGAAATTGAACGAAGATGTAGCTGAAGTTTTTCTTAGGTTGTACATCCAGAAGTCTCATAAACTCACAACCTTTCCGATTTGTAACAAGGGTATTTTCCCTGTAGGAGTATAATTCAATATCATTTCTATACTTTCCTGTTTATGTATGCTGAGTTTTCATCGTCACTTTCTTATGAAATGTGATAGTTCCTGCCTTATGTTGAGCATTTATGAGCAATTCTTCTATCGAAAAACAAAGATTGGAAAGTTTTTGTCGTTATATTTGGAAAGATTTACTGAATTTTCATTAAAAATAAAAAATTAAAAGGAATTCCTGACTATTATGTTGAAATAAAAAAACAAGAAGAATTCATCAATCAGTCTTTTTTTGAATAAGCAATAAAAGAGAGGTGAAAATTTGAGGAAAATCGTGATCTCAGATATTCATGGTTGTGCAGCGGAACTTGATCAGTTGTTGCAAAAGACAAACGCTAAACCAGAAGAGATTATTTTTCTAGGAGACTATGTTGACTCAGGACCTGATAGTATTGATGTAGTAGATAGGATAAGGGAATGGTGTCGGCATGGTGCAACCGCTTTACTTGGTAACCATGACGATTTGTTCTTACGTTGGCTGGACGATAAAGAAATTATTTTTTATTATGGCAAGATTGGTGGAATGGCAACTATTAATAGCTGTTTAGAAAAAATCGGAATGGCCACAATTGAATACTCACAATTGCTGCATGACAGTAAAAAAGAAAATGAAATACGAAAGACTATTTACGATTATTTTCCAGAACAAATTTCTTTCCTCCAGTCACTGCCTTTATTTAAAAAGGAACTAGACCTAATCTTTGTTCATGCGGGAATCAATCCGAAAAAAGGATTGGAAAAAACATCCAAGATCGAGTTTCTCAATCTTCGAGATGAATTTATTTATGAATACAATGGCCATGAAACTATCATTTTCGGTCATACCCCAACTAGAAGAATTCATAATCAAAACAATGTTTATTTTGGTCCAAACCGAGTGATCGGTATCGATGGCGGCTGTGCCTTCGGCGGACAGCTAAATGCATTAATCATAACCGATGGTCAGTACAGTACTACATCAGTATTACGAATAGAAGAAAGCAAAACTAACAATTAATTTTCGAATGGGGGATAAAAGAATATGTCAAATATTCCATCAATACTTAAAGGGTTGCGTATTCCTGTAATTGGCGCTCCACTTTTTATCATTAGTAATCCGAAACTTATTATTGCGCAATGTAAGGCAGGAATTGTTGGATCTATGCCTGCCCTGAATGCCAGACCCGCATCCATGCTCGATGAATGGCTGGCGGAAATCACAGAGGAGCTAGCATCCTACAATGCTCAAAATCCGGAGCGGCCTGCTGCCCCGTTTGCGATTAATCAAATCGTCCATAAGTCGAATGATCGGCTAGAACATGATGTGGAATTGTGTAAGAAGTATAAAGTTCCCCTTATTATTACTTCCTTAGGGGCACGTGAGGATGTTAATGCCGCGATACATAGCTACGGTGGCATTGTTATGCATGACGTGATTAATAACAAATTCGCTCATAAGGCGATCGAAAAAGGGGCAGATGGGCTGATTGCCGTTGCTACAGGAGCCGGCGGTCATGCTGGTGTTAAGAGCCCGTTTGCCTTGATACAAGAAATCCGTCAATGGTTCAACGGTCCACTTGCTTTGTCTGGTTCAATTGCCACAGGCAGCGCGGTCCTCGCCGCCCAGGCTATGGGGGCTGATTTTGCTTATATCGGATCCCCTTTTATTGCCACTCACGAAGCGAATGCAGTTGATGAGTACAAGCAGGCAATCGTTGACAGTACGTCTGATGATATTGTTTATAGTAATCTGTTCACCGGTGTCCATGGAAATTACTTAGCGCCTTCCATCAGAAAAGCAGGTTTAGATCCTGATGCGCTTCCAGAAAGTGATCCATCTAAGATGAATTTTTCTGGTGGAGCGAAGGCAAAAGCGTGGAAGGATATATGGGGGTCCGGACAAGGAATTGGAGCTATTAATGAGGTTACTGGTGCTGGAGAATTTGTAAATAAACTTTATCAAGAATATGTGGAAGCTAAAGAAAGAATCAATCAAATCTGATAACAATAGATTGGCGTTTTAAAAAAGGCAAGTACCCTTTTCAAGTGGTATTTGCCTTTTTACATATACTATGTTAATTTTTAGATTATATATATATGTAATTTACATATATAGTATAGGTAGGATATAATGAGTGTAAATTACATCTATGAGTAAATTCTGTAATTTGATTCTAAAAATTGTCATTTTATTAAGAATGGGGGCATTTTTATGAGTGAGCAAGAGGAAATACTGCTTTTAAAAACTTCTAATATTCTTAGGAAAGATACCAGCAGGATGAGGTTAAACGATATAATTGAGGAGCTTATCCAAATTATTGAATCAAATACAATGGATAAATGATAGTTTGATTATCAGTATATTGGGTGTTAGGTGTAGAATCAATTATCCTATTTGATGAGAGGGGAATTTGGTATGTGTACAGGTGGAAAAATCGTACCAATTTATGCCTTAGGTAGATTGATAAAATCATGTGGGAAGTCATTTTTTAAGATGAAAGTGGATTACAATGAACTAACTGATGAGGAACAATGGGAAGTAATTGCGAAGTCTTTCAAATTTTAAATGTTTACAAAGTTTAAGCGATTCTTATTCAAGAATCGCTCTTTTATTTTTAAATAAGATGAAACTAACTAGATACTTGTTGAGATGAAGATAATAGCTTTGCTGATACAAGTCTTTTATAGACAGTAATACCAATCCATGATGCTAAAAATGCTTTAATTAAACCAACGACTATAAATGGAAGAAATCCTGAAGAAAATGCAGCCTGCCAAGTCATATCAGCCGCAAATTTTAGCCAAGCGCTTCCAATTGCCAAGGTAACTAGCATTCCGGTCGTATTTGCAATCATACCTTTTATGACAGTGAAGCTGGTTTTTTCTAAGATAAAACCAGTTAAAAATGCTGCTGGGATGAATCCAATAATATAACCTCCTGTAGGACCAACGATCACACCAAACCCTCCTGACATTCCACTAAAAACGGGAATGCCTACAGCGCCAATGAAGGCATATAAAATAACAGAAAGAGACCCATATCTAGAGCCTAAAATGGTTGCTGCTAAACCAACTGCAAGAGTTTGTCCTGTAATCGGAACAAGTGGCAATGGGATTGTAACCTGAGCCAAAATCCCGATAATGGCAGCGAATAAAGCACTTAAAATCCACATTTTTAATTGATTGCGTGATTGAAACATAATATACCTCCTTATTTTTGTGTTAACTAAATTTATGAACAGGTTAACAAATAAAGTATAAAATGAGCCTTAAATCTATGTCAATCATATTTTTACTTTAATAGTTGTAATAAATTTGATCCAACTGCCAGTGACAGCTTTTGTTAAACCAACCATAGAAGTAGCTTTTTATAATGATTTTCCTGAATAGTCATATAATAATAAATTTTATGCATATTAATGTTATATGCAATTGACTAAATAAGACTTATATATGTAAAATACATATATAGTAATTTTATTAAAGCTTAGTAATGACCTAGTTTTCTCGAACTCTACATACCTCCGTTTCATAGTGGGGATAAAATAGAGAAATATACAAAGTAAATGAGGAGGAACGAAGATGGTTCAAAAGGTGATTCAAAAAGAAGAAGTCGTAAAAAAGGAAGTAAAAAAAGTGGAGGTTCCAAAAGTTGAAATTCAAAATGTAGATCAGCAAAAAGAAACAAGCTATGTTACAGATTCATTTATTGAAACTTTTTGGGATCAATTTGAAGTTGCAGTATCTCGTACAAGAGAATATAGAGCACAACGACAAGAACTTTACTTAAAAGCGATTAAGGAAACAACAAAGTTCAATGGGGTATACCGCAAAACATTAAAAGGTCTCTTTGAGCAAGCGACAAAATTTAATAGTGATTTGCGTAAAGGTTTACCCCAAAACTCTATCATTACAACAAATGAATCTACTCAAGAAGTGACTGAATCTTTAAAAGATCAAGTAAGTGAAGCAGCTAGTAAATTAGAGGAGCTTTATTTAACTCCAATTAACACAGCCTTTGATTTAGTGGAAAGAGCAGAGAAGCTTGTTGAACGAAATAGCGAGTCATTCATTGAATATACAAATGGAGCATTGAATGCTTGGGAAGCTGTCACAGACAACTATTTAAAACAAATTAGAAAAACTCATCAAAATATTGCTCATCGATTAGAAGATAGCATGCGTGTACTTGTTGCTCCAAATAAATAGTGTTAATAAATAGCCATTTTCCCAAAAAGGCAGCTTACCCTTTACGGCAAGCTGCCTTTTTTAAGTCCATTAATGATGCTGATAAAACACAACTTTCGATGGAACGATTGCTCAATCCAGGATAGATGTTGACTCCTATAATATAATTCTATTATTTAAACCGTACTTATAAGTGCCACCGTTAATCAATCTGAGCGCCAATAGTGACAGACCTTCTAGATAATTTGAATTTATCCCTTGCCATATTAAATATTTTTATTAAGATAACCAGAGTTAATAATATAATCAGAGGGACTAACAATTGCAATGAGGATTGATGGTCGGTTTGAACCTCAATAGACTTTACGCCTTCACCCATTGCATTCTTTGCGGTTACCATATACTTATAGTTGATACCCTCGTCATCCTTGGCTGTTTTATCGATAAAGGAAGGGTTAGGTAGATTAGTTGCTATTGGCGTATAATTGCTGCCCAGTCCAAAACGATTCACTTTCTTTCGATAAACCGTATACGTTGATGTACTAGATGTCGGATTCCAGGTAAGTGACACAGAATCTTTGTACTTCCTGTTTGCCATAACCCAGTCAGGTGCGGCAGGTATAGTTGTTACTTTTGTAGAAAAAGAATAGATTCCGATTTGTTTTTCTTTCCCGCTTGATACAGAAGACACTTTCCAATAATAGCGTTTATCCGTCTTAAGTGCATCTAAAATGATGGGTGACGTAGAAACAGTTTGATCAGAGACTATATGATTAAAGCTAGAGTCAGTTGCTACGAGCACATGGTAGCGGTTCGTCCCTTTCTGAGCATTCCAATTCAATGAAACATTAGAAGGATTAATTTCGCTTGCTCCACTTTTAGGAGAAACCGTTAGCGATAAAGCAGGTATCACATGGATCATACGGGAATCATGGGAAGAAAGCTGTGTGGTGAAACCAGAATCCATGCTTCCTAAATCTTGATGGGACCACATGTCATGCACTTCAGCCGTGCCTTCAATGTCTAAATCTGCCCATTTGACGCTTACATCTTGTGGAGATACCCCGGTATTAAAGAGACCAATATTGTAAGAACCATCCGGCAGCTTTTGATAGAATACTTGAGTGTTGGCTGTTTTGAATAAGCGTTTCCCTGGTATTCCGCTTTGGTTCGCGCCAATAATTTCATCATTCGTAAGCAGGCTGATACCATATGTGTCGAGTTTAGTAAGGTCGCTCCCGATCACAAAATGGGATGCCGCAATCGCCCATAAAGATACATAGGAACGTTTTTCCTCTTCTGTAAGCCCATCCTTACTTCCATTCGCTACATTTAGTGAATCCAAGTCATTCCAACCGCCAGGCCCAGCATGAAACTGCCACTCTGCAACATCATCAAATCTTCTGGATACCTTTTTCCAATTGGTGTGTGTAAGCGTTCCGTAGGCTTCCACATCGTGATCTGTCCGCCAGCCATTGGATAATAGCCGCCAGGAAGATATATGTTTGATATCCAAGTTATTGGATAATTCCACATGAATCGGTCTGCCTGTTTTCTTTAAAGCTTTAGCCCATGCCTCAATATCAGCAATGTCTTGGTTGCGGACCCCATCAATTTTTAAATAATCGATGCCATAGGAAGCAAATAGTTTTGCCCAAGAATCGATATATTCCTGTGCCCCAGGTTTTGAAAAATCGATAGTATACATATTGTCGAAATTAAAACTAACTTTTTGCCCCTTGCTTAGGTCAACGATATCTTTTGCGTGGTAGGTTGTCCCTTCAATCGGCGTGTTTTGATCGATGGCTCCTTTCGGAATACCAAGAGTGACATACAGGCCAAATTTTAATCCTTTTTTGTGGATATAATCCCCCAATGCTTTCATACCGTGTGGGAATTTCTTTGGATCTACCACCCATCTTCCATACTTGTCCACTTTTGTTGTCCAATCGAGCTGGTAGTAATCATCAAGATTGACATATTGATAACCGTGCGATTTAAATTTTGCTGCCATTATATCAGCAGCAGCTTTCATTTTTTCCTCAGTTGGCTGCTTGCGGATGGAACTCCAGCTGCTCCAGCCCATAAAAGGGCGCTGTGCCAACTTATTGTAGGAGGAAGCTTCAGCCTCCTCTGGTTCTAAAATGGAATTAGGGATGTTTCCAGCCAGAATAACTGAGCATGTTAACAAAGCAGATATGATTTTTTTAAGCATTAAACTCCCCCCAGAAATAGATAAATTTGAATCAACGTTATTAGTTAATAGATGAGGAAACACTTTCGAAATATGGTTCAACACCACCAAAACGGGGCAGTGAAATTGATATTGTCCTAGTTTCTACTCTAGTTATAAAGTCAATGATAATACAGAATCTACGTTTTATTAATGAACAATATGTTCCAGTTTGATTTCGAATTAACTGATTAATTTATTAATTCACACTTTACACATGGGATTAATTGGAGTAAAATTTAGTAAACTTTTAAAAATAAGCTATGTTAAAGAACATTGTTGATTTTCGAAGCTCGTTGAT